>JADGHE010000080.1 GCA_019689555.1 Variibacter sp. | reverse complement strand
CCCCGGCGCCGCCCGCCCTCGCCCCGGCCGATCCCCGCCGACGGACGCCGACAAGTCGAGCCGCGCTCTCAACGGATCGGCAACCACGCCGCAAAACTGCGTGAAAAATGTCGGCGCTTTCACGGTTGTTTGCGAGCGCCTTCCCTATGTTCCGCCGCGACCATTTCCCGACCGGCTCTTGAGACCCCATGGATCTTGATATCAAGACGCTGTTCTCGCTCACGATGTATATCGAGGCGATCCTCGGCCTGCTGCTGCTGCTCGCCTGGTGGCAGAACATCAGCACCCGCGCGGTCGCGTGGTGGGGCGTCGCGCATCTGCTGCGCAGCCTCTCGATCGCCCTCTATGGACTTTACGGCACGGCTGCCGACCTCATCTCGATCGACCTCGCCGGCGCGCTGCTCTTTACCTCCTACGGCGTGACGTGGACCGGCGTGCGCCTGTTTCACGGGCGCGAAGCCCGGCCCGGCTCGCTCGCGGCGGGCGCCAGCGCTTGGATGATCGCCTGCCAGTTCCCGGGTTTCGCCGAGGCCGGCGAAGTGCGCGCCCTGCTGAGCGGCGGGATCGTCGCCACGTTCAGCTGGCTGTCGGCCTACGAGTTCTGGCGCGGGCGCGAAGAGGTTTTGGTCTCGCGCTGGCCCGCCATCATTCTGCTGTTCGTGCACGGCGCCCTGTTTCTCCTGCGCACGCCGATCAGCCTGATGCTGCCGCCGACGACGCCGATCGACCGCGCGCTGACGAGCGCCTGGCTCACCGTGCTGAGCCCCGAAGCGCTGCTGTTTACCATCTCGATCGCCTTCGTCCTGCTGGCCATGGCCAAGGAGCGCGCGGAGCTGCGCCACCGCACCGCCGCGCTCGTCGACCCGCTGACCGGACTCGCCAATCGGCGCGCCTTCCTGGAGTTCGCGGAGCAGATCCGGCGGCGGCAGGTGCAGCGCATGCGTCCCGTCGCGGTATTCCTGGTCGACCTCGACCACTTCAAATCCATCAACGACCGCTTCGGCCACACGATAGGCGACCGCGTGCTGCAGATTTTCGCCAAGGTGAGCACGGCGAACCTGCGCTCCACCGATCTCGTCGGCCGCCTCGGCGGCGAGGAGTTCGCGATCCTGCTCGCGGACGCCAACCGCGACAACGCCTTCGTCGTGGCCGACCGGATCCGCCGCGCCTTCGCGAGCACGGCTGAGATGGTGGATGGCCGCCCGGTCGAAGCGACGATCAGCATCGGCGTCGCGATCATCCAGGACCCCGAGCAGGACCTCGACGCGCTGATCGAGCAGGCCGATCAGGCGCTGTACAAGGCCAAGGCCGCCGGGCGCAATCGCGTCGCCCTCGCCCCAATGGCGGACCTGGAGGCCGGACGCGCCGACGGGCGGGAGACGCCCGCAGCCGCGCAAATCGCGGCCTAGGCGGCGCGGTCGCCCCGCGCCCAGCCCTCGCGCAGCGCGGCGCGGAAGTCAGCAAAGCGGCCCGCCGCGATCGCCGCGCGGGCGCCCGCCATCAGCTCCTGGTAGTAGGCGAGATTGATGGTGGTCAGCAGGATCGCGCCGAGCATCTCGTTCGCCTTCACGAGATGATGCAGATAGGCGCGGGAATATTCGCGCGCGGCCGCGCAGGGGCTTTCGGGATCGAGCGGCCGCGGATCGTCGGCATGACGCGCGTTCTTCAGATTGACCGGCCCGAACCGCGTGAAGGCGAGCCCGTGGCGGCCGTTGCGCGTGGGCATCACGCAATCGAACATGTCGATGCCGCGGGCGACCGCCTCGACGATGTCCTCCGGCGTGCCGACGCCCATGAGGTAACGCGGGCGGTCGGCGGGCAGGATCGGCGTCACCGTCTCGATCATGCGCAGCATCACCTCCTGCGGCTCGCCGACCGCGAGGCCGCCGATGGCGTAGCCCTGAAAGTCCATGGCGACGAGGGCGCGCGCGCTTTCGACCCGCAAGCCGGCATCGTCCCCGCCCTGGACGATGGCGAACAGCGCCCGCCCCTCCGCAGCGGCCTCGAACGCGCGCTTGCAACGCTCGGCCCACGCCAGGGAAAGACGCATGGCGCGCGCAAGCTCCGCGGCGCTCGCCGGCAGCTTAACGCATTCGTCGAGCTGCATCGCGATGTCGGCGCCGAGCAGCGATTGAATTTCGACGGCGCGCTCGGGCGTGAGCACATGGGTCGAGCCGTCGAGGTGCGAGCGGAACATCACGCCGTTCGCGTCGATGCTGCGCAAGGGGGACAGCGACATCACCTGGAAGCCGCCGGAATCGGTGAGGATCGCGTGCGGCCAGCGCATGAAGGCGTGCAAGCCGCCGAGCCGCGCGATCCGCTCCGCGCCGGGGCGAAGCATCAGGTGATAGGTGTTGCCGAGAACGATGTCGGCGCCGAGCGCGCGCAGGGCCTCGGGCTGCATGCCCTTCACGGTCGCCTGCGTGCCGACCGGCATGAAGGCGGGCGTCCGCACGATCCCGTGCGGGGTGACGATTTCGCCGGTGCGGGCTTGGCCGTCGGTGGCGCAGAGGCGGAAGGAAAAGGCGTTCATGCAGCGGCACGATAAAGCAGGCAGGCGTCGCCGTAGGAATAGAAGCGGTAGTGCGACGCGATCGCGTGCGCATAGGCGCGCCGCATCACGTCGAGCCCGCTGAAGGCCGCGACGAGCATGAACAGGGTCGAGCGCGGCAGGTGGAAATTCGTGAGCAGCAGGTCCGCCGCGCGGAACCGGTAGCCGGGGGTGATGAAGATCGCCGTCTCGCCGGAGAACGGCCGCACGCGGCCGCCCTCGTCGGCGGCGGTCTCAAGCAGCCGCAGCGCGGTGGAGCCGACCGCGACGATGCGGCCACCGCGCGCCCGCACCGTGTTCAGGGCGTCGGCCGTCGCTTCGCTCACTTCCCCGAACTCCGCGTGCATGCGGTGATCGGCGGTGTCCTCCGCCTTGACCGGCAGGAAGGTCCCGGCGCCGACGTGCAGGGTCACGAAATGGATGCCGACCCCGCGTTCGCCGAGGCGCGCGAGCAGGGCCTCGGTGAAATGCAGGCCCGCGGTCGGCGCCGCGACCGAGCCTTCGACGCGGGCGAACACGGTCTGGTAGTCGATGCGGTCCTGCGCGTCGGGCGCGCGGCGCGCGGCGATGTAGGGCGGCAGCGGCATGTCGCCCCTCTCCTCGATCGCTTGGTCAAGCACCGGCCCGTGGAACGCGAAGGCGAGGGTGACCTCGCCCCCTTCCTCCTTCGACTCCACCGTCGCGTCGAGCTGCCCGAGAAAGCACACGCGGCCCTCTTCGCCGAAGCGGACGACGTCGCCCGGCCGCAGCTTCTTCGCGGGGCGCACGAAAGCGCGCCAGCGGGAGCCGTCGAGCCGCTGGTGCAAAGTCGCCTCGATGCGCGCCCCCTCCCCGCCCGGCGTCAGCCTGCGGCCGACGAGGCGCGCCGGAATCACGCGGCTGTCGTTGAATACGAGCGCGTCGCCGGGCTTGAGCAGATCGGGCAGGTCGGCGACGCGGCGATCCTCGGTCTCGGGCGAGTGCCCCGGCCGCACCACGAGGAGCCGCGCGGCGTCGCGCGGGCTCGCGGGCCTGAGCGCGATGCGTTCAGGCGGCAGCTCGAAGTCGAAGAGGTCCGTGCGCATGCGGTTCACCCCCGCTCCCCCGCGGGCGGAGAGAAGGCGGGGCGCAGGGCGCAGTCGGCCCCCAAAGGCTCACGCCAAGGCGCCCTCACCCGCCGCGCCGCTGCGGCGACCGCGTCCCGCATAGGGGGAGAGGCAATCCTAGGCATCCCCGACCAGGGTCGCTTTCACAATCCTGTCGGGATCGCGCACCGGCTCGCCGCGCTTGAGCTTGTCCACGTTCTCCATGCCGGCGGTGACGGTTCCCCACACGGTGTACTGCCCGTCGAGGAAGCGCGCGTCGTCGAAGCAGATGAAGAACTGGCTGTCGGCGGAATCAGGGTTCGAGGCGCGGGCCATGGACACCGTGCCGCGCACGTGCGGCGCGGTGTTGAACTCGGCCTTGAGCTTCTGCCCGGAGCCGCCCATCCCCGTCCCGGTGGGATCGCCGGTCTGCGCCATGAAGCCGTCGATCACGCGATGAAATGGAACGCCGTCGTAGAAGCCCTGCCGCACCAGCTCCTTGATGCGCGCGACATGGCGCGGGGCGAGGTCCGGCCGCATCTCGATCGTGACCGGGCCTTGGGTGGTTTCCAGCAGCAACGTGTTTCTCTGGTCTTCAGCCATGATGCAAATCCTGCTCTGGTGTTGCGGGCGGCCCGTCGAGGGGCCGGTCGGACGCGGGGAGCGCAGCGCCGCCCGTCAGCGCGCCGCGGCGCCGACGCGCATTTGAAGGATGCGGTCGGGGTCGCGCACAGGCTCGCCGCGCTTGAGCTTGTCGACGACGTCCATCCCGCTGATCACCTGCCCGACCACCGTGTACTGCCCGTCGAGGTGGGGGGCGTCGGCGAACATGATGAAGAACTGGCTGTTGGCCGAATTCGGGTTCGCCGCCCGCGCCATGCCGACGACGCCGCGCCGAAACGGCACGTCCGAGAACTCCGCCGGCAGGTCGGGATACTTCGACTTGCCGGTACCGTCGCCGCGCGCGCCGTCGCCCGTCTGCGCCATGAAGCCCTCGATGACGCGGTGGAACGGCGCGTTGTCGTAGAACTTCTCGTTCGCGAGCGCCTTGATGCGCTCGACGTGCCGGGGCGCGAGATCGGGCCGCAGCGCGACCGTGATGCGGCCCTTGGTGGTGTCGATCTGCACGATGTTCTGCGGGTCCGCCGGCTGGGCCGCGGCGGAGCCGGTGACGAGCCCCGCGGCGAGCGCGGCGGCGGCAAGCAGACGGATCATGCGGCTCCTCAAGACTTGTCGGCCTTGGCGAATTTGGCGGCGAGCCGCTTGGCGACGCTCGCCGGCACGAACCCGCCGACGTCGCCGCCCATCGCGGCGATTTGCCTGACCAATGTGGCCGCGATCGGGCGCAGCGCGGGCGAGGCCGGCAGGAAGACGGTCTGCACGTCGGGCGCCATGGCCGCGTTCATGCCCGCCATCTGCATTTCGTAGTCGAAATCGCTGGCGTCGCGCAGGCCGCGGATGAGCAGCGTCGCCCCCTCCCGGCGGGCGGCCGACACCACGAGATCGGCGAAGGTGATGTATTTGAGCTCGCAGCCCGACGCCGCGACCGCCGGCCCGCACACCTCGGCGAGCATGGCGAGCCGCTCCTCGGCGGAGAACAGCGGCGTCTTGCCCGGGTGAACGCCGACGGCGATGACCAGCCGGTCGACCAGGCGGGCGGCCTGGCGCACGACGTCGAGATGTCCGTTGGTCACCGGATCGAACGATCCGGCGTAAAGAGCGGTTCGCGGCATGGCGCGGGTCTATCCCGGCCGCGGCCGCGCAGCAAGCGGGAGCGCGCGCCTGCCCGCGCGCGTCACCGGCGCCCGGCGGCGAGCAGCACCGCGGCGCCGCCGAGCAGGATCGCCCCGGAGGCCCGGTCGGCGATGCGCTGGGCGCGGCCCGACACCGCGGCGCGGGCGCGCGCGGCGAAGAGTCCCCAGAGCCCGTCTCCGACGCCCGAGATCACGCAATAGGTGGCGACCAGAAGCCACAGAACGCCCCCGCTGCCGCTCTCCCCCGACACGAACTGCGGCAGAAAGGCCGCGTGGAAAATGAGCGTCTTCGGATTGCCGAAGGCGACGGCGAGCCCTTGCGCGAAGGCGCGCTCGCCCCGCAGCGGCGGGAGGTCCGCCGTTTCTGCCCGCCGCGCCAGGAGCTGCTGCAGCCCCAGGACGGCGAGATAGGCCGCCCCGGCATAGCGGATGAGGTCGAAATGACGGGCGAAGAGGTCGACGAGCCAGGCGAGCCCGAGCGCGATCGCCGACATCTGCAGGGCGAGCCCGAGGTTCACGCCCGCCACCGTCATGAGGCCCGCGCGCAAGCCGTAGCGCAAACTGGTGCCGACGATCAGAGCGACATTCGGGCCCGGCGTCGCCACCAAAAGAACGGAGGCGAGCACGAAGAGGCCATAGAGTTCGAGGGACATGGGGATGCGGGCCGGCCGATGAACCTTCCAAGCCGCATAACCCCAAACGCGCCGGCTGCATAGCGTGGCGGGTGTCGCACCCGGCGCGGTCCCGCCGCAGGGGCTTGCCGAAGCGGAGCGGGCGTCAGCCGGCGCCCGCCCCGTTCTCCCCGTCGCCGTCCTCGTTGATCCGTTCGACCGAGACGACGCGCTCGCCGTCGGCGGTGTCGATCACCCTGACGCCCTGGCTGGCGCGGCCGACGATGCGGATTTCGTTGACGTTGCAGCGCAGGGACTGGCCGCCGTCGGTGATGACCATGATCTGATCGCTTTCCTCGACCGGGAAGGAGGCGACCAGCCGGCCGTTGCGGGCGTTCACGGTCATGGCGGTGATGCCCTTCCCGCCCCGTCCGGTGGTGCGATACTCATAGGACGAGGTGCGCTTTCCGTAGCCGTTCTCCGACACCGTCAGCACGAACTGCTCGGCCGCCGACATCTCGACGTAACGCCGCTCGCCGAGCTCGATCGCGCCCGCCGCCTCCTCGCCGTCGCCGCCATTGTCCTCGACGGCCTCGCCGTTCGAGCCGCGCCGCACCGCATTCGCGCGCTTGAGATAGGCCGAGCGCTCGTCCGCCGTCGCGTCGACGTGACGGAGGATCGAGAGCGAGATGACGCTGTCGTCCTCCTCCAGGGCGATGCCGCGCACGCCCATCGAGTCGCGGCCCTTGAACACGCGGACGTCGGTCACCGGGAAACGGATGCACTGGCCGCCCGCGGTGGTGAGCAGCACGTCGTCCTTCTCCGTGCAGATCTGGACGTCGATGATCGCCTCGCCCTCCTCGAGCTTCATGGCGATCTTGCCCGTGCGGTTGACCTGCACGAAGTCCGAAAGCTTGTTGCGCCGGACGGTGCCCTTGGTCGTGGCGAACATGACGTCCAGATTGCCCCACGACTCTTCGTTCTCCGGCAGGGGCATCACGGTCGTGATGCGCTCGCCCTGCTCGAGCGGCAGGATGTTGATGAGCGCCTTGCCGCGCGACTGCGGCCCCGCCTCCGGCAGACGCCACACCTTCTCCTTGTAGACCTTCCCGCGCGAGGAGAAGAACAGGAGCGGCGCGTGGGTGGACGCCACGAAGAGGCGCGTGACGAAATCCTCCTCGCGCGTCTCCATGGCCGAGCGGCCTTTGCCGCCGCGGCGCTGCGCGCGGTAGGTCGAGAGCGGGACGCGCTTGATGTAGCCGAGGTGGGAGACGGTGACCACCATGTCCTCGCGCTGGATCAGATCCTCGTCCTCGAGCTCGCCTTCCTGATCGAGGATCTGCGTGCGCCGCGGCGTCGCGAACTTGTTCTTGATGGAGACGAGCTCGTCGCGCACGATCGCGAGGATGCGGGCGCGCGAGCGCAGGATGTCGAGATAGTCGCTGATTTCCTTCGCCAGCGTGTCGAGCTCGCCCGCGATCTCGTCACGGCCGAGCGCCGTGAGCCGCTGCAGCCTCAGGTCGAGAATGGCGCGCGCCTGCTCGTGCGAGAGCCGGTAGGTCGCCGCTTCCGAGACGCGGTGGCGCGGATCGTCGATCAGCGCCACGAGATCGGCGACCGCCGCGGCCGGCCATTCGCGCTCCATCAGCGCCTCGCGCGCGGCGCTGGGGTCGCGCGCGCTGCGGATCATGCGAATGACCTCGTCGATATTGGCGACCGCGATGGCGAGGCCGACCAGCACGTGGGCGCGCTCGCGCGCCTTCGCCAGCAGGTACTTGGTGCGGCGCGAGACCACCTCCTCGCGGAAGCCGAGGAAGGCGCGCAGCAGATCCCGCAGGTTCATGACCTGCGGCCGGCCGCCGTCGAGCGCCACCATGTTGGCGCCGAAGGTCGCCTGCAGCGGCGTGAACCGGTAGAGCTGATTGAGCACGACGTCCGCCTTGGCCTCGCGGCGCAGCTCGATCACCACCCGATAGCCGTCGCGGTCGGACTCGTCGCGCAGCTCGGCGATGCCCTCGATCTTCTTCTCGCGCACCAGCTCGCCGATGCGTTCGACCATGCTGGCCTTGTTCACCTGGTAGGGAATTTCGGTGATGACGATGGCCTCGCGGTCGCGGCGAATGGTTTCGATCGTCGCCTTGCCGCGCATCACGATCGAGCCGCGCCCGAGGTGATAGGCGGCGCGGATGCCGGCGCGGCCGAGAATGACGCCGCCGGTCGGAAAATCCGGGCCGGGCACGATGGCGTTCAACGCGTCGATCGAGAGATCGGGATTTTCGATCAACGCCACGCAGGCGTCGACGATCTCGCCGAGATTGTGCGGCGGAATGTTCGTGGCCATGCCGACGGCGATGCCGCCGGCGCCGTTGACCAGGAGGTTGGGGAAGCGGGCCGGCAGCACCACCGGCTCGCGCTCGTTGCCGTCGTAGTTCGGCTGGAAATCGACGGTCTGCTTGTCGATGTCCTCGAGCAGCTCCATCGCCGGCTCGGCGAGGCGGCATTCCGTGTACCGCATCGCCGCCGGCGGGTCGCCGTCGACCGAGCCGAAATTGCCCTGCCCGTCGATGAGCGGGATGCGCATGGAGAACGGCTGCGCCATGCGCACGAGCGCGTCGTAGATCGCCTGGTCGCCGTGCGGGTGGTACTTACCCATCACGTCGCCGACGACGCGCGCCGACTTGACGTATTTCTTGTCGGGCGTGTGCCCGTTCTCGTGCATCGAATAGAGGATGCGTCGGTGGACGGGCTTCAGGCCGTCGCGCGCATCGGGCAGCGCGCGCGCCACGATCACGCTCATGGCGTAATCGAGGTACGAGCGCTTCACCTCGTCGGTGATCGACACGGGGCGGACATCCGAGGGACCGCGGCCCCCGGACGCAAGATCTTCCGGGTCTGACAAGGGCGAATCTCAGGCTGCGTAGGGACGGGAAGATATAGCCTTTCGGTGCGCCGAAGGCCACCGAAAATCGCCCCTCTCATGTAGTAGTTTCGACCGATGTTTCAATGGCTTGAACGCCGACTTTCGCTGCGCGTCCGGCGCGCGGGGGCCTTTGGCGCAAGGGCGGCCGGGCGGCGGGGCGATTGACCCCGCGGAACGGCGCGGTTACGCCCGGCCCATGCCGCTCGATTTCGCCGTTTCCGCCCTGGTGACGCTGGTGGTGGTGGTCGATCCCGTAGGCCTTGCGCCGGTCTTCCTGTCGCTCACGCACCACCTTCCGCGGAACGAGCAGGTCCGGACGGCCGTGCTGGCCTCCGCGATCGCCGGCCTCGTCCTCGCCGGCTTCGCGCTCGGCGGCGCCTGGCTGCTGCGGCAGCTCGGCATCGGCCTGCCGGCCTTCCGCATCGCCGGGGGCCTGCTGCTGTTCGCGATCGCCTTCGAGATGGTCTATCTGCAGCGGACCGAGCGCCAGGCGCGGACCGCCGAGGAGGCGGTCCACAAGGATCGCCCGCACCACATCGCCGCCTTCCCGCTCGCCATTCCCCTGCTCGCCGGGCCGGGGGCCATCACGGCGACGGTGCTGCTCGCCGGGCAGGCCGCGGGGAACACGGCGATGCTCGCCGGCCTGCTCGTCATCATCGCGCTCGTGGCCGCCCTGTGCGTCGCCGTCTTCTGGTTCGCCGCGCAGATCGGCCACTGGCTGGGGGTGACGGGCAACCTCGTCCTGTCGCGCCTCCTCGGCATTCTGCTCGCCGCCCTGGCGGTGCAGTACGTGATCGACGGGATTCGGGCGGCCATCGCGCCCTGACTTGCGGCGGCTCACGGCCGACGCCGGGCGCGGGACCAGACATAGGCCGCCCTGGCCGAGGCGAGTGGCCCGCATGGCACGGCCGCGCAAGGCAGAAAGGCATTGCTTGCTGCTTGCGCGCCGCCCTCCCCGGATTGCGCCGCGCCCGATCCGTGCGACGTGTCTTGCGAACAGCGTGGTCCGTAGCCCGCCGGCAGCGAAATGCGGGAAGAGTAGCCCGCCGGCAGCGAAATGCGGGATGAGCGGTGCCCGCCCATCGCCTTCCCCGGATTGCGCCGCGCCCGATCCGTGCGACGTGCCTTGCGAACAGCGTGGTCCGTAGCCCGCATTGAGCGGCAGCGAAATGCGGGATGAGCGGTGCCCGCCCATCGCCTTCCCCGGATTTCGCTGCGCTCAATCCGGGCTACATGGTGATGGATGCTCGCTACCCGCTCGCGCATCGCCCGGGCAATTTGCCCGCCCCTCGCCCTCCCCGGATTTCGCTGCGCTCAATCCGGGCTACATGATGCTCGCCACCCGCTCACGCATCGCCCGGGCAAGGTGCCCGCCCATCGCCTTCCCCGGATTTCGCTGCGCTCAATCCGGGCTACA
>JADGHE010000033.1 GCA_019689555.1 Variibacter sp. | reverse complement strand
AAGAACGCGTAAAGAACGACGAGCGGCAGCGAGCCCACCAGCGCGCCCGCCATCAGCGAGCCCCAGCGGTAGATGTCGCCGTCCACGAACTCGTTCACGATCGCGACCGGAACGGTCTTGTTCTGCACCGAGGTGAGGAAGGTGAGGGCGTAGATGAACTCGTTCCAGCACAGCGTGAAGCAGAAGATGAAGGCGGAGATCAGACCCGGCACCGACAGCGGCAGGATGATGTTCAGCAGGATCTGCCAGCGGCTCGCGCCGTCGATCAGCGCGCATTCTTCGAGCTCGTACGGGATCGTCTTGAAGTAGCCCATCAGCAGCCAGGTCGAGAACGGGATCAGAATGGTCGGATAGGTGAGAATGAGCGCGAACGGCGTGTCGAACAGCCCGTACTGGAACACGACGGTCGCGAGCGGAATGAACAGGATCGAGGGCGGCACGAGATAGGCGAGGAAGATCAGGCCGCCGATCCACTGCGCGCCGCGGAATTGCAGCCGCGCGATCGCATAGGCCGCGAGCACGCTCGCCACGATCGACAGGACGGTCGAGGCGATGGCGACATACATGGTGTTCCACAGCCACTGCGGATAATGGCTCTCGAACAACAGCTTCTCGACGTGCTTGAGCGTCGGCGCCGTGGTCCAAAAGGGGTTGAACCTGTCGAGATCGAGCAGCTGCTCGTCGGGCTTGATGGCGGTGAGCGCCATCCAATAGAACGGGAACAGCAGCACGACGAGGATGATGCCGAGCGGCAGATACAGCGTCACGAGCCGGCGCGGCAGGGTCTCGAGATAGCTCATGCCCTCGCTGCGGTCGGCGAGGGGCGACGCGCCCGAGAGGACGGCCTTCAGATCGGCAGGCTTGGGAGCGGGAAGATCAGTCATGGGCCTCCCCGTGCTGCCATTTGCGACGCTGCAGGCCGAACCAGGAAATCATGATGGCGGTGAGCAGGAAGGGGATCATGGCGCTCGAAATCGCCGCCCCTTCGCCGAGATAGCCGCCGATGATCGCCCTCTGATAGGACAGCGTCGCCATCAGATGGGTGGCGTTGACCGGCCCGCCGCGCGTCATGGCCCAGATGAGCTGGAAGTCGGTGAAGGTGAAGAGCACCGAGAAGGTCATCACCACGGCGATGATCGGCGTGAGCAGCGGATAGGTGATGTAGCGGAACATCTGCCAGCGCGTCGCGCCGTCGATGGTTGCGGCTTCGTACAGGGACGGCTGCACGGTCTGCAGCCCCGCGAGCAGCGTGATCGCGACGAACGGCACGCCGCGCCAGATATTGGCGAAGATCACGCAGAACCGCGCCCAGTTCGCGTCGCCGAGGAAGTTGATGTTCTGCTCGATGACGCCGAGCTGCCGCAAGGCCCAGGAGACGATCGAGAACTGCGCGTCGAAGATCCACCAGAAGGCGAGCGCCGAGAGCACGGTCGGCACGATGAAGGGAATGAGAACGAGCGCGCGCAGAATGGCCTTGAACGGCAGGTTTTTATTGAGCAACAGCGCAAGATAGAGGCCGATCGCGAACTTGAACACGCTCGCGACCGCCGTGTAGAGCAGCGTGTTGAACACCGACAGCCAGAAGATCGAGTCGTCCGTGAGCCACTGGTAGTTCTCGAGGCCGATGAACTCGCCCGCCCGCCCGATGCGCGCATCGGTGAACGAGATCCATATGCCGAGCCCGAGCGGATAGGCGAGAAACAGGATCAGGAAGGCCATCGCCGGCAGCATGAACCAGAAGCCGAGCCAGTTACGATTGACCTTCAGCCGCTCCCACGCCGCCGCGGCGCGGGCCGCAAGCGTGCCGGCTTTGTGGTCGAGGGCGATGTCAGCCATGTCCACCTCGCCCGCGTGCGGGTCTTGCCTTGCACATTGGCGCCGTCCTCAAAGGCTTGCGCATGGCGCGGGCCCGGAAGGCGCCCGATCAGGTTTGCCGGCCCCTCCCGGAAGGCGGCCGGGAGGCGGTCGGCCCGGAAGCGGCCGGCCGCCCCGTCCTGCGTTCAGCGGTAGATGCGCCTGAGCTGCCGTTCGGCGATCGAGATGGCGCCCTTGATGTCCTCGCGTCCGGTGCAGTAGTTCGCGAACATGTCGACCACGATGAAGTCGGCGATGGCGGTCGCCGCCTTCTCGCCCGGCTTGCCGATGCCGGAGGCCGGCAGCGCGCGCTTGCTCGCCTGGCTGAACACCTGGTTCTTCGGGTCGGCGGTCCACACCGGACTCGCGTCATAGGCATTGAGCGTATGGGTTAGATAGCCGCGGGCGCCCAAGAGCCACTTGTCGAAGTTTTCCTTCTCCAGCATGAAGGCGATGAAGGCCTTTGCGGCGTTCGGATATTTGGTGAACTTGAAGGCCAGTATGGGCACGCTGAGCTGCAGCTCGGTCGGCTTGCCCACCGGGCCCACGGGCCAGAGCGCGTGGTAGGTGTCCTCGGCGATGTCCTTCTTGCTCGGATCGTCCTTGGCGGCGACGTAGATCGAGATTCCGTTCGACGTGAGGTACAGCTCGCCGGCCAGGAACGCCTTGTTGTTCGAGGAGTCGTTCCAGGACGCCGTGCCGGGAATGAACGTCTCGTAGAGGGCCTTGGCGTATTCGAGCGCCTTTACGGTCTCCGGCGAATTGATGATGACTTTGTCGTTCTCGTCGACCGTGTAGGCGCCGTGCCCCCACAGGACCCAGTGGACCCAGGCGTTGCCGTCGCCCGAGGCGTGGCCGAGCGCGAAGCCGGCCGGCGTGTTGTTCTTCTTGAGCGCCTTGCACAGCTCGAGGAAGCCGGGAAAATCCTTGGGGAACTCGCTGAATCCCGCCTTGTCCGCCGCCGACTTCCGGTAGGTCATGTAGCCGCCGATGGTTGCGACCGGAATGCCGAGCCAGTTGTTGCCCTGCTTGCAGGTGATGGCCGCCGCATCGGTCCAGCCGCCGTACTTCTTGCCGAGATAGTCGGCGACATCGTTCAGCACCAGCACCTTGGTGGGGAAGAGCTGCGGCAGCGTGTGCAGGCCCCAGGCGAGGTCGAGGCCGGAACCGGTATTGGCGGCGACCGAGGCCTTCGGCTGCACATCCTCGTAGGACTCGCTGAACACGTTCATTTCGGCGCCGGTTGCGGCCTTGAACGCCGCCACCATCTCGTTGAACGCCTTGTCTTCGGATTCGACGAACCGCTTCCACCGCATGACGGTGAGCTTCGCGCCCTTCTCCGCCTTCCAGGGCGCCGCTTGCGCCCAGGCCTTCGCCCATTCGAACAAGGCCGGCCCCGTGAGCGCGCTCGCCGCGGCGAGCGCTCCGCTGCCTTGAAGCAGGACGCGACGGGTGAAGTCAGTCATGGTCGTTCCTCCCTTGGCTTTATAGTTTCAGGCGTTCAGCCGCTTGCCGGTCGTCTCGTCGAACAGATGGACGAGCGTCGGATTCGGTTTGAGGCGTATTCGGTCGCCCGGCTTGAACGGATGGCGCTCGCGAAAGACCGCCACGATCTCCTCCCCGCCGAGGGAGGCGAAGACCTGCGTCTCCGAGCCGGTCGGCTCCACCACCACGATCTCGACCTCCACGCCGTCGTCCGCGATCGTGAAGTGCTCCGGGCGGATTCCATAAACCGCCGGGCGACCGTCGGAGCTCGCCGGAGCCGTCGCGAGCGGCAGGCGCACGCCGTTCGGCCCCTCGAACGCGGCGGCGCCGTCCGTCGTCACCCGGCCCTTGATGAAGTTCATGGCCGGAGAGCCGATGAAGCCGGCGACGAACAGATTGGCGGGACGGTCGTAGAGGTCGAGCGGCGCGCCGATCTGCTCGACGATGCCGTCGTGCATGACGACGATCTTGTCCGCCATCGTCATCGCTTCGATCTGGTCGTGCGTCACATAGATGGTGGTGGTCCTGAGCCGCTGATGCAGCTCCTTGATCTCCGTGCGCATCGCGACCCGCAGCTTGGCGTCGAGGTTCGACAGCGGCTCGTCGAACAGGAAGACCTGCGGATCGCGCACGATCGCGCGGCCCATGGCGACGCGCTGGCGCTGCCCGCCGGAGAGCTGGCGCGGATAGCGGTCGAGATAGGGGGTGAGTCCCAGAATTTCCGCGGCGCGGCGGACGCGGCTGTCGATCTCCTCCTTCGGGGCGCCGCGCAGCTTGAGCGAGAAGCCCATATTGGCGGCAACCGTCATGTGCGGATAGAGCGCATAGTTTTGGAACACCATGGCGATGTCGCGCTCTTTCGGCGGAACGTGGTTGACGACGCGATTGCCGATGCGGATCTCGCCGACCGTGATGTTCTCGAGGCCGGCGATCATGCGCAGCAGGGTCGACTTGCCGCAGCCGGAGGGTCCGACCAGCACGACGAACTCGCCGTCGCCGATGTCGATGTCGACGCCGTGGATGACGTAGACTGCGCCAAACGCCTTCTTGACGTCGCTGATGAGCACCGACGCCATCGCTTCCTCCCCACTGAAAGCCGTGGAAGCTTTCCGCTTCTCTTCGGCAACGGCGTTTGCCGTTTGTTCATTGTGGGGTCATTGTTGCGCCGCGCTTGGGGAAATCAAGTACTATCATCGTATCATTGATGCCGGCGCGCGCCGGCGGCCGCCTGCGGCGCCCCGCGCGGGCGTGGCGACTCCTCATGCGCCGGCCCCACGCGCCGGCCCCATGCGCCGGGAAGAACGGAGAAAAATCGAATGGCCGACGAGAAGCCTGCGGTGCTGTTTCTCGGACCGCCCAAAAAGCACATCCTCGCCGGGCTCGAGGAGGAGTTCACGGTGCACGCCGTGGTCCATCCGAAGGATCTCGCCGACGACCTCGTCGCCCGCCTTGCGCCGCACCTGCGCTTCGTCGCGGTGGGCGGGCCACCGGGCGGCGCCGACGGCGCGCTCATGCAGCGCTTCGGCAAGCTCGAGATCGTCGCAAGCTTCGGCGTCGGCTATGACAACATCGACGCGCAGTGGGCGGCCGCGCACGGCGTCATCGTGACCAACACGCCCGACGTCCTCACCGAGGAGGTCGCGGACACCGCGATCGGCCTTCTGTTGTGCACCGTGCGCGAGCTGCCGCGAGCCGAGCGCTATCTGCGTGCCGGCGAGTGGGCGAGAAAGGGCGACTACCGCCTCACCGCCTCGCTGCGCGACCGCACGGTCGGCCTGGTCGGGCTGGGCCGCATCGGCCAGGCCATCGCACGCCGGCTCGAGGCCATGCGGGTGCCGGTCGTCTACCATGCGCGCCGGCCGCGGCCCGAGGCGCCGTACCCCTACTTTCCCAGCCTGATCGAGATGGCGCGGGCCGTCGACGTGCTCCTGGTCATCACGCCGGGCGGGGCGGAGACGCGCCACCTCATCGATGCGAAGGTGCTCGAGGCCCTGGGCCCCAACGGCATTCTCATCAACATGGCGCGCGGCTCCGTCGTGGACGAGCGGGCGCTCATCGCGGCGCTGAAGGAGCGGAAGATCCTGTCCGCCGGGCTTGACGTCTTTGCCGACGAACCGCTCGTTCCGCAGGAGCTGATCGACATGGATCACGTGGTGTTGCTTCCCCATGTGGGGTCGGCGTCGGAACCGACGCGGCGCGCGATGGAGCGGCTCGTCGTCGACAATCTGGTGCGCTGGAAGCGCGGCGAGCCGCCGCTGACGCCGGTGCCGGAGACGCCCTGGCCTCCGAAAAGGGCTTGAGGAATGAAAGAGCGCGCGACAGCCCCACTCCGCGCCGCGGGCCGGCCGGCCGGCGTCGCCCTGGCCGTCCTCGGCGGCCTCCTCGCTTCGGCGGCGACCGCCCCCGCGCAGGCGCCCGCGCCGGCGAGCGAGGCGGCGAAAGGCGCCGTGGGCACCTGGGAAATGTCGAACGCGGAGCGCGACCGCACCTGCATCGTGACCCTCAAGGACGCCGCGGCCGGTGTCGGCGCCGCGATCGCGTGGGACCCGAAATGTGCCGAAGCGTTTCCCTTCACGCGCAATGTCGTCGCCTGGACCGTCGGCGCGCGCGAGGCGATCCAGCTGCTCGACGCCCGCGGGCGGCCGGTGCTCGAACTCTCCGAGGTCGAGGGCGGCCTCTACGAGGGCGAGCGGCCGGGCGAGGGGCTCGTCTTTCTGCAGAGCGTCGCGGGCGGCGCTGCCGAGCAGCGCAAGCCCGAAGAGCTGGCCGGCGAGTGGGCCTTCACGCGCGAATCCGGCAGGCCCCTTTGCCGCGTCACGCTCACCACCACGCCGGCCGCGCAGGACGCTCTCGCCGTCAAGGTCAAGCCGGGCTGCGACGCCGCGGTCGCGGGCTTCGGCCCAGTCGCCTGGCGGTTCGACCGCGGCCAGCTCGTGCTGATCCCGGCCCGCGGCGAGGTCTGGCGATTCGAGGAGGTCGACCCGACGACCTGGCAGCGGATTCCGGAGCTGCGCGAGCCGCTGCGGCTCGTGCGCCAATAGGAGGCGGGGCGGCGCAGATCGGCGCGCCCCCGCATCCCTGCGCCGCCCCGCGCCGCGCCGCTGCAGCCTGGAGATGAGGGGAAAGGCTACGCGCTGTCAGTTCTTCGGCCGCAGCTCGATGCCGACGCGTTTGTTCACGAAGCGGGGGGTGTAGGCCTGGCGGAAGTCGATGCCGGGCTTGACCACGCCGGCGCGCACCATCTTGTCGAAGAAGCTCGCGACCCGCGCCTCGGTCATGGCGCCGATGCCGAGCTCCAGCGAGTCGCCGGAATCGACGATGCCGTACTCCTTCATCTTCGCGACCGAGTAGGCGAGCAGCTCGTCCGTCATCTCCGGGTTGTGCTGCTTGATGAGCGCGTTGGCCGCCGAATTGTCGTGGTAGATGTAGTTGTACCAGCCGATGATCGAGGCCTCGACGAAGCGGCGCACGATGTCCGCCTTGCTCTCGACCATTTCGCGCCGGGTCTCGATCAGCGTCGAATAGGTATTGAAGCCATAGTCGGCGAGGAGGAAGATTTTGGGCTTGAAGCCCCCCTGCTTCTCGACCGCGTAGGGCTCCGAAGTGACGTAGCCCTGCATGCCGCTGCGCTTGTCGGCGAGGAAGGGCTGCGGATTGAACGTATAGGGCCGCGTCTGCTCCTCTTTGAAGCCGAACTCGTTGCGCATCCATTGGAAGTAGCTCGCAAGCCCTTCGCTCGAGATCAGCAGCGTGAGCTTTTTCAGGTCCTCGAAGCGTTCGACGCCTTGGCCCGGATGCGCGAGCAGCACCTGCGGGTCCTTCTGAAACAGGGCGGCGACCGCGAGCGTCGGGATGCCCTGGGCCACCGCATCGAAGCTCTGCAGCAGGTTGGCGCTGAGGTAGAAGTCGACCTTGCCGACGGTCATGAGCAGGCGATTGTTCACCTGCGGGCCGCCCGGTACGATCGTCACGTCGAGACCGTATTTGCGGTAGGTGCCGTCCGCGAGGGCCTGATAGAAACCGCCGTGTTCGGCTTCGGCCACCCAGTTGGTGGCGAACGAGACCTTGTCGAGCGGCTGCGCACGAAGCGCCGGCCCCCACGGCCACACGGCCGCAACGACGAGGCACGCAAGCCGCACCCATGCCGAAAGCTGCATCGCCTCTCTCCGCGAACGTCGACGGTCCTCTGCTAGCGCAGGCCCGCGCTGGCGAGCAAGCGCGGGACTGCGCCCGGGCGACGGCCGCGCGGGCCCGGCCGGGTGCGCCAATTCGGCGTTCCCCGCTTGATCCGCGGCCGGATGGCTGGTTCAAGGGCGCGTCGTCGCGTCCCCGGGGGCACCGCACCGGCATGAAACGGCAGCGAACGATCGCCGTCTGCATCTTTTCGCTTCTGAGCGTCGACCGGGCGGCGGCCGCGCCCGCGGCCGCGCTCGACGGCGCGTCGATGCCGTGGCCGTGGGTCCTGCCGTTCTTCGGGCTGCTGCTCTCAATCGCGATCGGCCCGCTGCTGTTCCCCAAGATCTGGCACCGCCATTACCCCATGGTCGCGGCCGGCTGGGCGGCGATCGTTTTGGCCGCGATCGCGCTCCGATCGGGGCTCGCCGGCGCGGCGGCCGCGCTCGTTCATGCCGCCTTCGCCGAATATTTGAGCTTCATCGCGCTGTTGTTCGCGCTGTACGTGGTCTCCGGCGGCGTGCTGGTGACGGGCCGCATTCGTGCAACGCCGGCCGCCAACACGCTCATGCTCGGCCTCGGCACGCTGATCGCGAGCCTCGTCGGCACCACCGGGGCGGCGATGATCCTGATCCGGCCGCTGCTCGCCGCCAACGAGTCGCGGCGGCACAATGTCCATGTCGTGGTTTTCTTCATCATTCTGGTCGCCAATGTCGGCGGCTCGCTCACGCCGCTCGGCGATCCGCCGCTGTTCGTGGGCTTTCTGCGCGGCGTCGAGTTTTTCTGGACGGCCAAGAATCTCTGGCTGCAGACGACCATCACGGCGGGCCTCGTTCTCGCGACCTTCTTCGTTCTCGATCTCCTCCTGTCGCGGGGCGATCCGGCCCTCGCCGAGACCGGCGGGGGGCAACCCGTCGCCTTGCGAATCCGGGGCTGGATCAACCTGGCGCTCATCGGCGCCATCATGGCCGGCATCCTGCTCTCCGCGGCCTGGGATCCCGGCATCGCCATCGACATTCTCGGCACGCCGGTTGCGCTGCAGAACGTGGTGCGGGATGCGGGCTTCGTCCTCATCGCGCTGCTCTCCCTGTGGCTCACGCCGGAGGAGCATCGGGCGGCGAACGGGTTCGCCTGGGAACCGATCCGGGAAGTGGCGATCCTGTTCGCCGCGATCTTCGTGGCGATCATTCCGGTCTCCGCCATGCTGGCGGCGGGCCGGCACGGCGCGTTCGCGCCGCTTCTCGGTCTCGTGACCGACGCCGACGGGGCTCCGAACGAGGCCGCCTATTTCTGGCTGACGGGGCTGCTGTCCGCGTTTCTCGACAATGCGCCCACCTATCTCGTCTTTTTCGAGCTGGCGGGCGGAGACGCCGAACGGCTGATGGGTCCGCAGGCCGGCACGCTCGCCGCCATTTCGATGGGAGCCGTCTACATGGGCGCGCTCACCTATATCGGCAACGCGCCGAATTTCATGGTCTACGCGATCGCGACCGAGCGCGGCGTGAAGATGCCGAGCTTCTTCGGCTACCTGATGTGGACGTCGGCGGTGCTGTTTCCGGTCTTCGCGCTGCTCACGCTTCTGCCCATTCCGCCGTCGACGCCCGCTTCTTGACTTTGTTCACCCGATTGCCGGACCCTGGCGCCACACAACAGGACAAGAAGGGGGGATGCAATTCATGTCCGCCGCCGAGCGACAGAGCCGTATCCCACCGCGGCGGGCGCACCGAGCGCTGGCCGGCGTGCTCGCGGCAGCGGCCGGGTGCGTCGTCGCGCCGGCCACGGCGCGCGCCGCGCAGGGCGTCGACGGCGCGGCGATGTCGATTTTCTGGGCTTTGCCGTTCGTCGGCCTTTTGCTTTCGATCGCGACCGGTCCGCTGCTCTATCCCCGCATTTGGGAGCACCATTACGGGAAGTTCGCGGCGTTCTGGGGTACGTGCGTCGTCGTTCCGCTGTTCCTCGTGGCCGGCCCTTCGGCCGCCGCCGCGTCTCTGCTGCACACGCTGCTGCTCGAATACATTCCCTTCATCCTGCTGCTCGCCGCGCTGTTCACGGTGGCGGGAGGCATCTACGTGAAGGGAAACCTGCGCGGCACGCCGATGGCGAACACGCTTCTGCTGCTCGTCGGCACGCTGCTCGCAAGCCTCGTCGGCACGACCGGCGCTTCGATGATCATGATCCGGCCGCTCATTCGGGCGAACGACGACCGGATCTTCCGGGCGCACACGGTCATCTTCTTCATTTTCCTGGTCTCGAACATCGGCGGCTCGCTCACGCCGCTGGGGGACCCGCCCCTGTTCGTCGGCTTCCTGAAAGGAGTCGACTTCTTCTGGACCACGACGCACCTGCTCCACGAAGTGCTGTTCGTGGCCGGCATCGTGCTCGCCGTCTTTTTTGGGGTGGATTGGTATCTGCACCGGCTCGAGGAACGCAAGGAGCATCCGCTGGACCCGACGCCCGACAGCCCGCTGAGCCTGCACGGCCTCGTCAATCTGGCGCTCCTCGGCGTCGTCGTCCTCGCCATTCTGATGAGCGCCTACTGGAAGCCGGAGGTCGCGATCACGATCCACGGCGTGCCTTTGCAGCTTCAGAACATCGTGCGCGACGTCATTTTCGTCGCGGTCATCGTCGCGTCGCTCAAGCTCACGCCGCCCTCCTATCGCGAGCGGAACCATTTCAGCTGGGGGCCCATGCAGGAGGTGGCCTTTCTGTTTCTCGCGATCTTCATCTGCATCGTGCCGGTGACCGCGATTCTGCGCGCCGGCCCCAACGGCGCCTTTGCGCCCCTGTTCGCGCTGGTCACGCGGCCGGACGGAACGCCGGTCGACGCCGCCTATTTCTGGATGACGGGCATGCTGTCGTCCTTTCTCGACAATGCGCCGACCTACCTCGTGTTCTTCGAGCTCGCGGGCGGCGACCCGCAGGTGCTGATGACCTCCATGGCTTCGACGCTGGCGGCGATCTCGACGGGAGCCGTGTTCATGGGCGCCAACAGCTACATCGGCAACGCGCCGAACTTCATGGTCTATGCGATCGCGCGACACCGCGGCGTGAAGATGCCGTCGTTCTTCGGCTACATGCTGTGGTCGAGCGCAATCCTTCTGCCGACCTTCGCCCTGTACACGGTGGTGTTCTTCCGGTGAGGCCCCTGCGGCAGGCCCGCCGAGCCGGCGTCTTCCCCGCGCCCGGCGTCGCCCGCATGCGATCGCGCCCGCGCCGCAGCTAGGCGGAGGGCGAGAGGGCGGGGCGGGCCTTCTTGTCCGGCCGGGCGATGGAGGCGCTCGCCCTGGTCAGGGTCGCGCCGGGGCCGGTGCTTCGCGGCGCCCGGCCGCGGGCCGAGCCCCGGGGGGCCGTCGGTCGTGCGCCCGGCGCCGCCGGCATGCGCGAGGCGGCCTGCGGCGCTCGGGCGCGTCGCCGCCCGCGCTTCGGCCGAGCGGAACCTCCGACCCGGCCGCGGCTTGGGGCCGCACGGTCCGACGGACATGGCGCCGCCGGCGCGTGGCCGGGCGCGAAGCTTCGCCCCGGGACCGACAGGCGAGGGCGCAGGACGGCTCCGGCGCGCAAGGCTCGCGATCATTCAAGTTGCTGCCGGATGGCAGGGTCTGCTAGCGAAGGACCGTGGTCGCGACAGACGAGGCATGTTCGCAGCGCGCACGGAGGCAGAGGGAAATCGTTGATGCGCAGGTTCGTGCGGGCGATCGTCCAAATCCTGAATCGCGTCACCGGATGGAACGGGATCGGTTTCGTCCTGAGCATTGCGATCATCGCCGTCGCCGCGGCCGTTCTCTTTCGCATGCTGCGGGACATCGAGGTTCAGGAAGTCGTCGAAGCCCTGCGTTCGACCCCGCCGCGCCACATGCTCGTCGCCGGCCTGTTCGTGGCTGCCGGATACTTCACCCTCACGTTCTACGATCTGTTCGCCCTGCGCACGATCGGGCGCGCGGACATACCCTACCGCGTGGCCGCGCTCGCCGGCTTCACCAGCTACTCGATCGGCCACAATGTCGGCGCGAGCGTCTTCACGGGCGGGGCCGTCCGCTATCGCATCTATTCGAGCTGGGGCCTGAGCGCGATCGACGTCGCCAAGCTCTGCTTCATCGCCGGGCTGACCTTCTGGCTCGGCAACGCCACCGTGCTCGGCCTCGGCATCAGCTACATGCCGCAGGCGGCGAGCGCCATCGATCACCTGCCGCCCTGGGTCAATCGCCTGGCGGCGATCGCCACGCTGGTCGTGCTGTGCGGCTATGTCGTCTGGGTCTGGCGCAAGCCGCGCATCGTCGGGCGCGACGGCTGGCAGGTGACGCTGCCGCCGGGGCCGTTGACGCTGCTGCAGATCGCAATCGGCATCGTCGACCTGTCGTTCTGCGCGCTCGCGATGTGGATGCTGCTGCCGGAGGAGCCGCATATCGGCTTCGTCACGCTGGCGGTCATCTTCGTCTCCGCCACGCTGCTCGGATTCGCGAGCCACGCCCCCGGTGGCCTCGGGGTGTTCGACGCCGCCATGCTGGTCGGGCTCTGGCAGTTCGACCGCGAGCAGCTCATCGCCGGCATGCTGCTCTTTCGTCTGCTCTACTACATAATCCCGTTCGCGCTCGCGCTGGTGATCCTCGGCGTGCGGGAACTGTGGTTCAATCTGACGCAGAAGCAGCCGCCGGCGGCGGCAAGCGGGGGGCCTCCATGCGGCTCTTCCGATGAGGCGCGATCCTGAGCGCGGCGACGAGCCCGGCGCACCCGCTTTGTGGGCGCGGCTGCGCCCGGCCCGCAGCGTCATCGGCGCGTCCCTGCTGGCGCTCGCGCTTCTGGCGGCCTTCGGCGCTCTGCATCCGCTCCTCGCCGCCGCCGCCGCGGCTTTCGTTCTCGCGGTTGCGCTTTGGGGGGCGCTCGCGCGCCCCGACGCCGCCCCGGCGACGCCCGCGGAGCGCCGTGACGACGCGGGGGGAGCGGCCCTCCGGCCCCTGGACGACGAAGCGATCCGCGCCGTCATCGCCGGGCTGCCCGATCCGGTGATCGTGCTCGACCGCGAGGCGCGCGTGATCGCGTTCAACCCGCCCGCCCGCGCGGTGGCGCCGGCGCTCCGGCTGGGGGAGCACGCTTTGCTGGCCTTGCGCATGCCCGCCGTCGTCGAGGCGGTCCGCCGCGCGCTGGCCCTCGGCGAGCCGCAGCGGGCGGAATTCTCCGAGCGCGTTCCGGTCGACCGCTGGTACGAGGCCCATGTGGTTCCGAGTGCGCCTGTCGCCGGCCATCCGCGCGGGCTCGTCCTGCTCACCTTGCGCGATCTCACCCCTCTGCGCCGCGTGGAGGAGATGCGCGCGGACTTCGTCGCCAATGCGAGCCACGAGCTGCGCACGCCCCTCGCGGCGCTCTCCGGCTTCATCGACACGCTGCAGGGCCCGGCCCGCGACGACACGAAGGCGCGCGAGCGCTTTCTCGCCATCATGAAGGAGCAGGCGCGGCGCATGGCGCGGCTGATCGACGATCTGCTCTCGCTCTCGCGCATCGAGCTCAACGCGCATATCAGGCCGGAGCAGCCGGTCGACCTTGCGCCGCTGCTGCGGCAGGTGGTCGACGGCCTTCAGGCGCTGGCGCAGGAGCGGCAGGTGGAGGTGACGGTCACGGTGACGGAGCCCTCGACCGTGCCGGGCGATCGGGACGAGCTGATCCGCGTCTTCGAAAACCTGGTCGAGAATGCGCTAAAATACGGCGCCTCGGGCAAGCGTGTCGACATCGTGCTCGCGCGCGCGGAAGGGCCGGCGGGGCAGAGCGAGGCGAGGGTGAGCGTGCGCGACTACGGGCCGGGCATCGCCGCCGAGCATCTGCCGCGGCTGACGGAGCGCTTCTATCGCGTCGATGTCGGCCAGAGCCGCGCCGAGGGAGGGACGGGGCTGGGCCTCGCGCTCGTCAAGCACATCCTCAACCGCCATCGGGGACGGCTTCTGATCGAGAGCGCGCCGGGCCGGGGCGCGACCTTCACGGTCTGCCTGCCGCGCGTCGCCGCGCCGCTGTCGGACTGATTTTTCTTTTTTTTCATACACATATGCTGTCACTCAGGCGTCATCCGAAGGTCATAGAAGGGGTGACGTGCAAAAGCTGGAGAACCGCAGGAGGGGAGCGGGTCGGCAGGACCGTGAGAGGAACCTTCGCCGCTCCGTCCGCTTCGTAGACCTGGAGTGACAGCCGAGGCGACCGGCCCGCGCGAGGCCGCAGCACGATCATCGAGCCGACGGGGCGCGGGCGCGCCTTGCGGATCCCAAGACAGGAGAGAGTTCCGTGAAGCTCTGGACGACGCTTCTGACCGCCGGCATGGCGGTCGCGACCGTGGCATTCGGTGCGCAAGCCGCCGACATTTCCGGCGCCGGCGCCACGTTTCCCTACCCGATCTACGCCAAATGGGCGGACGCCTACAAAAAGGAGACGGGCGTCAGCCTGAACTACCAGTCCATCGGCTCGGGCGGCGGAATCAAGCAGATCAAGGCCAAGACGGTGACCTTCGGCGCCTCCGATGCGCCGCTGAAGGGCGACGATCTCGAAAAGAGCGGCCTCGCCCAGTTTCCCATGGTCATGGGCGGCATCGTGCCGGTGGTGAACCTGGAAGGGGTCAAGCCCGGCGAACTCGTCCTCGACGGCCCGACGCTCGCCAAAATCTTTCTCGGCGAGATCAAGAAGTGGGACGACCCGAAGATCAAGGCTCTCAATCCGGGCGTCAGCCTGCCGAGCCGGGCCATCGCCGTCGTGCACCGGTCGGACGGTTCCGGCACGACGTTCAACTTCGCCTACTATCTCGCGGAGGTGAGCCCCGAATGGAAGGCGAAGGTCGGCGTCGCGACCGCGGTGCAGTGGCCCGCCGGCATCGGCGCCAAGGGGAACGAGGGCGTCGCCAACAACGTCTCCAACACCGCGGGCTCCATCGGCTACGTCGAATACGCCTACGCCAAGCAGAACAACCTGACCTTCACCCGCATGATCAACAGGGATGGCAAGGTCGTCGCCCCCAGCGCGGAGACGTTCCAGGCCGCCGCCGCCAATGCCAACTGGAAGTCCCAGCCCGGCTTCGGCGTGATCCTCGCCAATCAG
Source organism: Variibacter sp. (assembly GCA_019689555.1). Taxonomy (GTDB): domain Bacteria; phylum Pseudomonadota; class Alphaproteobacteria; order Rhizobiales; family Xanthobacteraceae; genus JADGHE01. Next base: position 21,799 of record JADGHE010000033.1, on the reverse strand, counting down.
CCCGGCGAGACGTCCTGGCCCATGACGGCCGCCACCTGGATCCTCATCCACAAGCAGCCGCAGGATCCGGAGGCGGCCCGCGAAGCCCTGAAGTTCTTCGCCTGGGCCTATGCCAAGGGCGGGCGGATGGCGGAAGAGCTGGACTACGTCCCCATGCCGGGCAACGTCGTCAAGGACATCGAGCAGTACTGGGCGTCCGAGATCAAGGACGCGAGCGGCAAGCCGCTCCACGCGGCGATGTGATCGTGAATGCGGCGATGGGATTGTGAAAAACGGTCGGGAAGAGGGCGCTGCGCGGCGCCTTCTTCTTGCCAGTCGGCCTCAAAGCGGGATTCTACCGGCCCATGGCCGGTGTCGCGGCCTCCAGATTCCTGCTCCCGCAACGGAGGCCCCGCGTGCCCAGCTCCAGGGAGAAACCGGTGACCGACATGGCGATCGGGCGCGAGGCGTTCGGCGGAGCCGACGTCGCCTCGCGATCGCGCGTGCTCAGGAGGATGCGGCTCAACGACCTGGGGTTCCGCTGGATCACCCGCGGCGCGGCGCTCGCCGTGCTTGCGCTGCTGGGCGGCGTGATCGTCTCCCTCGTGGTCGGCGCGGCGCCCGCGCTGCGGGCCTTCGGCTTCGGCTTTCTGATCGACGAGAGCTGGAATCCGGTCACGGAGACGTTCGGCGCTCTCGCCCCGATCTACGGCACGGTCGTCACCTCGCTGATCGCGATGGCGATCGCCGTCCCGATCGGCCTGCTGATCGCGATCTTTCTGACGGAGCTGTGCCCGTTGTGGCTGCGCCGCCCCATCGGCATCGCGATCGAGCTGTTGGCCGGCATTCCCAGCATCATCTACGGCATCTGGGGCTTGTTCGTCTTTGCGCCGTTCCTGCAGCGCACCCTGCAGCCGGCGCTGATCGACCTTTTCGGGAACGTGCCGCTCCTGGCGGCCGTCTTCGAGGGGCCGCCCTACGGCATCGGGATTCTGACGGCGGGGCTGATCCTCGCCATCATGGTTCTGCCGTTCATCACGTCGATCTCCCGCGATGTGTTCGAGGCCGTGCCCCCGGTTCTGAAGGAGGCCGCCTACGGCATCGGCTGCACGACCTGGGAGGTGGTGCGCCACGTCGTCATTCCCTATACGCGCGTCGGCGTCATCGGCGGCGTCATGCTGGGCCTGGGGCGCGCGCTCGGCGAAACCATGGCGGTCACCTTCGTGATCGGCAACGCCCACAAGGTGCCGGTCTCGATCCTTGCGCCCGGCACCACCATCTCGGCGACCATCGCGAACGAATTCACGGAGGCGGTCGGAGACCTTTACACCGCCTCGCTCGTCGCGCTCGGCCTGATCCTCTTCGTCATTACGTTTACCGTGCTCGCCATTGCCCGCTACATGCTGATGCGGATCGAGCGCAGAGCCGGAGCCTGATGCCATGAACCCGCTCTATCGCCGCCGCCGCCGCCGCAACGGCATCGCCATGGGGCTTGCGACGGGCGCCACCGTCCTCGGCCTCGGCTGGCTGGCGATGATCCTGGGCGTGCTGCTGTGGGAGGGCTCGAGCGGCCTCTCGCTCCGCGTCTTTTCGGAGATGACGCCGCCTCCCGGCGCCGACGGCGGCCTGCTCAACGCCGTCGTCGGCAGTGTGCTGATGACGACGCTCGCGGTGCTGATCGGCACGCCGATCGGCGTGCTCGCCGGCACCTATATGGCGGAATACGGCCGCTACGAGCGGCTGACCAGCGTCGTGCGGTTCATCAACGACGTCCTGCTCAGCGCCCCCTCGATCGTCGTCGGCCTGTTCGTCTACGAGATCATGGTCACGCCGATGGGGCACTTTTCCGGCTATGCCGGCGCGGTCGCGCTCGCGGTCATCGTCATTCCGGTCGTCGTGCGGACGACGGAGGACATGCTGCTGCTCGTGCCCAACCAGCTGCGCGAAGCGGCGGCCGCCCTCGGCATGCCGCGCGCCTACGTGATCCGGCGGGTCGCCTACCGGGCGGCGCGCGCCGGCATGCTCACCGGCGTGCTGCTCGCCGTGGCGCGCATCAGCGGCGAGACCGCCCCCCTTCTGTTCACGGCGCTGAACAACCAGTTCTGGAGCTTGAACATGAACGCGCCGATGGCCAGCCTGCCGGTCATCATCTTTCAGTTCGCCTTGAGTCCCTACGAGGACTGGCAGCGCCTCGCCTGGACGGGGGCGCTCATCATCACCATCGCGGTTCTCGGGCTCAGCATCTTCGCGCGCGCCCTCGCAGCATCGAGACGAGCAGCATGAACAAGCCCCAGGTCACCGTGGCCGCCGCCGCCCCTGTGCCGGTCGACCCGGCCGGCCTCGAGGAGAAGGTGACGATCCGCAATCTCGATTTCTACTACGGCGACAGCCGGGCGCTGAAAGGCATTTCGCTGCCGCTGTACAAGAACCGCGTCACGGCCTTCATCGGGCCCTCGGGCTGCGGGAAATCGACGCTGCTGCGGGTGCTCAACCGCATCTACGACCTTTATCCGCGCCAGCGCGCCGAGGGGACCGTGCTGCTCGACGGCGAGGACATTCTCTCGCCACAGCAGGACGTCAATTTGCTGCGCGCGCGCATCGGCATGGTCTTCCAAAAGCCGACGCCGTTCCCCATGTCGATCTACGAGAACATCGCCTTCGGCGTCCGCCTGTACGAGGATCTGCCCCGCGCCGAGCTCGACCAGCGGGTCGAATCCGCCCTGCGGCGGGCCGCTTTGTGGGACGAGGTCAAGGACAAGCTCCACGCCAGCGGCCTCAGCCTGTCGGGCGGCCAGCAGCAGCGGCTGTGCATCGCCCGCACCGTCGCGCTGCGGCCGGAGGTCATTCTGTTCGACGAGCCGTGCTCGGCGCTCGACCCGATCTCCACCGCCAAGATCGAGGAGCTGATCGACGAGCTCAAGCAGGACTACACGATCGTCATCGTGACCCATAACATGCAGCAGGCGGCGCGCGTGTCCGATTTTACCGCCTTCATGTATCTCGGCGAATTGATCGAATTCGACGCGACGAGCCGCATGTTCACGGCGCCGAGCGACCGCCGCACCCAGGACTACATCACCGGCCGCTTCGGCTGAAACCGCCGAGGGCGCGTTCCTTCCGGCGAAGGAGGCTGCTCATGTCCGAACACACCATCAAGGCTTTCGACGCCGAACTGCAGGAGCTCCAGCGCATGGTCGCCGAGATGGGCGGCCTCGCCGAGAAGCTGATCGCGGATTCGGTCGACGCGCTGGCGCGCCGCGACACCGCCCTCGCCCAGCAGGTGATGCTGGCCGACGCCAGCATCGACGCCCTGCAGCGCGAGATCGAGGAGAAGGCGATTCTGACGATCGCCCGCCGCCAGCCCATGGCGGTCGACCTGCGGGACATCGTGGGCGCGCTGCGCGTCTCCAACGACCTGGAGCGCATCGGCGACCTGGCCAAGAACATCGCCAAGCGCGTGGTGGCGCTGGGCGTGGAGGTGCGCTTCCCGACCGTCATGCGCGGGGTCGAGCACATGGCCGAGCTCGTCCTCGCGGCGCTCAAGCAGGTGCTGGACGCCTATATGCGGCGGGACCTCGACGAGGCGCTCGCCGTGTGGAAGGGCGACGAGGCGATCGACGCCGTGAACAACTCGCTGTTCCGCGAGCTCCTCACCTACATGATGGAGGACCCGCGCAACATCACCTTCTGTACCCACCTCTTGTTCTGCACGAAGAACATCGAGCGCATGGGCGACCATGCCACCAACATCGCCGAGACGGTGCACTACATGGTGGAGGGGCGGCCGCTCGTCGACGAGCGCCCCAAGGGCGACACGACGAGCCTGACCACCGTGCCCTTTCCCGGGTGAGGAGGGCCGCAGCCGCAGATGCCCGCCCGCATTCTGATCGTCGAGGACGAGCAGCCGTTGACGCTGCTCCTGCGCTACAACCTCGAGGCGGAAGGCTACGAGGTCGAGGCCGTCGCGCGCGGCGACGAGGCCGAGGTGAGGCTGCGCGAGAGCCTCCCGGATCTCCTGGTGCTCGACTGGATGCTGCCGGGCCTTTCGGGCATCGAGCTGTGCCGGCGGTTGCGCGCGCGCGCCGAGACCGAGCACCTGCCGATCATCATGCTCACCGCCCGGGGCGAGGAATCCGAGCGCCTGCGCGGGCTCGCAACGGGGGCGGACGACTACATCGTCAAGCCGTTCTCGGTGCCGGAGCTCGTCGCGCGCGTGCGCGCGGTGCTGCGGCGGGCGCGCCCGGAGCGGGTCGCCGCCACGCTCAAGGCGGGCGACATCGAGCTCGATCGCGAGCGCCACCGCGTCTTCCGCGCCGGCCGCGAGATTCCCATCGGCCCGACCGAGTTCCGCCTGCTCGAATTCTTCATGCAGAGCCCGGGGCGGGTCTTCTCGCGCGAGCAGCTGCTCGACGGGGTCTGGGGCCGCGACGTCTATATCGACGAGCGCACCGTGGACGTGCATGTGGGCCGGCTGCGCAAGCTCATCAATCGCGGCAGCGAGGTCGACCCGATCCGCACCGTGCGCGGAGCCGGCTATGCGTTCGACGAGCGGTTCGGAAAGACCGCCGAGCCGGCGAGGAAGGTGGGCGGCTGAAACCGCCCGCTGAGCGGCGCCACGGCGCCGCCGGGCGGAATGCTCAGACGCGCACCCCCCGGCGGTCCCGCCGCCGGTCCTGGACCGGCTGATAGGCGATGCGGCAGTGGTAGCCGCAATAGGGCAGGCCGGTCACGGTCCTGCCGCCGCAGAAAAAGAAGTCGGGCGTGCTCGGGTCTCCGATCGGCCAGTGGCAGGTGGCCTCGGTGAGCTGCAGGATCGTGCAGCGCTGGCCCATGGGAATGACATTGTCGACGAGTTGGGGTTCGGGCTCGATCTCCGGCTCGGCCTCGATGAAGGCGAGCGGCGCGAGCGCCGTATTGCCGCGGGTGGCCGGCCGCGCAGGCCGAAAGGCGGCGGCGGCGCGGGGTTTGCGCTGGCGCGGCACGGAGGCGGAGGGCGCCTTGGCGCGGCCGGAGAGCCCCAGCCTATGCACTTTGCCGATCACGGCGTTGCGCGTGATGCCGCCAAGCTCGGCGGCGATTTGGCTGGCCGACAGTCCCTCCGCCCAGAGCTTCTTCAGCAGTTCAACCCGCTCTTCCGTCCATGTCCACATCGTGGGCCTCGTCCTCTGCGACCATGCCCATGCGGCGGCAGTCAAAAACGCCGAATCCCAATTCATCCCCCGGCCGGCCATCACGCCCAGCCGGGGCCACGCCCCATACCTGTGGTACTCAGGAGACGGTCCGCCGCACGAGATATCGTATCCGTCGACGCAGACGCTACAATAGGCGTTGACTCGCGCGCAAGAGTCCCGGGAATCGCGATAACGCTTTTTCCACCAGTAATGCCGTTGTAAGGCCGTTTGCGGTCTTGCGCGCGGCGCGCCTTGCGGGCGCAGGGTGTTAAGGTGGGCAGCGGGGCCGAGCGTCGCCGTAAACGCCGGTGTTGACAGGCGCCACCGCGCCCATAAGATGCGCCACTGGCGTGCCGCCCCGCAAAGGCGGCACTATTCGTTTCCGGCCTCCAGCTGACGGACGAGGGTCGTGGCTGTCTCGCATCTGTTGCCGACCTATGCGCGGGTGGATCTCGCCTTCGAGCGGGGCGAGGGCTGTTGGCTCATTGCCACGAACGGCGAGCGCTACCTCGATTTCACCGCGGGCATTGCGGTGAACGCGCTGGGCCACGCCCACCCGCATCTGGTCAAGGCCTTGACCGAGCAGGCGCAGAAGCTCTGGCACGTCTCCAACCTCTACCGCATACCCGAGGGCGAGCGGCTGGCGGCGCGGCTGTGCGAGGCAACGTTTGCCGACTACGTGTTTTTCGGCAATTCCGGCGCCGAGGCGATGGAGTGCGCCATCAAGATGGCGCGCAAATATCACGCGGCGAGCGGCCGGCCCGAGCGCTATCGCATCATCACCTTCGAAGGCGCCTTCCACGGCCGCACGCTGGCGACGCTCGCCGCCGGGGGGCAGAAGAAATATCTCGAAGGCTTCGGCCCCGTGGTCGACGGCTTCGACCAGCTCGTCGCCGGCGACCTCGAAGCGGTCAGGCGGGCCGTCACCCCCGAGACCGGCGCCATCCTGATCGAGCCGATCCAGGGCGAGGGCGGGGTGCGGGTGATCGACCCGGGCTTTCTCAAGGGGCTGCGCGAGATCGCCGACGAGCACGGCCTGTTGCTTATTTTCGACGAGATCCAGACCGGCGTCGGCCGCACCGGCGAACTGTTCGCCTATCAGAAGGTCGGCGTCACGCCGGACATCATGGCGATCGCCAAGGCGATCGGCGGCGGCTTTCCGATGGGCGGCTGCCTGGCGACGCGCGAGGCCGCCAAGGGCATGACCGCGGGCACCCACGGCTCCACCTTCGGGGGCAACCCGCTCGCCATGGCGGTGGGAAACGCGGTGCTCGACGTGGTGCTCGCGCCGGGCTTCCTCGACCATGTGCGGCGCATGGGCCTGCTGCTCAAACAGCGGCTCGCCGAGTTGAAGGATCGCCATCCGGCGGTGATCGCCGAGGTTCGCGGCGAGGGCCTGCTGACGGGCGTCCGCGCGGTCGGCCCGGCGGTCGAACTTGTGGACGCGCTGCGCGCCGAAAAGCTCATCAGCATCGCCTCGGGCGACAATGTCGTCCGTCTGGTGCCGCCGTTGATCATCGGCGAGGCCGAGATCGCCGAGGCGGCGGCGCGCATCGATCGCGCAGCGACCCGCATAGAGCAGGCGCTTGCGAGTTCGCGGAGGGTGCAAGGAGCAGTGGGGTGACGCGGAACGGGGTGCGCCATTTCCTCGACCTGAGTGAGATCCCGGCGGCGGACCTGCGCGGAATGATCGAGGCAGGCCGCGCCATGAAGGCCGAGTGGAAGCGCGATCGCGCCGCCGCGGCGAAGCCGCTCGCCGGCAAAACGCTGGCGATGATCTTCGACAAGCCCTCGACGCGGACCCGCGTCTCGTTCGATCTCGCCATGCGCCAGCTCGGCGGCGAGGCGCTGATGCTCACCGGGCAGGAAATGCAGCTCGGCCGCGGCGAGACGCTCGCCGACACCGCCCGCGTGCTGTCGCGCTATGTCGACGCCATCATGATCCGCATCCTTGATCATGAGGCGCTGCTCGAGCTCGCGCGCCACGCCACGGTGCCGGTGATCAACGGCCTCACGCGGCTGTCGCACCCCTGCCAGGTCATGGCCGACGTCATGACCTTCGAGGAGCATCGCGGGCCGATCGCGGGCCGCCGGGTGGCGTGGACCGGCGATTGCAACAATGTGCTCACCTCCTGGGTGCATGCGGCGGCGCGCTTCGGCTTCGAGTTGCATATCGCCACGCCGCCCGAGCTGGCGCCCGGCAAGCGCCTCAGGGAATGGATCGAGCAGTCGGGGGCCGCGATCGTCATCGGCCACGACCCGGAAGCGGCCGTTACGGCGGCCGATTGCGTGGTCACCGACACCTGGGTCTCGATGGGCGACAAGGAGAGCGCACGGCGGCACAATCTGCTCAGGCCCTATCAGGTCAACGCCCAGCTCATGGCGAAAGCCAAACCGGACGCCATATTTATGCACTGTCTGCCGGCGCATCGGGGCGAGGAGGTCACCGACGCAGTGATCGACGGGCCGCAGTCGGTGGTATTTGACGAGGCCGAGAACCGCCTGCATGCCCAGAAGGGTATTCTGGCGTGGTGTCTGCAAGCCGGCCTCTGACGCATTCCGGCCTGCCAGGCGCAACCTCCGGCTCCCTGTCCGTGGCGCGCCGCGGAGCGCCGCGCAAGGACTCGAACGCCGACGGAGCGGAAAGCCTGATGACCGAAACCGCGATCCCGACCCGCACGCCCACCGCCACCGTGGTGGATGACACGGTCGTTCCCTTCCAGGTGGACGCGCTGGACCTGCGGGGCAGGCTGGTCCGTCTCGGGCCGCTCGTCGACGAGATCCTCGGCCGCCACGACTACCCGCTGCCGGTGTCGAGGCTGCTCGGGGAGGCGGTGGTGCTCGGCATTCTGCTCGGCTCGGCGCTGAAATTCGAGGGTCGCTTCATCCTCCAGACGCAGACGGACGGCATCGTGCCGATGCTAGTCGTCGACTTCGTCGCGCCCGGAAAGGTGCGCGCCTGCGCCCGCTACGACAAGGAGCGTCTGGCCACCGCCATGGCCGGCGACGGGGCGGATTCGGGCGCGCTGCTCGGCCGCGGCCATCTCGCCATGACCATCGACCAGGGGCCGCATATGAGCCGGTATCAGGGGCTGGTGCCGCTCGACGGCGGCAGCCTCGAGGCCGCGGCGCACGAATACTTCCATCGCTCCGAGCAGATTCCGACCCGCGTGCGGCTCGCGGTCGCGGAGGAGTTCCATCCGGGCCACGACGGTCTGCGCCGGCGCTGGCGGGCCGGCGGCATTCTGCTCCAGTTCCTGCCGAGCTCGCCCGAGCGCATGCGCCGGCCCGATCTCGATCCGGGCGACGCGCCGGAGGGCGCCGCCCCCCATGTCGTCGCCGAGGACGAAGCCTGGACGGAGGGCCGCGCCCTCCTCGAGACCGTCGAGGATCTCGAGCTGATCGATCCCGCGCTCTCGCACGAGCGGCTGATCTACCGGCTCTTCCACGAGCGCGGGGTGCGGGTCTTCCGCAGCGTCGCGCTCGCCGCCGAGTGCTCGTGTTCGCACCGCAAGATCATGGACATGCTCCGCCGCTTCTCGTCCGGCGACCGCGCCTACATGGTCGAGAACGGCGCGATCTCGGTGACGTGCGAGTTCTGCAACCGCACATATGTCATCGACCCGGGAGAGCTGGAGAGCGAATCGGCCGGCTGAAGCCGGTTTTGCTCCGGCCGCTGCCGCCCCCTCCGCATCCGTTTCGGAAGACGCGATCGCGCACGCGCTGCGTCACGCGACCGGCGAGCGGCCGCCGTCCACGTTGATGGCCGTGCCGGTGATGTAGGAGGCGGCGTCGGAGGCCAGGAAGCAGGCGAGGTTGGCGAACTCTTCAGGCGCGCCCACGCGGCCGAGCGGAATCTCCCGGCCCATATCGGCGAGGAAGTCCGCGAGCGGCCGGCCGGCGCGCTCCGCCGCGCGCACCCACTGATCGGAGGCGATGGTGCCGACGAGGAGGGCGTTCACGAGCACATTGTGCGGCGCGCCTTCGCCGGCGAGCACCTTCGTCAGCGCCAGGCCGGCCGCCCGCGTGACGGAGGTGGGCGCGCTCGCCGGGCGCGGGGCCTTCGCGCCGATGTTGAGCACGTTGAGGATGCGGCCCCAGCGGCGTTCCTTCATCTGCGGCCAGACGAGGCGCGCGAAGCGGATTGCCGCGAAGAGCTTGAGGTCGAGGTCCTGCTGCCAGACCGCGTCCGAGATTTCCTCGAATGGGCCGCGCCGCGACGTGCCGGCGTTGTTGACGAGGATGTCGATACGGCCGAGCGCGCCCATGGCCTCCTCATAGGCGCGCGCGACCTCGTCCGCCCGCGAGACGTCCGCCGCGATGGCGACGACCTTGCCGGGCGCGGCGGCGCCGATCGTCTTGGCCGCGGCATCGAGCGCTTCGCGCCCGCGCGCCACGATCGCGACGTTCGCGCCCGAGGCCGCAAACCGCGCGGCGATCGCAAGACCGATGCCCTTGCTGCCGCCGGTGACGAGCGCGACCCTGCCGTCGAGCCTGATCTCCATGTCTCTCCTCCCAGGTTTTCCGATCCGGCCCGGCGCGGCCGCTCCGGGCGCATGCCAGGTCGGTTCGCTCCTGATTCCGCGCCGCCCGTGCCGCCGCCCTGGCGCCCGCACCTTACACGGCCCGCCGCCTCGCCATCCATGCGCCGGCGACGGAGCGGCCTCATTCGGCCCGCGCCGGGAGGGGTGCCCCCACCGGCCGGAAAAGGTCGGCCGAGAGGTCTTGTGAAGAGGTATAAAGTCCTCTATAATCAGATCATGATCCTAGGACGATCATCCTTGGAACGTCGACGTTCGGCGGCCGCTGCGCTTGCGGCTGCGTTCCTCGGCGGGGCGCTCGCGGGCGGCGTTGCGGTTTCGGTCCTGGGCGGCGCGAGCCCGGCGTCGGCCTCGCTCGCGGTCGCCGCGAGCGAGGTGGAAAGGCCGGGCGCGGGGCCTTCGCGCTCGTCCGCTGCGCATTATCCGGCCGAGGTGATTCAGGTCGTCGACGGCGACACATTCGTGGCGCGGGTGAAGGTCTGGCCGGGACTGGACGTCACCACCAAGGTGCGGCTGCGCGGCATCGATGCGCCCGAGCTGCATACGCGCTGCGCGCGGGAAGAGGCGCTCGCCCGGAGGGCGCGCGAGGCGCTCGCCGCCATCCTCGCCGAGGGCGAGGTCGCCATCGGCCATGTGAGCCCGGACAAGTACGGCGGCCGCGTGCTCGCGACCGCCGCCACGCAGCGCACGCCCGACGTGAGCGCGGCCCTGCTCGCCGCGGGCCTCGCCCGCGCCTATGCGGGCGGACGGCGCGGGAGCTGGTGCGCGACCGCGGGGGGCTGAGGCGCGCCGGTACCGGCCCCGGCCTCAGTGCGTCACCACGACGGGCGTTCCGACGCTCACGCGCCGGAAGAGGTCGAGCACGTCGTCGTTGTGCATGCGGATGCAGCCGTAGGAGACGAAGCGGCCGATCGAGTTCGGCGCGTTGGTGCCGTGAATGGCGTAATTGCCCCCGCGCAGCGTCAAGGCCGCCTCCCCCATGGGGTTGTGCGGGCTGCCGCCGGGAATGATGTCGGGCAGCGACGGCTTGTCGCGCTTCACGTCGGGCGGCGGCGACCATGCCGGGCGCAGATACTTGCCTTCGATATAGGTGACGCCCGACCATTGCTTGCCCATGCGGCCGACGCCCACCGGATAGCGCAAGGCCAATCCGTCCCCGAGCACGTAATAGAGGCGACGCTCGCTGGTGCGGACGAGCACGGTGCCGGGCGTGACATCGCCGCGGAAATGCACCACTTCGCCGCGCGCGGCGGCAGTCGTCGGCGCGGCGGCCGACAGCGCGATGGAGAGGACAACGCCGGCGGCCGCGGAGGGAACACCGATACGCATCTTCGACATCTCCAAAGCCCAAATCTTGGCCCGCCTTTCTTGAGGCGGAGGTTTTTTCAGGCCGCGGAATCATAGCCGCCCGGCCGCGCCTGTCAGCGCGGACGGCGGGGTAACCTAAATGGTCGGTGTTGCCGCCTTGCATCGGCCGGATGTGCGGCGCAATTGGAGGCCGGTGCGGGCGGCGCGGCGCTGCCAGCGGCCTCTCCCTCGCGTATGATGGCCTTGGGGCGACCCACGCATCGGCCGGCCCCGGTTCCTGCACACGGAAGGGAGGACGCGATGCGAATGCTGCTGAAGGCGCAAATTCCAACCGACGTGGGCAACGCCGCGATCGAGGACGGCACCCTGCCGCAGATCATCCGCAACACGCTGGAGTCGCTGCGGGCGGAGGCGGCCTATTTCACCACCATGGACGGCAAGCGCACCATGATCGCGGTGTTCGACATGGACTCCGTGAGCGACATGCCGCGCATCGCCGAGCCGTTGTTCATGGGCCTCAACGCGTCGATCGATTTCACGCCCTGTATGAATGCGAGCGACCTCAATTTGGGGCTCGAGAAAATCCGCTGAACGCTGCGCCCTTCGGGGCGAAGCGGCGCGGCGGGGCGGTCGGCCCCAGGCCGGCGGCCTCTCCACCGAATGCGAACGGGGCGGGGCGGGCATCCGCCGCGCGCCCCGCTCGCCCGTCCGGCCGTGGCGGGGGCTTCAGGCCGCCTGCCGGTTCTGCCGGTTCTTCACCAGGTCCTCGACCACCGTCGGGTCGGCGAGGGTGGACGTGTCGCCGAGGTCGCGGAACTCGCCCTCGGCGATCTTGCGCAGAATCCGCCGCATGATCTTGCCCGAGCGCGTCTTGGGCAGGCTGGGCGCGAACTGGATCAGGTCGGGCGCCGCGATGGGGCCGATCTCCTTGCGCACCCAGGCGACGAGCTCCTTGCGCAGTTCCTCGGTCGGATGCTCGCCGGCCATCAAGGTCACATAGGCGTAGATGCCCTGGCCTTTGATCGGGTGCGGATAGCCGACGACGGCGGCCTCCGACACCTTCGGGTGCGCCACGAGCGCGCTCTCGATCTCGGCGGTGCCGAGGCGGTGGCCCGAGACGTTGATCACATCGTCGACACGGCCGGTGATCCAGTAGTAGCCGTCCTCGTCGCGGCGGCAGCCGTCACCGGTGAAATACTTGCCGGGATAGGTCTTGAAGTAGGTGTCGACGAAGCGCTGGTGGTCGCCGAACACGGTGCGCATCTGCCCCGGCCAGGAATCGACGAGGCAGAGATTGCCCGTGCAGGGGCCCTCCAGCACCTTGCCATCGCCGTCGACGATCGCCGGCTGCACGCCGAAGAACGGCCGCGTCGCCGATCCGGGCTTGAGCTTGGTCGCGCCGGGCAGGGGCGTGATGAGGATGCCGCCGGTCTCGGTCTGCCACCAGGTATCGACGATGGGGCAGCGGCCGTCGCCCACGACGCGGTAATACCACTCCCAGGCCTCGGGGTTGATCGGCTCGCCGACGGTGCCGAGCAGCCTGAGCGAGGCGCGCGAGGTCTTCTTCACGGGGGCGTCCCCCGCCTGCATCAGGGCGCGGATCGCGGTCGGCGCGGTGTAGAAGATGTTGACCTTGTGCTTGTCCACCACCTCCCAGAAGCGCGACATGGTCGGGTAGTTCGGCACGCCCTCGAACACCAGCGTGGTCGCGCCGTTCGCGAGCGGGCCGTAGACGATGTACGAGTGGCCCGTCACCCAGCCGACGTCGGCGGTGCACCAGTAGATGTCGCCGTCGTGGTAGTCGAATACGTACTGGTGCGTCATGGAGGTGAAGACGAGATAGCCGCCCGTCGTATGCAGCACCCCCTTCGGCTTTCCGGTCGAGCCGGAGGTGTAGAGGATGAACAGCGGGTCCTCGGCGTTCATCTCCTCGTACGGGCACTCGCTCGTCACCACCGCGGCGGCCTCGTGGTAGTAGACGTCGCGCACCGGATCCATGTCGACCTTGGCTCCGGTGCGCCGCACGACGATCACGAAGTCGACGCCGCCGACCTTGGCGATCGCCGCGTCCGTATTGGCCTTGAGCGGGATCCTGCGCCCGCCGCGGACGGCCTCGTCGGCGGTGATGACCACCTTCGACTGGCAGTCCTCGATCCGGCCCGCCAGCGAATCCGGGGAAAAGCCGCCGAACACCACCGAATGGATGGCCCCGATCCGCGCGCAGGCGAGCATCGCATAGATCGCCTCGGGGATCATCGGCATGTAGATGGTGACGCGATCGCCCTTCTTGACGTTGCGGTTGCGCAGGATGTTGGCGAAGCGGCAGACCTCGTCGTGAAGCTCCTGGTAGGTGATGTGCCGGGATTCGGACGGGTCGTCGCCCTCCCAGATGATCGCGGTCTGGCTCGCGCGCTGGGGCAGATGGCGGTCGATGCAGTTGTAGGCCGCGTTCGTGGTGCCGTCCTCGAACCACTTGATGGAGACGGTCTCCGGCCCGAACGTGGTGTTCTTCACCTTGGTGAAGGGCTTGAACCAGTGGATGCGCTGGGCGTGCTCCCTCCAGAACCCATCCGGATCCTTGATCGAGCGCGCGTACATCTCCTGGTACTTCGCATCGTCGATATAGGCGCGCTGCGACCATTCCGGAGGTACGTCATAGATCGTTTCTGACATTCTCAAAGCTCCTCCCGGCCGAGCGCCGCTTGCGGCGGCGCGCGAGGCTCATCCATGTGGCCTGCATTATGCGAAGACGCGCGGGAGGCGACAAGGCGGGCCGCGGTGAGACTTTCGTTGACGGCCTTTCTTGCCCGGGCGTCGGCGGTCGCGGCCGGCGAGGGCGCCGCGCCGGCGGCGGCCCGTCGTCAGCGAACGCCCCGCAACGGCTCGCCTTGCATGCGTGAGCGGGCGGGGCCGAACCCGCCCGCTTGCGCCGGGGGAAGTGAATGAGGATCGCGCCTTGCGCCTTGTCGTCTTCCGCCCGTTGTCCGAATATGACCGTCACCGGGCGCGAGCGGCGACCCGCTTGCGCCCGGTACCGCGGACAATCGCGAAACGTCGTTCCACGAGCTGGAGTTCGGACCGTGACGATCGACGCTGACAATCGCCCGGCGGGAGCCGCCTCGATGACGCAAAAGTTCGAAACGGCCGGCATCAAGGCGATGGTGCGGCCGAGCCTCGTGACCCGCATCTTCATGCGCATCGTGGCCTGGGCCGAGCGCCTCAATCTGAAATATTCCAAGGTCGGCAATCCGCCCGTGTACGACAACGCCGTCTTCCCGTGGGCGGAGGAGGTTGCGCGCGAGTGGCGGACGATCCGTGCGGAGCTCGAGAACGTGCTCAAGCGCAAGGACGAGCTGCCCGGCTTTCACGAGATCGCGAGCGACGTCTCGACGATCAGCCAGGACCGCAACTGGAAGACCTTCATGCTGCTGGGCTTCGGGGTTCCGTCGGAAAAGAACATCCGGCAGTGCCCCGAGACCTGGCGCATCGTGCAGAAGATCCCGGGCCTCAAGACCGCGATGTTCTCGATCTTCGAGCCCGGCAAGCATCTGCCGCCGCACCGCGGCCCCTACAACGGCGTCCTGCGGCTGCATCTCGGCCTCATCGTGCCGGAGCCGCGCGAGAAGATCGGCATTCGCGTCGGCAATCAGGTGTGCCACTGGCGGGAAGGCGAGGTGCTGATCTTCGACGACGCCTACGAGCACGAGGCCTGGAACCATTCGCCCCATACGCGGGTGGTGCTGTTCGTGGATTTCGTCAAGCCGCTGCGGTTCCCGGCGAATGTCGTGAACTGGCTCTTGATGAATCTCGCTCTGTTTACGCCCTTCATCCGCGAAGGGCAGGACGCCCATCGCGCCTGGGAGAAGCGCTTTTACGCCGAGGCGGAGGCCCTGCGGAACCCGTAGGGCGAGCCGGAAGGGACGGGCGTCCGGGCGCGCGAGCGCGGTGCGGGCGGCGCGGCCCACGGTTCGTTTCATCTGACCGTCACAGGCGCCTGTCATAGGATCGACATGGGGGCTAAGGCCGGCGTGCGTCCGAAGGAGTCGGTGGGCGAGGCCCTGGCTGCCTTCGCCTCCGCCATCATCGCCGAGGCGCGCGCGGCGCTCGACACGCCGGGCCGGTCCGACGCCGCCGCCGTGCACGATTTCCGCAAGGCGATGAAGCGCTGGCGCGCCTTCCTGCGCCTGGTGGAGCCGTGGCTCGGAGCGGAGGCGCGGCGCTTGCGCGCCGAGGCGCGCGCGCTCGCAGGCGAACTCGCGGCCGCGCGCGACGGACAGTCGGCGCTCGACGCGCTCGCCGATCTCGGCAAAAGCGGCTCGGCGCCACCCGCGCGCTCCGTTGCCGCCATAGCGGGCCGCCTCGAGGCGATGCGGCAGGCCGTCGAGGCGAGCACCCTGACGGAAACGATGCGGGCGCGCATGCGCACGGCGCTCGACGGCGCGGCGGCGGCGCTCCCAACCTTCCGGTTCGACGCGGTGCCCTTTCCGGATCTCGCCGCGGCGCTGACCCAAGGGTATCGCCGCGCGCGCAGGGCCATCCCTGCCGTGTGGCCGCAGGCGGATTCGGAGGACCTGCACGAACTGCGCCAGCGCGTCGTCGTGCACCGCTACCAGATCGAGCTCATCGAGCCGCTGTGGCCGCGGCTCGGCAAATTGTGGATCGGGGAGGCGCAGCGCCTGCGCGATCACCTCGGCGCCTGCCAGGACCTTGCGGTGCTGGGCCGCTTGACGGGCTCCCGCCAGCCGCTCGCGCCGTGGCGCTCGCGCCTCGCGCCGCTCATTGCGGCGCGGCAGGCCGAGCATGTCGCGGTCGCATCGCGCATCGCCGCGAGGCTCTTCGCCGAAAGGCCGCGCGCCTTTCGCGAGCGGCTCCTGGCGCTGTGGGAAGGCGGCGGCGGAGCTTCGTGAAGGCGACGGGCCGGCCACAGCGACGGGGTCGGCCCAGCATCGTTCGGCGCCGTGCGATCCCGCCCCCGTCGCCTTGGGCGCGGTCTTGCACTAGCATCGGCCCACCGATCCGATCTGTCCGCCGGGCGGGCGCACGGGCGGCAGAGACCGAAAAGGGAGCAATGGTTATGGATTCGACGACCACCGACACCATCGACCGCTACGGCGATCCGCTTGCGTTCAAGTTCCGCGAGGGCGCTCGCCGCTCCGGTCTTCTCGATCTCGAGGGGCGGGATGTCATCAAGGTCGAAGCCCGGCAGATGGCGGGTCACCAGAAGGAGGCGGTGGTCACGGACGGCGCCGGCGGCCATGCCTGGCGCCTGACTTCCGACGAGGGCAAGCAGCTGCGCGGCACGGACCTTGCGCCGTTCCCGCTCGGCTTCTTCAACGCCGGCATGCAGGCGGATCTCTATCAGCGCATCCGGGCGCTCGCGCCGCAGCGCGGCGTCGTTCTCGATGAGCTCGAGATCAGGCTCGTGAACCACTACTGGCTCACCGGATCGTTCATTCACGGCACCGGCGAAGGCCATGCCGAGCCGAGCGATATCGAGGTGCGCGTGCGCTCGAACGCGAACCGCGACGCGGTCGACGCGCTGGTCGCCGCCGCCCTCGACGCCTCGCCCGCAGTGGCGCTGCAGCGCCAGGCGCTCACCGCGAACACCTTTGCGCTCTACATCAACGGCCGCCGGCGTGTCGTCACCGGCGTGCCGAACTCTCAGGCGGGCGATGCGGCCGATCCCTACCGCGTCTATGCGAGCGCGCCCCGCCCGCTCGCCGGCGCCGAGGCGCGCCGCGATCTGATCGTCAAGACCGGCGAGCAGGAGGCGGGCGCGCCGCAGCTTGCGCCCGCGACCGCGTCCGGGCGCGTCGTGCGCGACATCTACGGCGTCGGCCGGCCGCTCGATGCGGACGGTCTCTACGCGGTGGATACGTGGCTCGGCCTGCCGGGCGCGAGCCATTTCCGCCTCGTCGCGGACGCCGCCAACGCCGCGGTCGCGCCGTCCGGCCTCGCTCTGCTCTCGGCCGGCATCGCGTTCTGCTACATGACGCAGCTCGCGCGCTACATCGAGAACATGAAGCTGCCGATCAGCGGCGTGCGGCTCGTGCAGTTCAACCCCTATGCAGCCGGCGCAAAGGCGGTGGCGGAGCCGATCGACACGCACCTCTTCCTCAACGGCGACGCGCCGGAGGAGCTGCACTTGCAGCTGCTCACGGTCGCGGCGCGCACGTGCTATCTGCACGCCGCCGCCAAGGCGCCGATCGCCCCCAAGGTGCGGGTCGTGCACAACGGCGCGGAGATCGGGCGCGCGGCCTAGGCTGGCAGCCCATCCCATCGGCCGAGGCGGCGGGCGCGCCCGTGGCCTCAGGTGGCCACGGGGCGTGCAGTGTCCGGCCGCCCGGCATTTTGACGTTTGGCGCACCATGCCTATGTCGATAATGTTCGGAGATCGACATCGAAGGGTGCGAAGCGCAACGTTTTACCGGTCGCAGACGAGCCTCAAGCCCCGCCGCCGCGGTGCGGGGCAGGGCGGAGTGGTGCCGATGTTCGCGCGAAGGCCGCAGCCTCCGGCGCGAGCCGTGCCGGCGCGCGTGACGCGGGAGGCGGCGCGCCTGCGGCAGGAGACCGGGGTGCGATGGGAGACGGCATGACCAACGACTCCGGGCCCGAAAACCGCGTGCCGCGGGACACGGCGCCCGGCCGCGGCGACAACGCGGAGGGCGCAGCGGCGCTTGACCTTGCGCGGGCCGCGGAGCCCGCGCCGCTCGGAGGCGAGGAGCGGCTGCGGCTCGTCGGCAGGGTGACGGGCTTCGGCCTGTTCGAGATCGATTGGCTGGCCCGACGGCGCTACTGGTCGCCGGAATTGCGCGCGCTGCTGCGCGTGCCGGAGGGCATGGACATCTCCACCGACAACACGCTGCTCGAGCGCATCCTTTCCGAATCCCAGCGGG
Organism: Variibacter sp.; assembly: GCA_019689555.1. Taxonomy (GTDB): domain Bacteria; phylum Pseudomonadota; class Alphaproteobacteria; order Rhizobiales; family Xanthobacteraceae; genus JADGHE01. The sequence goes on along the minus strand of JADGHE010000033.1, from coordinate 3,904 downwards.
AGCGCATGCGCGAAAAGCTCAAACAGTCGCTCGCGCCGGGGGGCGACGGCGAATACGAGGACGAGCACGAGGTCACGCGGCTCGACGGGACGCCGGCCTGGATCCTGCTGCGCGGCAAAACCTTCTTCGCCGAGACTGAGACCGGCCGCGCGCCCGCGCGCACGATCGGCCTCGTCGTGGACATCACGGCGCGCAAGCGCGCCGAAGAATCGAATGCGCTGCTCGCCTCGGTCGTCATGGCCTCGAGCGACGCGATCTTCAGCGCCGACGCGAACCGCATCATCCAGACATGGAACGAAGGCGCAAGACGGCTCTACGGCTACACGAAGGAGGAGGCGATCGGCCGGCCGGTCGGCATCCTCGCGCCCGATCATCTGCGCGAGGAAGTCGACGCTCTGTCGGAGCGGATCATTCGCGGCGAGCACGTCTATCTCGAAACCGAACGCCGCCACAAAAGCGGCCGGCTCATTCCGGTGGGCATTTCGAGCTCGCCGATCCGCGCCGAGGACGGGCGCATCGTGGGCCTCGCCGCCGTGCACCGGGACATGACCGAGCGCAGGCGCTACGAGGAGCACCTCGACTTCACGCTGCGCGAGCTCTCCCATCGAACGAAAAACGTTCTCGCCGTGGTGCAGGCGCTGGCGCGCCAGATCATCCGGCAGAGCAACAGCCTCGCCGCCTTCGAGACGCGCTTCTCGGGCTGCGTGCAGGCGCTCGCCTATTGCCACGACCTTCTGGTGCAGCATGACTGGAAGGGCGCCAATCTCGACGATCTTATCCGCGTTCAGCTCGCCCCTTTCGGCGGGTTCGACGGCGCCAAGCTGTCCGCGCACGGCCCGCCGGTCTTTCTCAAGCCGCCGGCCATGCAGTCGCTGGGGCTTGCGCTGCACGAGCTCGCGACCAATGCCGCCAAGCACGGCGCGCTGTCGGTTTCCGCCGGCTCGGTCGCGATCTCGTGGGCGCGCCTCGAGAACGACCGCGGCCTGCGGCTGAGCTGGGTGGAGCGCGGCGGCCCGCGCGTGCGCCGGCCGCGGCGCGAAGGGTTCGGGCTCGTGGTGCTGCGGCGCACCGGGGCCGCGCTCGACGGCGAGGCGACCCTCGACTTCCAGCCCGAGGGCTTCGTCTGGACCGTCACGATCGGCGCGCAGCAGATGGCGGAGCGCGGCGAGCGCTGAGGGGCCGCGGGGCGGCGCCCGCGCGCTCTGCGCCGCGCGAAGGGTCCCTCGGGCGGGGGCCGGCCGCCCCGGCGCGGCTTTGAGCCCGTCCGGCCGATCCCCGCCGATCGGGCGCTTGCATGGGCGGCCATCCGCCCTATAGTCCGCGCCGCTTCAATCCCCTCAAGTCTCCGGATGCCGTGCAAACGGCCAGTCTGGACGATCGATCTGTGCAGGAAAGAGCCGGCGCATGGCCAAAGGCGACGTCAAGAAAGTGGTGCTGGCCTATTCGGGCGGCCTTGACACCTCCATCATTCTGAAATGGCTGCAAACCACCTATGGATGCGAGGTCGTCACCTTCACGGCCGATCTCGGCCAGGGCGAGGAGCTGGAGCCCGCGCGGCAGAAGGCGCTGCTCCTCGGCATCAAGCCCGAGAACATCTTCATCGAAGACCTGCGCGAGGAGTTCGTCCGCGACTACGTGTTTCCGATGTTCCGCGCCAATGCGCAGTACGAGGGGCTTTATCTGCTCGGCACCTCGATCGCGCGGCCGCTCATCGCCAAGAAGCAGATCGAGATCGCGGAAAAGACCGGCGCCGACGCCGTGGCCCACGGCGCGACCGGCAAGGGCAACGACCAGGTCCGCTTCGAGCTCACCTATTACGCGCTCAAGCCGGACGTGAAGGTGATCGCGCCGTGGCGCGAATGGGACCTCACGTCGCGCACGAAGCTGATCGAGTTCGCCGAGCAGCACCAGATCCCGATCGCCAAGGACAGGCGCGGCGAGGCGCCGTTCTCGACCGACGCCAACCTCCTGCACACCTCCTCCGAAGGCAAGGTGCTGGAGGATCCGGCGCAGGAAGTCCCCGATTACGTTTACTCGCGCACGGTCGATCCGGAGCAGGCGCCCGACAGGCCGACCTACATCACGATCGATTTCGAGCGCGGCGACCCGGTGGCCGTCGACGGCCAGAAGCTGTCTCCGGCCGCGTTGCTCGCGCGCCTCAACGAACTCGGCCGCGCCAACGGGATCGGCCGGCTCGACCTCGTCGAGAACCGCTTCGTCGGCATGAAGTCGCGCGGCATGTACGAGACGCCGGGCGGCACGATCCTTTTGGCCGCGCATCGCGGCATCGAGCAGATCACGCTCGATCGCGGGGCGGCCCACCTCAAGGACGAGCTGATGCCGCGCTATGCGGAGCTCATCTACAACGGCTTCTGGTTCGCCCCCGAACGCGAAATGCTGCAGGCGGCGATCGACAAGTCGCAGGAGTTCGTCACGGGCCGCGTGCGCCTCAAGCTCTACAAGGGCAATGTCGCGGTGGTGGGCCGCGAGAGCCCGTATTCGCTCTACGATCAGGATTTGGTCACGTTCGAGGAAGGCGCGGTCGCCTACGACCAGCGCGACGCCGCGGGCTTCATCCGCCTCAACGCGCTGCGCCTGCGCACGCTGGGCCAGCGCCGGCGGAAGCTCGGACTGTAAGGAACGGGCTGTAAGAAACGGCGCCCGGCGCGACGCCGGGCGCCAAATCGACGTTGCCCTGAGTCAGCGGTCGCCTTGGCGGCTGGATTGCTCGATGAGCGGCGTGATGCGTCGCACCGCGACGCGGCGGTTCGCCCGCTCGGGCTCCTGCGTCGGCACCTTCAGATACTGCTCGCCGTAGCCCTGCGTGACGAGGTTTTCGGCCGGAACCTGAAAGCGCTCCGTGAGCGCGACCGCCACCGCCTCCGCGCGCCGGTCCGAGAGCGAGAGGTTGTCGACATCCGATCCCACCGCGTCGGTGTGACCCTCGATCAGGAAGACCTCGCGCGGATTGCTCGCGATGGCGCGGTTGATCGCGTCGGCGATCACGGCGAGCCGGTCGAACTGGTCGGGCGTGATCTGCCACGAGCCGGTGTCGAAGGTTATGTCGAGGTCGACGCGCGGCATGTACTCGCGCAGGGGATGGCTGTAGCGCACCTGGTCGAGCGTGTAGCGCCGCTCGATGTGCTGAACCGGCGGGGCGGTGAGCACGCCGTAGACGTCGGCGAAGGTCGCGCGCTCCGCCTCGACGATGTAGCGCTCGCGCGGAATGCGCACGACCGGCGGCGGAATGTCGACGTAATAGGCGTCGGGCCGCTCGTATCCGAAGGAATTGTCGATGATGACGATCTCGCGGCCGCTCGGCTCGCGGCGGACGCGGCGGATCAAGCGCCCCTCGTCGTCCGTCACGGTGACGATGCGCACCCCGTTCGGCCGCTCGACGATGGTGATGTTCCGGTTCCCGCGGCGTTCGGTGCGCACGTCGCGCGCGTCGATCGCGAACCGCTCGGCCTCGTTGTGGCGGATGATGGTGCGGTCGCCCTCGCGAATGATCAGGCGCCCCGGCTCGCGAATGACCAAGCGGTCGCCTTCGCGGATTTCGCGGCGCTCCTCGCGGATGTCGTCGAGCCGCCGCCCGGGCTGATCGTCCCGGCGGATGAATTCGCGCGCGTCGCGCGGCCCGCGCACGGGTTCGGTGATGCCGGCCGGGCCGCCGTTCGGCCCCGCGGCCGCGGCGGGCGCGGAAGGTGTGCCGCCCTGGCCCGCGGGCGGTTGCGGCTGAGGGGGCGCCACGGGCGCGACGAGGGGTTGCGCGCGCCCCGGCCCGCCCTGGGCGGCCGGCGGCTGAGGCTGAGCGGGCGCTGCCGGCGCGACGAGGGGTGACGGGCGGCGCTCCGGCGCACCCTGGGCCGCCGGTGGCTGGGCGGGCTGGGCTGCGGCCGGTGGC
>JADGHE010000032.1 GCA_019689555.1 Variibacter sp. | reverse complement strand
CGAGCGGGCTAAGCGCGCCGCCGAAGCGAGGATGCGCAAGGTGCCGATCTGGAAGCGTCGGCAGATCGCTCGGAAGGCCGCATGCGCCCGCGCGCGCAAGCTATCGCGCCGGGAGCAGGCGATCGCGCGCCACGCAGCTTTACGCCGATGCGTCCTGACCGCTTTGAGCGTGAATGTGATCGCATCGCCCAGGCTCCGAAAGCCGCTCCGCAAATTGAAAGGGGCTGCGGTGGCTGACGGCATGGCAGGTAATATAACGAGAACAGGCGTGAAACGAGCAGTGGCGCACCGGCCCATAAGTCATTGGTTTGTCAGCCGTGTTTCAGTCCCCTAGGGAGCGCCATTTCCGGCACCGGTGTGTCTGCGCCCGCCCTGCGTTGACCTCGCAATCCGTTCCGGGGCCGCCATTCCGTGGCAGTCAAGAAAGGTCCGGCCGCTCCGGAACCGATGTCAATGCGTTGACCGTGGGCGCGCTCGAGCGTGGTCTACAGGGGCCGCGAATCGGCGGGGCCGGGCGTTTCAAAGCGAAACGGGCTAAGCTGTGCTCATTTGCCGGGCTAAGCTGTGCTCATTTGCGCCGTCGCGCCTCCTCGCTTTACATGCGGCGTCGCACCTGAAAGGGAGCCGGGGAGATCCCATGCCGTTCCAGGACCGGTTGGAGGCGGGTCGCAGACTCGGCCAGGCGCTCGAAGGCTACAGGGATCAGCATCCCGTGGTCCTCGGTCTGCCGCGCGGGGGCGTGGTGGTGGCGGGCGAAGTCGCCTCCCACCTCGGAGCGCCCTTGGATCTCGTCCTGGTGCGGAAGATCGGCGTGCCGGCGCAGCCGGAGCTGGCCATGGGCGCCGTGGTGGACGGCAGCGCGCCGCTGATCGTCCGCAACGAGGAGGTCATCAGGCTGGCGGGCGTCAGCGAGGCCACGTTCAAGGCGGTCTGCGAGAAGGAGCTCGCCGAGATCGAACGCCGGGCCAGCCGCTATCTGGGCGGCCGCGCGCGGGTCGATGTCGCCCGGCGCGTCGCCATCGTCGTCGACGACGGCATCGCCACGGGCGCCACGACGCGGGCGGCGCTACGCGCCACGCGCACGCGCGGCCCGAGCAGGCTCGTTCTCGCCGTGCCGGTGGCGCCGTCGGATTCGCTCGCCGGGATGCAGGACGAGGCGGACGACATCGTTTGCCTCGAGGTGCACGCGCACTTCGGAGCGATCGGTTACTACTATTCGGATTTCCGCCAGATCTCCGATCAGGAGGTCATCGACACGATCGCACGCTTCCCCGTGCCGGCCGTTTCTGTTCGATGACAGCGAGTCAGAAAGTTCTCGGGATTGCGCTTGTGGGGGAAAGCCGTATGACGCAGTGGGGTTGAATTAAGGCGGGCAACGATCTACCTTCCATAGCTCACGTCCTTCTTGTTACTGCATGTCGAATCTGCTCGATCTGCCGCGCTCGTCCGAGCGCTCGACCGGTCTCGACCTTCTACGGACCGCGCTTGCTCTCTGGGTTTTATTCGCTCACGCGGTCCGATGGGGCGAACATAATCCGCACGGCGTCGGCCGGTATTTCACATTGGCCGAGGATTGGCTCGAACGAATTTTTCAGACAGCCGGAGAAACGCATCCCGCTGTACTCGCGTTCATCGTTCTCTCCGGCTACTGCATCCATCGCAACGGTCTGCGCCGCTCCCCACACTAGCATCGTTGCCTACGCGATCCGGCGCACGGCACGCATCTATCCTGTCTATGTGATCGCAACCATAGTAGGCGTCGCGGCATTCACCATCAGCTTCGGCATTGCTCCGCTTCTTGCGCCCGTTCTTTCCGGCACCCAGTCGATCAGCGTCGGTTGCATCATCGCAAAGCTCACGGGCGCAGCTGCCTTCGTTCCTCTGCCCGGCTTCAACTTTTGTGCGTTCCAGGGCAATGCGCCCCTACGAACTGTCGGTGCGGAGATCTGGCTCTATATCGCCTATCCCGTCCTCCTATTGTGGGTTGCGCGGCTCTCGGGCGTTTTGCTTTGGGCCGTAATCACCTGCGTGTGGTTCGCCGGCGTCTCAGTGATGACCATCAACCCGTTGCTTGCTAACTGGTGACACAATGACAGCATGTTCGGCTTCTTGGCCTATTGGTGGATCGGCGTGGCGGGTCTCGACGATCGGTTCACGAAGCATTTCCGTCGCGGCTATTTTCTCCCCCTCGTCGTAGCCTGGATCGCGGCAACAGTCCTGCTCATGCAAGGCGCGGTGTCCACCCCGCTCCTAGTCGAAGTTCGCAAGTTGCTTTTCGCGCTTCTGGTCGCGGGGGGCCTCGGATTACTCGATCAAGTTCGCGCAGGCGCCCGCGCGACCGAAATGTTCGGCCGCGCCGGTTACAGCATTTATGCATTTCACGCTCCTGTCGTATACACGCTCATCATCGCCGGCGCGCCCTGGTGGGCCGCTTGCGCCGCAGCGGTTTGCGTGGGACTATTAATGTTTTTCACGGTGGAGAAACCATTCGAACGCCTCGGCCGCAAGGTCGCGTACGGGCGCGCGGTCCTCACCGCACCCGGACGAACGTCGGGTTTGTTGCAGATGTCTGATCGAAGGTCGGCAGCTTCACGTTCAGCAGAAGAGGTCACGCCTCCAGCTTGATAGTGAAGCGAACATTCAATCGAATGTCTCGCGTGGCCTCGTCTCTCACAGACGGTTCAAAGCGAACCTGCTTTCAAAGCGTCGTCTTAACAGACGATACTTTCGACAAGCGGAATGCCCGGCGCGCGACAGCGCTCGCCCCTTCAACAGCCTCGGCCGGAGTGCGCTGCCCGGCGCTCAGCGCTTGGCTTCCTCGTGCCAGGAGAGAAGCCGGCGACGCAGCCAGCGCATCGTGAAGATCACGACGAAGCCCGTGAACCCGATCTGAACGATGCCGGAGAAGACGCCGATCGAATCGGCGAAGCGCTGCGCGCGGATCATCGCGCCGCCGAGGCCCACGCCCCCCATCAGCATCTCCGTCACAATGGTGACGATCATCGCGAGCGGCAGGGCGATCTGAAAGCCCGTGAGGATCTGCGGCAGCGCGGCCGGCAGGATGACCGTCCACAGGATCTTGCGTTCGGATGCGCCGAGACTGCGGGCCGACCAGACCAGATGGCGGTCGACGCCCTGCGTGCCCGCCACCGTGTTCACCGCGATGGCGAAAAACGACGCGAAGGCAATCAGCGTGATCTTGGAGGCGTCGTAGGCGCCGAACCACAGCATGAACACCGGAAGGAACGCCACCTTCGGCATCGGGAACCCGACGGAGAGGATCGGGTCGAAGAACCAGTGGACGATGCGAATGCGCGCCATGGCGATCCCGATCGTCACCGCGAGGGCCGCGGCGATCAGGAATCCGGCGAGAGCGCGGTAGAGCGTGGCGCCCGCGTTCAGCAGGAACTCGCCGTTGACCAGCTCGAGCGCCACGCGGCGGAACACGGCCGGCACCTCGGGCATCAGATACGGGTTGAACGCCCCGCTGGCGGAGAGGATCTGCCAGAGCGCGAAAAGGCCGACAATCGGGATTGCGGGTGCCACCTTCCAGAACAGAGCGGAGAGCGCGACCGCGCCCGGGTCCGGCAGGGCGACGCGCGGCGCGGCCCCATCGCTCGTCATTCGCGCCATATCAGCACCCGCCGCATGAACAGTTGAAAGAGCCGATCGGCAAAGAAGCCCATCGCCACCACGGTCATGATGCAGGCGAACATCCGGTCGTACACGCCTTCCTCGCCGAAGCCGGCGATCATGAAGCCGATGCCGTCGCGGGCGATGATGAACTCGGAGCTGACCAGCAGTACGAAGGAGATGGCGAGCGCGGTGCGGATGCCGGTGAGGATCTCCGGCATCGCCGCCGGCACCACGATCTGCCAGAGCACCTGCCGCCGCGAGGCGCCGAGGCTGCGGGCGGACCAGACGAGCACGTCCTCGACGCCGCGGGCGCCGTTGAACGAGGAGACGACGATCGGCAACAGACAGCCGATGAAGATCAGCACGATCTTCGACATGTCGCCGAGGCCGAACCACAGAATCGTCACCGGAATGAGCGCGGATTTCGGCAGCGGATAGAACATCTGGATCAGCGGGTTTATGAAAACCCGGATCTTGGCGTTCCATGCCATGAGGATGCCGGCCGTCGTGCCGAGCGCGATCGCCAGTCCGAGACCTAGAGCCGCGCGGCGCAGCGAGGCGAAGGCCTGCGGAAAGAGGTCGCCCGTGACGGCGAGGTCCCACCAGCCTTCCACCGCTGCGCTGAACGGCGGCAGGACGAGGTCGGAGATGAGCCCGGTCCGCACCGCCGCCTCCCACATCAAGGCGAGCAGCAGGAGCGGCGAATAGCGGCAGGCGGTCGCAACCATCAGCTCGCCCTCGCCGCGACGGTGGCGATCGCCTCGCCCTTGATGCGATTCCAGATATAGCTCGCCTTCTCGACGAATTCGGGGCGATCCATGACCCCGGGGCCGGCCTCGTCGAAGCGCGTGTCGACCGACTCCATGATGCGGCCGGGTCGGGCGGTCATCATCACCACGCGCTCGGCAAGATAGACGGCCTCGCGCACGTCGTGCGTGACGAACAGGACCGTCTTGCGCGTGCGCTGCCAGATCGACAGCAGTTCTTCCTGCATGAGGCCGCGCGTCTGCGCATCGAGGGCGCCGAAGGGCTCGTCCATCAGCAGAATGTCGGGATCGATGGCGAGCGTGCGCGCGATCGCCGCGCGCTGCTTCATCCCGCCGGAAAGCTGGTTCGGATAGGCGTCCTCGAAGCCCGTAAGGTGCACCATGTCGATGTATTTCTGCGCACGCTCGCGCGCCTCCTCGCGCGGGACGCCGATGTTCTCGAGTCCGTACAGCACGTTGCCGAGCACCGTCTTCCACGGAAACAGCGCGAAGTGCTGGAAAACGACGCCGCGGTCGGGACCGGGACCCGTGACCAGGTTGCCGTTGACGCGGATGCTGCCGCTCTCGATCGGCATGAAGCCGCCGATGAGATAGAGCAGCGTGCTCTTGCCGCAGCCGCTGGGTCCGAGCAGGGCGACGAATTCGCGGTCGCCCACTTCGAGGGAGACCTGGTCGAGCGCATGGACCGGCCGCTTTTTCGGCGGCCGGTAATGGTGGCTGACATTCTCAACCGCGATAGCGGCCCCCGTCGCCATGGGCGCGGATCCTCATCCCCTCGCGCGCCGCCGTCACTGCAGCGCGCTCGCCTTGCCGTCGATGCGCGTCTTGGCTTCCTCAATCAGCGAGAGGTCGACGTATTTGTCGACGTCGATCCCCGCCTTGAGAATGCCGCTCTCGATGTTCTGCTGGATGCCGCGCTTGATGCCCTCCACGTCGGGCCGCGCATCGGGGCTGCGGTAGTAGTCGTTCTCGGTGAACGCGTAATCGACCGCGTCCCGCGGCTGCTTCGTGTAGTCCATGACGTATTTGAGCGCCTCGTCGTGGTTCTTGGGATCGAGGAACCAGCGCAGGGCGCGGATATGGTCTTCCCAGTAGTCGACGAGGGCGGCGCGGTTCTTGGCGATGAAGTCCGCGCGCATGACCCACATGATGGTCTGCTGCGGGCCGACCGCGTCGCGAATGGTGAAGAGCGTCTTCACCTTCGACATATCGAGCTTCTTGATGAACTGCGGCAGGCACACGATCATGTCGACCTTGCGCTGCAGCAGCATAGCCGGCATGTTGCCGAAGGCGGTCTCGATCGTGTTGAAATCATTGTCGCCGAGGCCGTGCTTCTTGAGCATGGCGCGCATCGCCGCGTCCGAGGCCGAGCCGATGGCGTTGCTCGCAAGGCGCTTGCCCTTAAGATCTTCGATGGTGTTGATGCCACTGTCCTTGAGCACCAGGAACGGCGAGGTCCAGTGCGTCTTGCCGTTGTCGTGGAAGGTGTCGGCGACCACCCGGGCGTCGATGTTGGCGTTCTGCACCGCGAAGGCGAGCCCGCTCGGCGCGAGGGTCGCGAGATCGAGCTCCCCGGCCGACAGCGCCTGGATTTGCGGCGTCGTGCCGCGGAAACGGATGGCGTCGACCGTATAGGACTTCCCGTAGTGCTTCAGCACCGCCTTGTTCTGGAACAGAATGGGCGCGAGATGTCCAGGAAGCTGGACGTAGCCCATCCTGATCGTCAACGGCTCCGCATGGCCGGACGTCGCGCCCGCCGCCGCCGCGATCAGTGCGGCAAGCGCGATCCAGCCGGTCGTGATCTTGCGCATCGTTTCCTCCACCCGGGATCGGGGCTTCGTGCCGCCCGCGGGCTGCTTGACGCAGCTTCTCGCTTTGCTTCCCGTTCTTACGCCGTTGCGACGGGCCGATGAGGCTCAGCGCCCGCACCGCGCCGGACCGACCCCGACCCGTTCGCCGTCACGCTCATGGATTGCCGGAAGCCTGTCAACCCACCGAAATTTGCGTGTCCAGAAGGCGGACGCCGGCTGCCGGGCTTTGTCCCGGACCGGCAGAGTGATAGTTTGTTAACTATGACCCACGCTCCGAACGCTGCCAAGCCAGGCGAGCCCGTGCCCACGCTCAAAGCCGCGATGCGCGAGGCTCGCATCGAAGCGGCGGAACGCACGGGGGTGATCGTCGATCTGCACGACGCGCAACTCGCCCGTCTCGAAATCCTCAAAGAGGCGCTCGATCCGCTGTTCGCCGAAATTCCCGACGAGGTGGACATGTTCGATCGCGGCATCACCCCGGGCGATCCGCCGCGGCTGTGGATCGACATGCTGGCGCATGTGGTGATGGCCCACGACAGGCGGGTGTACCGTTTCCTGCTGGACACCCGCTACGGCCGGAAGGTCCTGGCCGAGTCGCCGCAGGTGGAGCCGATCGTGCGGGCGATCACGCAGTACGTGGCGCGGCGTCTCGTCGAGCGCGAACGCGCGCTCGCGAGCGACGCCTTGACGCAGCCCGCGGAAGGGGCGGCGCCGGCGAAACCGCGGCGACGGCGCGCGCGGCTCTGGCGGGGGGCGGCCCTCTTTGTTCTCGGCATGCTCGCGGGGGCGGCGCTGCTTTTCGCGGCCGCCTGGTTCAGCGGGCAGCCCATGTGACGGCCCGCGGCGGCGGCGCAAGGACGCAGCGGCGCCGCTCCGCAATGCCTGCTTCGCCGGCCGCGAAGCCGCGCGTCACCATCTCACACCGCCAGGCCCCGTCTTCGGCGGAAATCCGGAAGAGGTGATAGCCGGCCGGCTCGTCGCCGCGCTCCGTCGCCGACGCCGAGGCGACGCTCACCGCCGGAATCAGGCACTCGGGACCATCGAGCCAGGTCACCGAGGTCATGTGGATGTGACCGAACAGGACGAGCCCGGCGCCGTGCCGGCGCAGAACCTGGCGGAACGAGTCGGCGTCGATCAGCCGCTTCAGCCGGTCGCCCGGCCGCGTCGTCGGCGGGTGATGGAGCAGGACGACGCGGAAGACGTCCTCCTTGGCGAGACGCGCGAGCACATGGTCCAGCCGCTTCATCTGGTCCGCCCCGATGCGCCCCGTGGCCATGAACGGGCCGGTCGGCAGCGCCGTCGAAACGCCGATCAGCACCACCGGCCCGCGTCGCCGCAGATAGGGGAAGGTCGGCGCCGCCGCGTCGGGCTCGGCCTCGTCGCCGGCGAGATAATGCCGCCAGTGTGCATGCGAATGCGCGAGCGCGGCGCGCACATAGGCATCGTGGTTCCCGGGAACGAACGAGACCGCTTCCGGCGGGCCGAGACGGGAGAGAAATGCGCGCGCGCTCGCGAACTCGCCCGGCAGCGCGACGTTGACGAGGTCGCCCGTGACGGCGATGTGGTCCGGCGCCTGCGCCGCAAGGTCGTCGAGCAGGGCGTCAAGCACCTCCGCGCGGTGCTCATGGCGGCGGCGAAGCTGCCAGTTGACGAGACCGAGCGCCCGCTTGCCGGCCAGTTCGGAGAGGCGCGGCCGGGGAATGGCGGACAGATGCGGGTCGGACAGGTGCGCCAGCACGAACATGGCGCGTCAAGAGCTGCCAATCAGGATACCGGCAAGAAACACCAGCGCTCCTCCGACCATGACCTGGAACGCCGCCGACAATAGCGGCGTATCCATGTAGCGCCAGCGAATCCAGGAAATCACCGCGAGCTCGACGGCCACCACGGCGATCGCCAGCACGGTCGCGGCCCAGAAATCCGGGATGAGATAGGGCAGGGTGTGGCCGATTCCGCCGAGCGTGGTCATGAGCCCGCACACCGAGCCGCGCAGCCACGGGGCGCCGCGCCCGGTGAGCGACCCGTCGTCGGACAAGGCTTCGGCAAACCCCATCGAGATGCCGGCGCCGACCGAGGCCGCCAATCCGACCAGGAAGGTCTCCCACGTATTGTGCGTCGCAAAAGCCGCCGCGAACAGGGGCGCGAGCGTCGAGACCGAGCCGTCCATCAGGCCCGCGAGGCCCGGCTGCACATATTGCAGCACGAACATGCGGTGGGCGGTTCGCTCCTCCGCGGCGCGCGCATCCTCCGTCAGGATCTGCTCGCCGAGCTGATGCGCGACGCTCTCGTGGTGGTCCTCCGCCTCGGCGAGCTCGACCAGAAGCTTGCGAATCGATGCGTCGCGGCTCGCCTCCGCCGCCTTGCGGTAGAAGCGGGCCGTTTCGTACTCCATCTCCGCGGCGTATTTGCGCACCTCGTCGAGGCCGAGCGGCCGCACGAGCCACAGCGGCTTGTGCTTGACGAAGCCCTTCACGTCCTGCCGCCGCACCAGCGGCAGATAGTCCCCGAACTTCTGCTGGTAGAGGGCGAACAGCCGCTCGCGGTGGCGGATCTCCTCCTCCGCCATCTTGTCGAAAAGCTCTGCCGAGGCGGGAAAATGCGGGCGCAGGCCGTCGGCGAAGCCGCGGTAGATGCGGCTGTCCTCTTCCTCGCTGGTGATGGCGAGGGCCAGCACTTCCTGCTCGGTGAGATCCGAAAAGCGCTTCACGGCGGCTCGTGTCTAAAACTATTCTAACTTACGCTTTATGCCACGAGCGCTCGGCCAAGCGAAGCCCCGCTCAAAAAAGGACGGCGCCCCCGGGGGGAAGGGGCGCCGTCGTGGGCAGCGGGAAGAGGGAGGAGCAACCCGCTGCAAGCTTGCTGCAGCGCACAAATAGGACGAGCTCGACGCGTTGACAAGCGTCCTTCGGCAAGCCAGCCATGCGAATGTTGCGGGGCTAAAAATGCCTGACCAAAGGCTCGCCGGTCTGATCCATCGCGTTCAAGACGCAACCGAATCCTTGCTGCGCCGCGCCATGCACCTGTTCTGGCGCTTGTCCCGCGGACAAAGCCTGGGCGTGCAGGTGATGGCGTTCGACGCGGCGGACCGCATTCTTCTCGTCGAGCCCGTGTCTTCTAAAGGATGGTCCCTGCCCGGCGCAATGGTCCGGTCTGGGGAAACCGTGCGCGAAGCGCTCGCGCGGGCGCTCGCGGCCGCAGGCGCCCCCGCGTCCGGGCCGGCTCGGTTGCACGGTCTCTACCGCGGCGCCTCGGATGCGGAGCCCGACCAGATTGCGCTGTTCGTGGTGCGGACGGCCGGCGCGGCGCCGGGGCCCGCGGAGCCCTCCGGTCGCGGCGGCGCCTTCTTTGCTCCCGATGCCCTCCCGCCGCAGACGGCGGCCGATGCGCGCCGGCGCATTGCCGAGGTGCAGGGGGCGGCCCGGCCGCCCCCTGCAGGGTGACCGCCGAGCGGCCGTCCCGCCGCGCCGGGCGAAATCTGCGCTCGCGCGCCGGCGCGATGGGCGCCGGCGGCTCTATGCAGAGAAGCGCCCGCGGTCGTGAGGCGCGGAGAAGTCGAGCTCCGGCCCCAACGGTACGATCCCGGTCGGGTTGATGGCACGATGACTCATGTAATAGTGCCGCTTGATGTGGTCCATGTGGACCGTCTCGGCGACGCCGGGCGTCTGATAGAGGTCGCGGAGATAATGCGACAGGTTGGGGTAGTCGACGATCCGCCGCAGGTTGCACTTGAAATGCCCGAAATAGACGGCGTCGAAGCGCACCAGGGTCGTGAACAGTCGCCAGTCGGCCTCGGTGACGCGGTTTCCGACGAGATAACGCTGGCGTGAAAGCCGCTGCTCCAGCGCGTCGAGCGCGTCGAACAGCTCCAGGAACGCCTCCTCGTAGGCCTCCTGCGTCGTCGCGAACCCCACGCGATAGACGCCGTTGTTCACCGCCCTGTAGACGTGCGTGTTCACGACGTCGATCTCCGCCCGCAGGTCGGCCGGATAGAAGTCGGCCTTGCTGTCCGTGAAGGCATCGAAGGCCGAATTGAGCATGCGGATGATTTCCGACGATTCGTTGTTCACGATCGTCCGCCGCGCTTTGTCCCACAGCACCGGCACGCTGACGCGCCCGGTGTAGCGCGGCTCGGCGAGGACGTAGATCTCGGACAGCCGGCTGGCCCCGTTGACCGGGTCGCCCGTCGAGCCCTCCTCCTTGGCGAAGGTCCAGCCCTCGCGCCGGACGATCGGCGAGACGACCGAGAGCGAAATGACGTCTTCGAGGGCTTTGAGCTTGCGGAAGATGACCGTGCGGTGCGCCCACGGACAGGCGTGCGAGACATAGAGGTGGTAGCGGCCGGGCTCGGCGCGAAACCCGCCTTCGCCCGAAGGGCCCGCGCTGCCGTCCGGCGTGACCCAGCTGCGGAAGCGCGACGGTTGGCGCTCGAAGCGGCCGTCGCGGCATCGCGCACCGCGCTCCTCTTCCTGCCATACGCCGTCGACGAGCAGACCCATCCAGACCTCCTTCGCGTGCCCGTGCCCACCGGCGCCGCATCATGGCCGGCGTCGCCGTCCCAAACCTTTTCATAGTCGGGCGGTTTCGTCGCCTTGGCAATGTTGCGGAGCGGATGGACCTTGCGCGCCGGCAATGCTAAGCGCCCAGCTTGTCCCTGCGCCCCGGGCGCTCCCGGCCCCGGGCGGATTTCTCGCGCATGCCCGATCTTTCTCTGACCATTCTTCACGAAACGCCCGCCGACGCGCTGCCCATCGAACGGCTGCACGAGCGCACCTTCGGTCCTGGGCGCTACGCGCGCACCGCTTTCCGCATTCGCGAGCAGGTCGCGCACCGGCTCGACCTGTCGTTCACCGCCTGGGTCGGAACGCTGCTGGTCGGCTCGGTGCGGCAGACGCCGATCCGCATCGGGGAGGCGCCGGCGCTCTTTCTCGGGCCGGTGACCATCGAGCCGCCGTTCCGCGGCCGCGGCATCGGCCAGGCCTTGATTCGCCGCGCGCTCGACGAGGCGCGGAAGAAGGGCCATCGGCTCGTCGTCCTCGTCGGCGACGA
Organism: Variibacter sp.; assembly: GCA_019689555.1. Classification (GTDB taxonomy): domain Bacteria; phylum Pseudomonadota; class Alphaproteobacteria; order Rhizobiales; family Xanthobacteraceae; genus JADGHE01. The sequence continues at coordinate 25,171 of JADGHE010000032.1, read as the reverse complement.
ACCTTATTACGGCCGCCTCGGCTTCAAGCCCGTCCCCAAGGGGCGCGCGACGATGCCGGGCCCGGTCGATCCCGCCCGGCTTCTCGTCTGCGAACTCGTCGAGGGCGCCTTCGCGGGCGTTGCCGGGCCCATTCGCCCGGATTGGGACGCTACGCTCTGAGGCCGGCGGCTCGCCGGTCGCACCAAGGCCTTCGGGGGAGGACTGGCCATGAACGGCGCGGAAAGTCTCGTGCGCACGCTGGTCGGCGGCGGCGTCACCGTCTGCTTCTCGAATCCGGGCACGTCGGAGATGCACTTCGTCGCTGCGCTCGACCGTGTTCCGGAGATGCGCTGCGTGCTCGCGCTGTTCGAGGGCGTCGCCACCGGCGCCGCCGACGGCTATGCGCGCATGACGGACCGCCCGGCCGCGACGCTGCTGCATCTCGGCCCGGGGCTCGCCAACGGCCTCGCCAACCTCCACAACGCCTCCAAGGCGTCCACCCCGATCGTCAACATCGTCGGCGACCATGCGACCTACCACCGGCAGTACGATGCGCCGCTCACCTCCGACATCGAAACGGCGGCGCGCCCCTTCTCGGGATGGGTGCGCACCTCGCCCGATGCGCGCCGGGTCGCCGCCGACGGCGCGGCGGCGATCGCCGCGGCCCTGAGTCCGCCCGGCCAGGTCGCAACGCTGATTCTCCCGGGCGACACGGCCTGGAACGAAGGTTCGGGCCCAGCGCCGGTGCCGCCGGTTGCGCCGCCTTCGCGCGTCTCCGCGGAGGCCGTGCGCGCGGCGGCAGAGGCCTTGCAAGCGGGGGAGACCTCTCTGCTGTTGCTCGCCGGTCCGGCGCTGCGCCAGCGCGGGCTCGAGCTTGCGGCGCGCATTTGCGCCAAGACCGGCGCCAAGATGCTCGCGCAGACCTTCAACCGCCGCATCGAGCGCGGCGCCGGGCGCATGCCGATCGAGCGCATTCCCTATCCCGTCGATCAGGCGGTCAATGCGCTCGCGGGTTTCCGCCACATCGTGCTCGCCGGAAGCCGCGTGCCGGTGGCCTTCTTCGCCTATCCGGACAAGCCGAGCCTGCTCGCCCCCGAGGGCACGTCGTACACGACGCTCGCCCGCCCGGAGGAGGACATCGTGCACGCGCTCGAATGGCTCGCCGACGAAATCGGCGCGAGCAAGCAGCCGGTCGAACCCGCCAAGCTCGCGCCGCCCGCGCCCGCGCGCGGGGCGATCAACGCCGTCAACCTTGCGCAATCGCTCGGCGCGCTCATTCCCGAGAACGCCATCATCGTCGACGAAGGCGTCTCGACCGGTCGCGGCTTCTTCCCTTCGACCCGCCACGCGCAGCCGCACGACTGGCTGCAGAACATGGGCGGCTCGATCGGCATCGGCATGCCGCTCGCGACCGGGGCCGCGATCGCCTGCCCGGAAAGGCCCGTGATCAATCTCGAAGGGGACGGCAGCGCCATGTACACCATTCAGGCGCTGTGGACGCAGGCGCGCGAAAACCTCAACGTCACCACGGTGATCTTCGCCAACCGGCAGTACGCCATCCTGCGGCACGAGCTCGCGAATGTCGGCGCGCCGAATGTCGGGCGCAAGGCGCTCGACATGCTCGACCTCGACCGGCCGACGCTCGATTTCGTCGCGCTCGCGCGCAGCATGGGCGTGCCCGGCGGGCGCGCGGAAGACATGGACGCATTCAACCGCGAGCTCGCGCGCGGCCTCGCGACGCCCGGACCCTATCTCGTCGAGGCCGTGATCGGGTGAGCCGCGCCGGCGGCGCTACCGCCCTTCGCGCGCCCAGGTCGCCGCGAGGCTGCCGATCAGCAGCAGCAGCCCGAGCAGGCCCGTAAACACCGGCAGCACGCCGAGGCCGCGCACCACCGTCGCCTGGCGCATCCTCAGGCCGATCCAGTCGTCGCCGTGGTAGACGTCGCTCGTGCGCACGCCGACGATGCGCGGCACGCCGCCGTCGGCCGAAAGGCGGCGCACGTCGCCGCCGGTCGCCCGCGCGAGCGGCGCCAGCACCTCCGTGGTCGAGGTCACTTCGGCGAATTCGCGCGGATTGGCCGGCCCAACATTGACGAGCGCGGTGAGCTTGCCGTCGGTCGCGCGCCACAGCCCCATCTCGTTCGCCTCGAGGGTCGCGCGCCACAGCCCCGGCTCGACGGCATTGAGCGTTACCGTCCGTGTCTGGCCGGAGGGCGAGGTGAGCGTCACCGCGTCGACGCCCTCCGCCATGGTCTGCCGCTGCACCGTGAGCAAGCGTCCGTTCGCGAGCAGGCGCAACGCCTCCTCGTCGAGATCGGGTTGCTTCATCAGCCAGTGCGACAGCCGCCGCAGAAGGTCGAGATGCGGTCCGCCGCCCTCGAACCCGCGCGCCCACAGCCAGATGTGATCGGACAGGAGCAGGGCCACGCGGCCCTCGCCTTGGCGCGACAGCACCAGGAGTGGCTTGCCATCCGGCCCCTCCATGACGGACGTACCGGTCGTGTTGCGGGTGTCAACGACGCGGAACCAGCGGCTCCAGTGCGGCGGGTCGGACTCGCTGCCCTCGAGCCCGCGGGTCACGGGGTGGCGCTTGCCGAGCTCGGTGAGGCGCGCGTGGAACGGCCTCTCGGTCGTGCGCCCCGATGGCTCGGCCGGCAGCACCGCCTCGAGCGGCGTGCGCCAGATGCTGGTCGGGCTCGCATAATCGGGGCCTGCCGCCACCATCACCGCGCCGCCGTTGCGGACGTAACGGGCGATGTTGTCGAAGTAGATGATCGGCAGCACGCCCTGGCGCGCATAGCGGTCGAAGATGATGAGATGGAACTCGTTGATCTTCTGCTGGAACAGCTCGCGCGTCGGGAAGGCGATGAGCGAAAGCTCGTTGATCGGCGTGCCGTCCTGCTTCTCCGGCGGGCGCAGAATCGTGAAATGCACGAGATCGACCGCGGCGTCCGACTTCAGAAGGTTGCGCCACGTCCGCTCCCCCGCGTGCGGCTCGCCGGAGACGAGCAGCACGCGCAGCTTGTCGCGCACCCCGTCGATCGACACGACGGCGCGATTGTTCACGGTCGTGAGTTCGCGGTCGAGCGGCTCGGCCTCGATCTCCACGATGTTGAGCCCGGCATGGGGCACGGCGACCGCGACGTTGACGGTCTCGCCCACGCGCACGCTGCGCTGTTCGAGCAGCTCGCCGTCGCGGCGCACGGCCACCTGCACGGGGCTGCCCGGCCCGTTCTGCTCCTCCACCCGGAACGCGATCGTCTGCTGCTGGCCGACGATGCCGAAGCGCGGCGCCGTCACGAGGACCACGCGGCGGTCGCGCTCGTCGGCGCGGCCGGTGATGAGGCCGTGAAGGGGGGCCGTGAAGCCGAGCTCGGCGGCGTCCTTCGGCAGATCGTGCACGCGGCCGTCGGTGACGAGAATGGCGCCGGCAACCCGATCGGGCGGCACGTCCGCCAGCGCCGCCGAAAGCGCGGAGAACAGGCGCGTCCCGTCCGTCTCGCCGTCGGCCTCGCCGGCCTCGGCGAATCGCGCTTCGAGGCCGGGGATGCGGGCGAGCCGCTCGGCGAGCGCGGCGCGGGCGGCCTCGGTCTGCCGAGCGCGGTCGCCGAAGCCCTGGCTCGGACTCTTGTCCACGATCACGGCGACGACGGAGGGCAGGGGCTCGCGGTCTTCGCGCGTGAACGAGGGATTGGCGAGCGCGAGCACCAGCAGCGCCAGCGCGGCGGCGCGCAGAGCAGCGCCGCGGCTGCGCGCAAGCAACAGCAGTGCCGCCAGCGCGACGGCGAGGGCGGCCGCCGCCCCCAGCACATAGGGCGGAACCAGCGGCGCGAATGCGATGCCGAACGTCATGAAGCCTCGTCAAACGGCGCCGGCACGTCGGTGTCCGGCCTGATCCAAACCATCCCGGTCCATGCGCCGGGATCGCGGTCGGTCACCCACTGCCCGCGTTCTCCCATGGGGGCCACCCGCGGCCGACATGCCGACATGCGGCGCTCCGTTCCAAGCCAGGCGCGGCGCCGATCTCGTCCTCACTGTCCCAGCCTCTCCAGCAGCGCCGGGATATGCACCTGATCGGCCTTATAGTTGCCGGTCAGCGTATACATCACGATGTTGACGCCGGCGCGGAACGCCATCTCCCGCTGGCGCGGTTCCCCGGGAACGAGGGGCAGCATCGGCTGCCCGTCCGGCCGCACCGCCCAGGCGCCGGCCAGGTCGTTCGATGTGATGAGGATGGAGGAGACGCCGTCGCCCGCGCGCGCGGGCCGGTGCTCCGTCTCTTCCTCCTCGGCCGGGAGTGCCTCCACCCAGAGCTGGCCGGTGGTGAAGCGGCCGGGGAAATCGCGCAGCAGGAAAAAGGTCTTGGTGAGCACGTGCTCGCGCGGCACCGGCTCCAGCGCGGGAATGTCGAGCCCGCTGAGAATCTCGCGGAGCGCCAGCATGCCGGGGCTGCGCGCCTCCCCGCCCGGACCGGCCGGCGCCTCGATCGCGTCGCGCGTGTCGAACAGCACCGTCCCGCCCTGCTTCATGTAGGTGTCGATGCGGGCGAGCGCTTCGGGGGAGGGCTTCGGCGCGCCCGGCACGATCGGCCAGTAGATCAACGGATAGAAGGCAAGCTCGTCGCGCGCGGGGTCGAGGCCGACCGGCTCGCCGGCCTCGAGCGCGGTGCGCTGGGCGAGGAAGAGCGTGAGCCCCTGCAGCCCGGCCTTGCTGATCGCATCCACCTCGGCATCGCCGGTGATGACATAGGCGAGCTTGGTCTCGAGCGCCGCTTGCATCATCGGCGGAGCCTCCTGCGCGCGCGCTTCGCCGAGGCCGAGAGCGCCGGCCGCCAGCCACAGCACGATCGCGCCGGCCGCCGTCGCGCGCGGCCGCCGCAGCAGGCGCGCGAGGCCGCCGGCGAGCCAGAAGACGACGAGCCCGTCGAGCAACAGCAGCGCGAGCGAGGCGAGGAACACGGGTCCCCGCAGGTCCTGCGGCTCGCCCACGCGATAGGGCTCGCGCCGGGCCGAGAGCGGCGCATAGTCGATGGAGGCGATCCGGTCGCTCGGGCTCAGCGTGTTCACTGCCAACAGACCTTCGGGCGGGCCATAGAAACCGGGCGGGTGATCGGCCGTCGCCCGGCCATCGTAGCGTGCGGGCACCGGGCGCGCGGTGGGAGGCGGCGTCGTGAAGGCGCCGAACCCGTCGAGCACGCGGCTCGGCGGCACCACCTCGCGCGTCTCGCCCTCGGCGGGTGCTTCCGCCGCCGCCGATCCGGCGAGATTGACGATACGCTTCAGCATCTCCACGAACGCGCCCGACAGGGGCAGGTTCGACCAGCGCGTATCGGCGGTGACGTGGAACAGCACGACGAGCCCTTTGCCCCGCCGCTCGCCGGTGACCAGGGGGGTTCCGTCCGCGAGCATGGCCCAGGTGCGGTCCATCAAGGTCGCGTCCGGCTCCGCCAGCACCTGCCGGGTCACCGTCACGTCGTCCGGCACCGCCATGCCGGCGAACGGGCCGTCGCGGCCGAACCCCGCAAGCTGCTGCGGCTGCTCCCAGGTGAGGGCACCGCCGAGCGTGCGCCCGCCGCGGCGCAGCTTCACGGGCACGAGGTCGTCGTCCGCGGCGGCGAGGCGCGGCCCGGCAAACCGCACCAGCACGCCGCCCTCCTCGATCCATTGCGCGAGCCGCTCGCGGGCCGCTCCGGCGACGTTGCCGACGTCCGCGAGAATGATCATCGGCAGACGCTGATCGAGAAAGCGCGCCACCGCCTCGGCCGGCGCGACCGCCTCGGCGAGGCGCACGTCGGCGAACGGATTGAGCGCCCGCGACAGGTAGAAGGTCGAAGACAGAAGCGGCTGCGCGGTGTCCACCGTCGAGCCTGACACGATGCCGATGGCGCGGCGGCGCCAGCGCTTGTCGAGAAGCTGCACCGCGCCGGCGGAGCGTTCGCCCGCGATCTCGATGCGGGCCACGTCGTTGCGGATCTCGACCGGCAGATCGACGACCGCCTCCGTCTCGCGCTCGCCGGCCTTGAAGGCAAACCGCGCCTCGCCGAGCGGCAATCCTTTCAGATCGCGCACCTGCACGACGCCGGTCTCGGCGTCGCCCGTCGGCGCGGCGCGCAGAACCTTCACGGTGAGCGCGCCTGCGGTGTTCTCGGCGCCGACCAGCGCATGCGCTGGCGGCAATCCGCCGTCGATCACCGTGATGGCGCGCCCCTCCAGGGCCTGCGCCAGGCCCTCGACAAAGTCCGCGGCCCCGCCGGCGTCGACGCCGTCGGACAGCCACACCACGTCGGCTTCGGGCGTGGCGGCGAGAAACCGGCGGATCGCAGGCAGCGCCTCGGCGCGCGCGATCGTATGCGGCTTGGGCTTGAGCTGCTGCAGGCGCACCCGCGCGGCGCCGGCGAGCTCGAGCGAGATGTCGCGGGTCGGCTCCGACAGCGGCGCAATGGCGATGCTGCGACGGTCCGCTTCCGCGCGCGCGGCGAGGTCCTCGGCGGCGCGCAGCCGCGCGTCCCAGCTTGCCGCCGCCGACCAGCCGTCGTCGACGATGAGCAGGATCGGCCGGTTGCCGCCCGAGACCGCCTGCGGCGGATTCCACATCGGCCCGGCGGCCGCAATGATCAACAGCGCGGCGAGCGCAAGGCGCAGAAGCGTGAGCCACCACGGCGTGCGGGACGGCGTCTCCTCCCTCGGCGCGATGTCGAACAAGAGCCGCGTCGGCGGAAATTGGACGACGCGCGGGCGCGGCGGAACGAGCCGCAGCAGCCACCACAAAACCGGCAGGCTCAGCAGGCCGAGCAGCACCAGGGGTTGGGCGAAGGCGAGCGGCAGGCCGGCGATCATGGGGCGGGGCCGATCTGCGCGGACGAGGCCCGCGCGGCAAATCCGAGGGTGTCGCTGCTTGCGCCGATGCGGACGTGCAGACGCAGCAGCAGATCCGTCGCCGGGCGATCGGTGCGGTGAATGGCGAAGGTCCAGCCGAGCCGGTCGGTCTCGGCGCGGATCTCGGCGCGGTGGCGCGCGATCCGCAGCTCGTAGTCGGTGCGCCACGTTTCGGCGCGGCCGGCGGTGACGGCGCCCGCGCCTTCCGGCTCGACGAACTCCACCCGCCCGGAATAAGGGAACGTCTCCTCCGCCGGATCCACGATCTGCACCACATGGCCCTTGGCCCCCGTGGCCGAGAGCTGGGCCATGGTGCGCGCGATCTGCGCGACCGGGCTCCACAGATCGGAGAGCATGACGATTTCGGACAGCGGCGAAGGCGCGAAGCTGGGCGGCAGGCTCGCGCGTTTGGCGGCGTCGTGGACGATGGCCTGCGCCATGCGGTCGATCACGTCCCGACTCGCGGTCGGCGACATCAGGCCGGGAACGCCGATGCGCTCGCCGCCCTGGACCAGCACCTCCGCGAGGGCAAAGGCGACAATGAGCGTGCGCTCGAGCTTCGAGTCGCGCGCGGGATCGGACGTGAAGACCATGGAGGGGGAACGGTCCGGCCAGATCCAGATCGTGTGCGCCGCCTCCCATTCGCGCTCGCGCACGTAGAGATGGTCGTCGCGCGCCGAGCGCCGCCAGTCGACGCGGTGGGCCGGTTCGCCCGAGAGGAAGCGGCGATACTGCCAGAAGTTCTCGCCGGAGCCCGCGCGGCGGCGGCCATGCAGGCCGTGGATCACGGTGGCGGCGATGCGGCGCGATTCGAGGATCAGGCGCGGCATGGCGGCGGCGAGCGCGCGCCCCTGCGCCGCCGCGGAGCGGACGGCCTGGCCGAGATCGATCGTCGCCTGCTTCGCCATGCGACTATCCGAGCCGTGCCTTGAGACGGCCGATGACCGCGCTCACCGTCTCGCCCTCGGCGCGCGCCGCGAAGGTGAGCGCCATGCGATGCTTGAGCACCGGTTCGGCCAGCGCGACCACGTCGTCCACGGAGGGCGCGAGCCGACCCTCGAGCAGGGCGCGCGCGCGCACCGCGAGCATCAAGGCCTGGCTCGCGCGCGGGCCGGGGCCCCAGGCGATCGCCTTTGCGGCTTCGCCCCCCTCCGGACCCGGGCGCGCCGAGCGGACCAGGTTCAGGATCGCCTCGACGACCGACTCGCCGACGGGAAGCCGCCGCACGAGCCGTTGCGCCGTCATCAGATCCTCCGCGCTCATCGTCGGCTTGGGGCGCGTTTCTTCCGAGCCCGTCGTGTCGAAGATGATGCGGCGCTCCGCCTCGCGATCGGGATAGTCGACGTCGATCTCCATCAGGAAGCGGTCGAGCTGCGCCTCGGGCAGAGGATAGGTGCCTTCCTGCTCCAGCGGATTCTGCGTGGCGAGCACATGGAACGGCTTCGGCAAATCGTGGCGCACGCCGGCCACCGTCACGTGCTGCTCCTGCATCGCCTGCAGCAGCGCCGACTGGGTGCGCGGGCTCGCGCGGTTGATCTCGTCGGCCATCAGAAGCTGCGCAAAGACCGGGCCCGGTATGAAGCGGAAGCTGCGGCGCCCGCCCGCGCTTTCCTCCAGCACCTCGCTGCCCAGGATGTCCGACGGCATGAGGTCCGGCGTGAACTGGATGCGGCGCGCATCGAGGCCGAGCACCGTGCCCATGGTCTCGACCAGCTTGGTCTTGGCGAGGCCCGGCACGCCGATGAGAAGCGCATGGCCGCCCGACAGAATGGTCACGAGCGCAAGGTCGATCACGCGCTCCTGGCCGAAAATGACGCTCCCGATCGCCGCCTTCGCGGCGCGGATGTTCCCGGCCGTCGTCTCCGCCGCGCGCACGATCATGTCCTCGAACTTGTCGAGGCCCTCTCCGCCGGCAACACCCATATTAAATGCTCCTCGAACCTGCCTGCGCGCCTCGGCGCCGGCGTCAATGCCGCCCCCGGTCATGCAACGAACGGACCAAAAAGCGGCAATTCTCTGACTGTCGCGTCCGCTAGGTTAGGCTATTTTCATCCGCCGGGGACTTTGGCTATCCCGGCTCCCGGGGCTCGCGACCACCCCCGAGACGAAACCATGGCCCAGACAGACAGACCACATAACACCGCGGGGCTGGAATCGTTCGCGGATGCCGCGCGCGCTGCGGCCCGGAAGGGTCCGCCGCCGGTGCACCTGTGGAACCCGCCCTATTGCGGCGAAATCGACATGCGCATCGCCTCCGACGGCACGTGGTTCTATCAGAAAACGCCGATCGGCCGCATGCCGCTCGTCAAGCTGTTCGCCTCGGTGCTCAAGCGCGAGGGCGACCGCTATTTCCTCGTCACCCCGGTGGAGAAATGCGGGATCACGGTCGAGGACGCCCCCTTCGTGGCGGTCGAGATGCAGGTCTCCGAAGCGCCGGAGGGGCGGACGCTCCATTTCCGCACCAATGTCGACGACTGGGTCGCCTGCGGCCCCGAGCATGCGCTGCGCTTCGAGCCGGAGCCCGATACCGGCGGCCTCAAGCCCTATCTCCACGTCCGGCGCGACCTGTGGGCCAAGGTCACGCGGGCGCTGTTCTACGATCTCGTCGCCCTCGGCGAGGAGCGGGAGGTGGACGGGGTCGCGATGTTCGGCGTCGCGTCAGGGGGGATGTTCTTCCCCATGGCGCCGGCCGATGTGGTGCGGGAGTTCGCCTGAATGGACGCCGTGAGCGAGACCCGGAAGCCGGTGCCCGGCCATGAATTCTTTGCGCTCGCGCGCCGCAAGCTCGACATGGTGGTCCCGGCAGCCCTCACCGACCCGGATGTCTCCCCGCTGCGGGGAGACCACGATCTGGAGCCCGCCCTGCGGGTGATCGCCGATATGCGGCCGATCCGGCCCGCCGCGGTGCTGATCCCCGTGGTCGACCGGCCGGAGCCGACCGTGCTTCTCACGTTGCGGACCCATTCGCTGTCGAACCATGCCGGGCAGATCGCCTTTCCCGGTGGCCGCATCGACCCGGAGGACGAATCCCCGCTTGCTGCCGCCCTGCGGGAGGCCGAGGAGGAGATCGGGCTCGACCGGCGGCTCGTCGAGCCCCTCGGCTATCTCGACCTCTATCTCTCGGGCACCGGTTACCGCATTCTGCCCACGGTCGCCCGCGTCAGCCCCGATTTCCAGTTGCGGGTGAACCCGGCCGAGGTCGCCGACGTCTTCGAGGTGCCGCTCGCCTTCGTGATGGGGCCGGAGAACCATCAGCGCCACACTCGGGAATGGCGCGGAATGATGCGCACCTACTTCGCCATGCCGTTCGGCGACCGCTACATTTGGGGCGTGACGGCAGGTATTCTGCGCAACCTTTACGAACGGTTGTATCTTTGACGCGGTCGATTCTGTCGGCCCGACCCGTGATGACCCAAACGCCGGGACCGACTTCGCCGGCCCCGCCTGCGGCAGGGCCGGATGCCCCAACGTGGTGCCCTGATGATCCGCCCGGTTTTGACGGAATTCGCCCTCTTCCTCCTCCCGTTCGTGCTCTACGCCGTCTTTCTGTTTGCGACGCGCGCGAAGGTGTTCGATCCCGATGCGTGGTCCTGGTCGGCGATCACGTTGCTGAGCATTCTGGCGCTCGTGCTGGTGATTGGGAGCTTTCTGATCATGGCGCAGTTTTCCGGCGCACCGCCGGGTTCGACCTATGTGCCGCCGCACCTGGAAGGCGGCAAGCTGGTGCCGTCGCAGAGCCGATGACATCCGCGCCACCCAGACTGGCCGACGCGCCCTGGCTCGCGCGGGGCCCGTTGCCCCGTCTCCTCGCGGTGCTCGATGCGGACGGCGAGGAGGCGCGCGTCGTCGGCGGCGCCGTGCGCAATGCGCTGCTCGGCGAGACCCCGGGCGAGTTCGACGTCGCGACCACCGCCGTGCCCGAGGCGGTGATCGCCCGCGCCGAGGCCGCCGGCTTCAAGACCGTGCCGACCGGCATCGAGCACGGCACCGTCACGGTGATCGTCGACGGCGCGCCTTTCGAGGTGACGACGCTGCGGCAGGACGTGGAGACGTTCGGCCGCAAGGCGACCGTCCGCTTCGGGCGCGACTGGAGGGCGGATGCGGAGCGGCGCGACTTCACCATCAACGCGCTGTCGGTCACGCGCGATGGCACAATTCACGACTATGTGGGCGGCCTTGCGGACATCGCGGCGCGCCGCGTGCGCTTCATCGGCGAGCCGCGCCAGCGCATTCGCGAGGACTATCTGCGCATCCTGCGCTTCTTCCGCTTCCACGCGGCCTATGGTCACGGCTCGCCGGACCCCGCGGGGCTGCACGCCGCGATCGTCGAGCGGGCGGGGCTCGACCAGCTCTCGCGCGAGCGCGTCCGCATGGAGTGGATGAAGCTGCTCGTCGCCCCCGGCGCGGCAGCGACGCTCGCCGTCATGGCGGAGACGGGGTTCGTGACCCGTCTGCTCGCCAGCGTGCCGCAGGTTGCGCATGTGGAGCGCCTGGCGGCGATCGAGCAGGCGCTGGCGCTGGCGCCCGATGCGGTGCGCCGCCTCGCCGCCCTCGCGCTCCATGTCGTCGAGGACGCCGACAAGTTGTGGCAGCGGCTGCGCCTTTCGAACGCCGAGCGGGAGCGGCTGCAGGCGATGGCCGACGGCTGGTGGCGCATCGGCGGCGACCTCTCCGAGAGGGCTGCGCGGGCCTTGCTGTATCGCCTCGGGCCGGAGAAGTTCGCCGACCGCGTCCTGTATGCCTGGGCGAAGGCGGGGGCTGCGCCGGAGGATGCGGCGTGGCGCGCCTTCGTCACGCTGCCCCAGCGTTGGACGGCGCCGCGCTTTCCCGTCAAGGCGGCCGATCTCATGCGCCGCGGGCTGGCGCCGGGCCCCGGGCTCGGGCGTGCGCTGGCGCGCGCCGAGGCGGCGTGGATCGCAGCGGATTTCCCGGGCGACCCTGCGTCGCTCGACCGGATCGCCGACGCCGCCGCGCGCGCCGAGTGAGCCGGTCCGGCCGCCTCGCGGGGGGGCCGGACTCGCGTCCCTTCGATCTTCGCTCTACATTTGCGGCGAACGGGAAACGTCAATGGATCGCCCCCGCCGCCCGGCCGACATCGCCCAGCGCAACGCGGCGCGCCTTGCCGCGCGGCGCCGCGGCGCGGCCGATCCGTTCCTTCGCGAATCGTACGTGTTGGACCGCGAGGCCGCGCGCGCCAAGGCGCGCGAACTGCTGCAACGCTTCCCCAAGGCCGCCTACATGACGGAGGTGGAGAGCTGGCGCGAGCTCTCCGACGGCCGCATCGAGTTCACGATGCGCCGCCTGCCGAGCGCGGACTGAGGTCGCAATGCGCGGCTTTCTGCGCGGCATCCTGATTTTCCTTCTGGGCGGCACGCTCGGCGCGGTCTTCGGGGTCGGATTGGGCTTCTTTCTGTTCCCGTTCGTCTTTCCCCCGCCGCCGGGGACGGATCAGCTCTCGGAGGCGGAGCGCACCAGGCTCGTCGCCACGGGCTCGTTCCTTCACGTCGACCCGTCCGACCCCATCCATTACGGCCGCGGGCGGGTGAGCGTGTACGAGCGCACGCTGTTTCTCGAACCGGATTTCGAGGTCGGGCCGGGGCCGGCATTTCACGTCTATCTCGTCCCGAAGGAGAAAATCCGCAGCTCGGGCGATCTCGGCGATGCCATGTTCGTCGATCTCGGCGGCCTGCGCGCCTTCAAGGGCAGCCAGCGCTATGCCCTGCCCGCGGGGCTGACGCTCGCCAATTATCCCAGCGTCGTCATCTGGTGCGAACGCTTCGGCGTTCTGATCGCGCCGGCGGACCTCACCTTTACGACCGGCACGCAGGCGCGGCCGCAGTAGCTTTCGTCCTTCTCGATGTCCCTTCTTGCCGGCTTTGGCGACATTTCGATCGTCCAGATCGGGACGGTCGCGGCCATGGCGCTCCTCGCCTCGCTTGTCGGCGGCGTCGCCGGCTACGGCACCGGCGTCCTCATGCCGCTCGTGCTGGTGCCGATCGCCGGCGCGGAGGCGATCGTGCCGATCATCGCCATCAGCTCGCTGTTCACCAATGCGAGCCGGGCCACGGCCTTTCGCCAGGCGATCGACAGGCAAAGGGCGTTCGTCGTGCTGCTCTGCGCGGCGCCGACCTGCGTGCTCGGCGCCTACGGATTTACGCTGCTCACCGGACGCGGAGCGCTTTTGGTGATCGGCTCGACGCTCGTGCTGAGCGTCCCGCTGCGGCGGCTGGCGAAGCGCCGCGGCCTGGTCATCGCGCAACGCGGGCTCGCCTTCGGCTCTGCGCTTTATGGCGTGCTGGTCGGCGGCACCACGGGCGCCGGCGTCGTGCTGCTGTCGCTCTTGATGGCGGCGGGGCTGCAGGGCGCCGCCGTGATCGCGACCGACGCGCTGATCGCGATCGCGCTCGGTGTGATGAAGGTCGCGGTCTTCGGAATCGCAGGCGTCATCACGCCGAAGGTGATCGCGTTCGCGCTCATCATCGGCGCCATGGCCTTTCCCGGCGCTTTCCTCGCCAAGGCGCTCGTCGATCGCCTGTCGGTGCGGGCGCACACGACGATCCTCGACGGCGTGGTCGTGGGCGGCGGCGCCTATATGATCGTCAACGCGCTCGCGTCCGCGTAACGGTCGGCGGCCTCAGGGCCACTTCACCACCGGCGGCATGGACGAGAGGATCGACTCGACATTGCCGCCGGTCTTCAGACCGAAGATCGTGCCGCGATCGTAGAGCAGATTGAACTCCACATAGCGGCCGCGGCGCACGAGCTGCTCCTCGCGCTCGGCCTCGGTCCAGGGCGTGGCGAAGTTGCGCCGCACGAGCTCCGGATAGATCCTGAGGAAGGCGCGGCCGACCTCCTGCGTGAAGGCGAAGTCCGCCTCCCAGTCGCCGGAGTCGAGCCAGTCGAAGAAGATTCCGCCGACGCCGCGCGGCTCCCCGCGGTGCTTGAGGAAGAAGTAGTCGTCGCACCACGCCTTGAACTTCTCATAGGGCGCAACGGCCGCATGCGCCTCGCACGCCGCGCGCATGGCCGCATGGAATGCGACCGTATCGGGATCGTCCTGCGTACGCCGCGGATCGAGCATCGGCGTGAGATCGGCGCCGCCGCCGAACCACGCCTTCGTGGTGACGACGAAGCGCGTGTTCATGTGCACGGCCGGAACGTGCGGGTTGCGGGGGTGCACGATCAGCGAAATGCCGGACGCCCAGAAGCGCGGATCGCTCTCCGCGCCGGGGATTTCCTTGCGGAATTCCGGCGCAAACTCGCCGTACACCGTGGAGACGTGGACTCCGGCCTTCTCGAACAGCCGGCCGCGCAGCAAGCCCATCACGCCGCCGCCGCCGTCCGCGCCGGTGTGATCGGTGCGCCGCCACGGCGTGCGCACGAACGAGCCCGGAGCCTCCGGATAGAGCGCCGGCGGTGCCGCGGCCTCGAGCGCCTCGAGCGCGGCATGGATCTCGTCGCGCAGCGTCTCGAACCACCCGCTGGCGCGCGCCTGCCGGTCTTCGAGCAAGGCGTCGCGGAATCGAGTCTCCATGGTCACGTCCGTGGAAGCGAATTCACCGCCGCAGCGAGCCCGACGGCGCTTGATCGCGCCGCCGAATCGCCCCGAAAGGGCGTGCAAGCCCGATTCGCGCAGCGGAAAGCAAGGCTCGCGCGGCTTTTCTATCACACATCGGAAACGCTCGCTTCGCCGTGATCGTTTGAATAAGTCCTGAGTCGCAGATTGCGGCCATTGTGCAAATAGGTTTGCATTGTCGGCCCGCGCGTCAAGCGCGTGCAGGTCCACTGGAACCGCAACGGGGAGGCTGTCCCATGTCGTCCGCACTGCCGAAGATCTGCCTGCTGCTCGGTCCGGGAACGCTGCACAGCCAGGGCAGTGATCGGCTCGACACCTACCGTTACGCGCCCTGGCGCAGCGGCCGCCCGCGGTTGACCGGTCACGAGCTCGTCGCCGCCCTGCCCGAACTCCTGCAGTTCGCCCAAATCGAGGTCGACGGGGAGAGCCCGCACGAGGTCGCGACCGTGGAGGATCTGCGCCGGCTCGCGCTGCGCATCGAGGGGCTGGTGGAGCGCCCGGACGTCTCCGGCGTGGTGTTCGTGCAGGGCACGAACACCCTGGAGGAGACGGCCTTCTTTCTCCACCTCACCGTGCACACGACCAAGCCGGTGGTTCTCACCGGCGCGCAGCGCCCGTTCACGGCGCTCAGCGCCGACGGTCCGGCGAATCTCGTCGATGCCGTGCGCGTCGCCGCCACGCCGGAGGCCGCCGGCAAGGGCGTCCTCGCCGTGACCAACAACGAGATCAACAGCGCCCGCGACGTGACCAAGAGCCACACCTATCGCCTGCAGACCTTCCGCAGCCGCGACATCGGCGTGCTCGGCTATGCGGATGCGGACCGCGTCGTGTTCTATCGCGCGCCGGTGAGACGGCACACGGCGCAGAGCGAATTTCGGCTTGGGCCGACCGGCGAGCTGCCGCGCGTCTACATCCTCTATGTGCATGCCGGCGCCTGCGCGGGCCTTGCCGACGCGGCGATCGACCTCGGCGCCAAGGGCATCGTGGTGGCGGGCACGGGCGCGGGCGCAACCGGCGCGCTCCGCGAGGAGCTTGCGGCCATCGCCAGGGAGGGCCGGGCGGTGATCGTGCGCTCCTCGCGCGTCGGGGAAGGCCGCGTCATCGTCGACGACAACTGGCAGGAGCCCGGCATGGTCGCAGCCGACAATCTCAGCCCGCACAAGGCCGCCCTGCTGCTGTGCCTCGCCCTCACCAAGACGCAGGATCCGGAACGCATCCAGCGCTTCTTCGACGAGTATTGACGGCGCGCAACCCGGCGGCGCTCGCGGAACGGGCCTTCGGCATCAGGCCGGGGCTCTTGGATTGCCGCGATCGATCCGCGCTGCACCCGTGCCGCGCCTTCAACACCACGTGCTTTCAATACGAGTGGTCACGGGTTCTGCCATTCGTGCTAGGGTCACGGGAGGGGGAGGAAAACCCTTCGCGTGCATTCCATCCATCGAGGGACGGATGAGCAGCCCATTCGAGAGCGCCCTTGCCGCGCGCGCCGCGGCCATGGCGGAGGCCTGCGTGCGTTGCGGCAAATGCGTGGACGCGTGCCCGGTCGTCGAGCCCGCGGGCGTTACGGCGGAGACGCGCGCCGTCATCGACGGCGTGCTCGATCTCGTGCGGCGCGGACCGGGCAGCGAGGCGGCGCGCCAATGGGCGAGCGCCTGCGTGCTCAGCGGCGAATGCATCAAGGCGTGCGACTACGGCGTCAATCCGCGTTTCCTGCTCGCGATGGCGCGCATCGCCATGGCGCAGGACACGACTTCCAAGCCCGAGCAGCGCCGGCGCGGCGTCGAGAATTTCCGCAAGGTCAGCCGCGAGGTAACGCACCTCTCGCGCCTGCAGCTATCGGACGCGCTGCTGGCTCGCCTCGGCCAGGGGCCGCAGGCGCAAGGAACAGCGCCGGACGAGCCGCCGGATTTCGTGTTCTACACCGGCTGCAACGTGCTCAAGACGCCGCACATCGCCCTGCTGTGCCTCGATATCATGGACGCGCTCGGCATCAGCTACAAGGTGATGGGCGGGCCCGCCCACTGCTGCGGGGTCGTTCAGCTCCGCGCCGGCGACGTCGAGACGTCCGGCCGCGTGGCGGAGAGCACGCTCGACAAGCTCAGCCGCAGCAAGAGCGGACAGGTGATTTCCTGGTGTCCGAGCTGCTACGTGCAGTTCACCGAGACCACGCTGCCGGCCATCGAGACGCTGCGCGGCGCGCGGCCGTTCGAGATGACGCCGTTCATGCGCTTCCTGCACCAGCATCGCGAGCGCCTGCGGCCGCTGCTGCGCGAGCCGGTGGACATGCGCGTTGCCCTGCACCGCCATCCCGGCGTTCCGGGCGTGGTCGCGGCGGTCGAAGAGATTCTGCGCGCGGTCCCCGCCCTCCGCCTGGTGGACCTCGGCCTTCCCGCGGTCGGGTTGCAGGCGAGCGCGATGGCGGCCATGCCGGCGCTGCGGAACGAGTTGCAGCGGCGCGAGCTCGCGGCGGCGCGCGAGGCGGGCGTCGACGCGCTCGCCGTGATCTACCATACGGACTACCGCGAGCTGTGCGCGCACGAGCTGGAAATGCCGTTCCGCATCGTGAACGTGGTGGAGATCGTCGCCGCCTCGATGGGGCTCAGGCAGCCGGACACCTACAAGCGCCTCAAGCTCATGCAGGACGTCGACGCGATTTTGGAAGACTGCCGCGATCTCGTCGCGCAGCACGGCCTCGATCCAGCGGTCGCCCGCGAGGTCGTCGCAGGCATGCTCAAGGAGCAGCCGCTGCCCCTCGCGCCTTACTGAGCGCGGCGCTCGCCGCGGAGCAAGCCGCACCGAAAGCCGGGCCGTCCGTTGCGCGCCTTCGGCGGTCCTGCAACGCAATGCGGGGCCGGTTACAGAAGTTTCTGCAGACTCTGCGAAAAGGGGTGCGCGGATCGGCATGTGCTCGACCCGCACGCCTTATCTCGTAACCCGCGCTCGAGCGGGGCCGCGTTTGACCTTCGTGCGGGCGCAAACCACAATGCTCGCCCCGAAACCGGAAGTCCTTGCGATGCCTCAGCTCTCGAATCTCGCCGCTCGCGACGTCGAGACCGTCCTGCACCCCAACACGAATCTCGCGACCTTGCCCGAGACCGGCCCGCTGATCCTCGAACGCGGCGAGGGCTGCTGGGTGATCGACAGCGAGGGCCGGCGCTACCTCGAGGGCATGGCCGGCCTGTGGTGCACCGCGCTCGGCTACGGCAACGAGGAGCTGATCGAGGCGGCGACCGCGCAGATGCGCAAGCTCGCCTACGCGCATCTGTTCGGCGGGCGCAGCCACGATCCGGCGATCGAGCTGGCCGAAAAGCTCAAGGAGATCGCGCCGGTGCCGATCTCCAAGGTGTTCTTCTGCTCGTCGGGGTCGGAGGCGAACGACACCCAGGTCAAGCTCGTCTGGTACATGAACAATGCGCTCGGGCGGCCGCGGAAGAAGAAGATCATCAGCCGGCTCAAGGCCTATCACGGGGTCACGGTGGCCTCCGCCTCGCTGACGGGGCTGCCCAACAACCACACCGACTTCGACCTGCCGATTTCCGGCATCCTGCACACGAGCTGTCCGCACTACTATCGCTTCGCGGAGCCTGGCGAGAGCGAGGACGATTTTTCGACGCGCCTCGCCGCGGAGCTGGAACAGCTCATCCTGCGCGAGGGGCCGGACACGGTCGCGGCCTTCATCGCCGAGCCGGTGATGGGCGCGGGCGGCGTGCTCGTGCCGCCGAAAGGCTACTTTCCGAAGATCATGGAGGTGTGCCGCAAATACGACGTCTTCATGATCGACGACGAGGTGATCTGCGGCTTCGGCCGCCTGGGCACGATGTTCGGCGCCGAGGCGGTGGGCTACGAGGCGCAGTCCTTGACCGTCGCCAAGGCGCTGTCCTCGGCCTATATCCCCATCGCCGGCGTGATGGTGCCGGAAGTGATGTATCAGGCGATGGTCGACGAGAGCCGCAAAATCGGCGTGTTCGGCCACGGCTTCACCTATTCGGGGCACCCGGTGGCCGCAGCGGTCGCCGTGAAGACGCTGGAGATCTATGCGCGCGAGCGCATCGTCGAGAAGGTGGCCGCCAAGGCGCCCCGGTTCCAGGCGCGGCTGAGCCGCCTCGCCGATCATCCGCTGGTGGGGGAGGCGCGCGGCCTCGGGCTCGTTGGCGGCGTCGAAATGGTGGCCGACAAGGCGACCAAGCAGCCCTTCGATCCCAAAAAGGGCGTCGGTGCGCAGGCGTCGCGATTCGCCGAGGAGGAGGGGCTTCTGGTGCGCCCGCTGCCCGGCGACACGCTCTCCGTGTGCCCCCCGCTCGTCATCAGCGAGGGCGAAATCGACGAGCTGTTCGATCGGCTCGAGCGGGCGCTCGACCGCACGCTCGATTGGGCGCGGAGGGAACGCCTGCTTGCGGCGTAAGCGGAACCCGCGCCCGCGCGGAGCTGCTCCGCCCCGCGCGGTCAGCTGCGCATGTCGTGCAGCGCGAGGCGCGGATTGAACGGCGAATCGCCGTTCTTCGGGCCGAGCACGACAACGGGAGTTCCGATCTTCACCCGGTTGTAGAGGTCGATCACGTCCTCGTTCGTCATTCGGATGCAGCCGGAGGAGACGCCCTCTCCGATCAGTTCGGGCTGATTCGTGCCGTGGATGCGGAACAGGGTGTCCTTGTTCCCCTCGTAGAGGTAGATCGCCCGCGCCCCCATGGGGTTCGCCGGCCCGCCGGGGACCCGCGACGGAAGGTTGCCCAGGCGCTTCTTGATATCCTCGGTCGGAACCCAGTCCGGCCACTCCGCCATGCGGCCGACCTTGGCCACGCCGGACCAGGACAGCGCCTCTTCGCCCACCGTTACGCCATAGCGAATCGCCTGGCCGTTGGGCAGCACGTAATAGAGGTAGCGGGCGTCGGTATCGACCACAATGGTGCCCGGCAGCTCCTTGCGGTGGTAGGTCACGATGTGGCGGCGATAGGGTTCCGGGATCGTCGCCGGCGCGTAAGGCGCCTTGGCCAGCAACTCCTTGTCGCGCGGCGTCAAATTGGCTTCCGAGGCCGGCTCCAGCCGCGCCGTCATGCAGCCGCCGAGCGTCAGACTCATCCCAAGGGCGACCAACGCAAGCCTACGCGCCGCCATGTCCGTCCTCACATGTTTTGCAGGTTGCACCGCAGGGGAGCGGCACCGAAGCTATGCGAAAGAGGGCGCCGGTGCCATGCCTTCCGGCCGTTCCGTCGCACGGCTCGGCCACACTGTTGCAGGAATACATCATCCCTTCACGGCCCTCCCCGCGGCCGGTTGACGTCTCTCCGCCCCCTCATAGCGCGAGCGGATTAACGGGCCGTTTACCGTGATCGCGCTCCTTGAGGAGGGTCAGGCAGAGGCGGCGCGCAGCGCGCAATATCGGCAAACCAATACCACAAACATGACCCATTTTCGCGACGAAAACGCCACGACCGGCCTCCACCTGTAGGGTTGCCAAAATCGGTTCCCGACGCCCCAAGGGGCCGATCGACGAGGAGATGCCCAATGAATCCAAAGGTTTATGACAGCCCGCGGCGCGAAAAGCGCGACAGCGGCCGGGCCGAGGTTCCCGATCTCGACAGCCGCTACGGCCGAATCGGAATTCCGGCGGTCGCGGCAGCGATTCGCTACCGGGGCGACGCCCGCAACCCGACGCATCAGCCGGCGCCGACGACCGCGCGGGAAAAGTCGGAGAAGCGGGAGAAGGAGGACGCGGCCGCCTGAGGCGGCGCGCCGAGTTTCCGCGGGCGCCGTTGCCGGCCCACCGAGGCCCGCTTCCGATAGACGCCTGCAACGAGCCGCGCTAGGCAGAGGCGCCTCACACTCTCCTGCGAGGGCGGCTCATGTTCGCGCTCTACGTCCCGCGCGGAAACACGCTCGACGCCCGGGGCGCCCCCCCCCCCGCCGCGCCCCCCCCCGCGGCGGCGGAGGGGGCGGTGTGGGTGGACCTCGTCTCGCCCACGCCCGAGGAGGACAAGCTGGTCGAGCGCCTGCTCGGCGTCGCGGTGCCGACCCGCGAGGAGATGCAGGAGATCGAGGTTTCGAGCCGGCTCTATGTGGAAAACGGCGTGCGCTACATGACGGCGACGCTGATGTGCCAATCGGAGTCCGAGGCGCCCAAGACCACCGCCGTCACGTTCATCCTCGCCGGCCACCGCCTCGTCACCGTCCGCTACGACGAGCCGCGCCCCTTCGCGCTCGTCAGCGCCAAGCTCGGCCGCCTGTGCCCGGCCACAGTGACAGGCGAATCGGTGCTGATGGATCTGCTCGACGCCATCATCGACCGCGCCGCCGACATCCTGGAGCGGATCGGGGCCGAGGTGGACATCATTTCGCACCAGATTTTCGAGCCGACGCGACGCCGCGCCAACCGCTCGCGCACCTACCACCACATCCTGCGCATGATCGGCCGCAAGGGCGATCTCACCTCCAAGGTTCGCGAGAGCCTCGTCTCGATCGGGCGCCTCGTGGTCTTTCTCGCCAACGAGGCCGACGGCATGAAATGGCCGAAGGAGATGCGCGCCCAGCTCAAGGTGATGCAGCGCGACGTGCACTCGCTGTCGGACCACGCGACCTATCTGTCGAACAAGATCACGTTCCTGCTCGACGCCATGCTGGGCATGGTGTCGATCGAACAGAACAACATCATCAAGCTCTTCTCGGTGGCCGCCGTCGCGCTCATGCCGCCGACGCTGATTGCCTCGATCTACGGCATGAACTTCAAGCACATGCCCGAGCTCGAGTGGGTGTTCGGCTATCCGTTCGCGTTGTTCCTGATGGTGGTCGCGGCCGTCGTCCCGTACGTCTATTTCAAGTGGCGCGGCTGGCTGTAGGCGCGCCCGGCTTGGGCCGCCCGCCGCTCCTAGACGTGCTGGCCGCCATTGATGTGGATTTCCGCGCCGTTCACGTAGGACGAGGTGTCGGTGCACAGGACGTAGATGATCTTGGCCACCTCGTCCGGCGTGCCGAGCCGGCGCATCGGGATCTGCTCGACGATCCGCTCGGTGCCGGGCGAGAGAATACTCGTGTCGATCTCTCCCGGCGCGATCGCATTGACCCGCACGCCTTCGCGGCCGAAATCCGCCGCCATCTCGCGCGTCAGCGCCGCGAGCGCGGCTTTGGAGGTGGCGTAGGCCGCGCCCGCGAACGGGTGGACGCGCGAGCCGGCGATCGACGTGACATTCACCACGGAGCCCTTCGCCCGACGCAGCTCGTCGATGAGGCCGCGCGCCAGCATGATGGGCGCGAAGAAATTCACCTGGAAGACGTGGTTCCAGACCTCGAGCGGGGTGTCGATGGTGCCGAGCCGCGCTCCGCCCTCCGCCTTGGGGGAGATGGCCGCGTTGTTGACGAGCGCATGCAGCTCGCCCTCGGGCAGGCGCCGGCGAATCTCGGCGATCGCCGCAGCCGTGCTGTCCGGATCGCCGAGATCGACCTGGATGTGATCCTCGGGCCCCATCTCCCACGGGCAGTTCTCCGGGAAGGGGTGGCGCGAGCAGGTGATGACGCGCCAGCCGGCGGCCGAGAAGCGCTTGACCGTCGCGTGGCCGATGCCACGGCTTGCACCGGTGAGCAGCAGGGTGCGTCGGGACGGATTGGCGTGCGGGGTCGAAGGCATGGGCCGGGTGAGCCTATCTCAAGGATACAGCCGCGTCTTGCTCCACGCCGCGCCGGGCGCCTCGCGACGATACTCGACCCGGTCGTGGAGGCGGAACGGCCGGTCGTGCCAGAACTCCATGATCAGCGGCACGATGCGAAAGCCTGACCAGAACGGCGGACGAGGCACGGGGCCCACGGCGTATCTCGCCGTGGTGAGCGCTATGGCCTTCTCGAAGGCGAGCCGGCTTTCGAGCGGCGCCGACTGCCGGCTGGCCCAGGCGCCGATCTGCGACAGGCGCGGGCGCGTGGCGAAATAGGCGTCCGCTTCCTCGTCCGAGACGCGCTCGACGGGGCCGCGCACCCGCACCTGCCGGGTCAACGATTTCCAGTGGAACAGCAGCGCGGCCTTGGGGTTCGCCGCGAGTTCCTGGCCCTTGCGGCTGTCGAGATTCGTGTAAAAGACGAAGCCGCGCGCGTCGAAGCCCTTCAGCAGCACCATGCGCACGTTCGGCAGCCCGTCGGGATCGACGGTGGCGAGGGCCATGGCGTTCGGGTCGGCGGGCTCGGAGACCTTCGCCTCTTCCATCCAGGCGGCAAACAGCGCGAGCGGCTCCTCGGCCTCGGTAAAGTCGACGGCCGTCAACACGCGAGCCTCACCCGGCGTTAAGGAATCGGTGTCATTCATATCAGCATGCCGCAGCAGACAACCGACCGAGCCAGCAGAAAGGCGGCGGCCTGCGGGGCCGCTTATAGCGAATCCGGGCGTCCTCGCCTACGGCGGGGCGGCCCGCGCGTTGCGATCGCCGTCGGGGCCCTCGCGTTCATGCTCTGCGGTTGCAGCACCTCCTATCAGCTCGGGGCTGTGTTCGGCAAAGAGGAGGCGGAGACGGAATACACGTCCTCCTTCGCTCCGCGCGCCGAGCCGGCCCGATTCGAGGCCGCCGAAGGCGATCTCGCCCTCGCCAAGGCCGCGGCCGCCGATCTGCTCGCGCGCGGCGCGAAAGATGCCAGCGTGCCGTGGGAGAATCCGCGCACCGGCGCGCGCGGCACGGTCACGCCCATCGCCTCCGCCTACGCCCAGAACGGCACCGTGTGCCAGGACTTCCTCGCGAGCTATGTGCGTGGCGACCGCGAGTTTTGGTACCACGGCGGCGCGTGCCGCAACGGCCGCGTCTGGGAAGTGCGCGACCTGCGGCCGCTGAGGCGGACCTGAGTGGCTTTCGGCGACGGCGCGCGGCGCGTCTCCCGGCTCCTGCGTTGCAGAGGGGTCACAGTATCCCCACATCTGCGGAGGATCTGAAACGGGCGGCCGCCCGGCTTTGGCTTTTCCCGTCGATCGGAGCAGGTGAGAATGCGCAACCCCTATGACGTGCTGGGGGTACCGCGAGACGCGAGTGCCGATGAAATCAAGAAGGCGTTCCGCCGGCTGGCCAAGAAGCACCACCCGGACGCCAACAAGAACGATCCCAAGGCCGCGCTGCGTTTTGCGGAGATCAACGCCGCCTACGAGATTCTCGGCGACGAGAACAAGCGCAAGGCCTTCGACCGCGGCGAGATCGACGCCGAAGGCAAGCCGCGCTTCCAGGGCTTCGAGGGATTCCACCCGGGCGCGGGCGGGCCCGGCGGCACGCATTTCGAGTTTGCGTTCGGACCCGAAGGCTTCCGGCGCACCAGCGCCCGCGGCGGGGCGGGCGGCTTCAGCGCCTTCGAGGACATTCTGAGCAGCGTGTTCGGCGCCATGGGCGGGCGCGACAGCGGGGTCCATCCCGGCTTCACGCGCTTTTCGGAGGGGCCCGAAACGCCCCTGCGCGGGCAGGACGCCTCGGTGGAGGTGACGATCACGCTCGGCGAGGCGGCCAAGGGCGGGCACAAGCGGGTCACGCTGCCGACCGGGAAGACGCTCGACGTCCGCATTCCGGCGGGCCTGTCCGACGGCCAGCAGATTCGCCTCAAGGGCCAGGGATGGCCCGGGCCGCGCGGGGCGCCCGCGGGCGACGCGCTCGTGACGGTGCACATCGCCCCGCATCCGCATTTCAAGGTCGAAGGGGCGAATCTGCGCGTCGATCTGCCGATCACCCTTTACGAGGCGGTGCTGGGCGGCAAAGTGCGCGTGCCGACGCTCGACGGGGCGGTGGAGCTCGCCATCCCGCCCGGCACGAACGCCGGGCGCACCTTCCGCCTCAAGGGCAAGGGGCTGCCGGCCAAGTCGGGAACGGGCGACCTGCTGGCGACCGTGCGCATCGTGCTGCCGGAGCGGCCCGATCCGGAGCTCGAAGCGCTGATGCGGCGCTGGCGGGACGAGAAGCCCTACAACCCGCGGTCCGATCTCGCCTAGGTCGTGGACTCATAAGATTTGATCCAAAGGCGTGTGGCGGCGAGGTGGATTGCGGCGAGGAAATTGGCGGCGGTCTTGAAGTAGCGGGTTGCGATGCCTCGGTAGTGTTTCAAACGATTGAAGAAGCGCTCGATGAGATTGCGGCTGCGCTAGAGCGCCGGATCGACCGAGCGGACGATGCGGACGTTGCTCTGGCTCGGGATGTGAGCGGTGGCGCCCGAGGCCTGGATGGCCGCAATGACCGCTTGGCCGAAGTAGCCGCGATCGGCGACGACATCGCCACGCAGCGTCAAGGGGGCGAGCAGCTCGGGCGCGGTGGTCTTGTCGGAGGCCTGCCCAGGGGTGAGCACCGCCCGCACCAGCAGGCCGCGACGGTCGACGACGGCGTGGATTTTGGTAGTCAGTCCCCCGCGCGAGCGACCGATGGCGTGATCCGGACCCCCCTTTTACCCCCTGCGGCATGCTGGTGGGCGCGCACGATGGAACTGTCGATCAAGTGCAGCGAGTCCGGCGACATCTGCCGCAGCCGTTCGAAGACCCTGAGCCACACCCCCTGTTTGGCCCAGCGGTTGTAACGGTTGTAGACCGTGGTGCGCGGTCCGTAGCGCTCCGGCAAATCGCGCCAGGGCGCCCCGGTGCGCAGAATATAGAAGATGCCGTTGATCACCCGCCGATCGTCCACCCGTGCAACCCCGCGCGGCTTGTTCGGCAACAGCGGTGCAATCAGCGCCCATTCGCCGTCACTCAGGTCGTGGCGTCCCGTCATCAAGCCCTCCATCGCGCAGCTTGAATCACGCCTTCCCCCAAAA
>JADGHE010000079.1 GCA_019689555.1 Variibacter sp. | reverse complement strand
TTCGAATCGCCCGCGCGGGCGCAAGGAAGGATAGCACGCGCGCCGCCGCGGCGCAGGCCGCGCGCCGGACGAGGACGGCCCTTCGCGCGGAAGGCATCGCCCGCGCGTCATGGCGCGCCGTGATTTGCCGGGTGCCGGAAAAGCGCGTGCCGCGCGCAGCCATCTGGGTTAGGCTCGCCTCCGTTCGTGCAAGGGGGAGACCGGTCTCATGTCCACTGCCGCTTGGGTCGTCATCGGCCTCGTCGTCGCGCTGATCGCGTGGGTGATCGTCGTCTACAACGGGCTCGTCGCGATGCGGCAGCGCGTCAACCAGGCCTTCGCCGACATCGACGTGCAGCTCAAGCAACGCCACGATCTCGTTCCCAATCTGGTGGAGACGGTGAAAGGCTACGCCGCGCACGAGCGCGGCACGCTCGAAGCGGTCGTGCAGGCGCGCAACGCCGCGATCGCCGCGCAGGGGCCGGCGCAGATGGCGGCGGCCGAGAACCAGCTCACCGGCGCGCTGCGCCAGCTGTTCGCGCTCGCGGAAGCCTACCCCGACCTCAAGGCCAACCAGAACTTCCAGCAGCTTCAGGCCGAGCTCGCCGACATCGAAAACAAGATCGCGGCGGCGCGGCGCTTCTTCAACAACGCGGTGCAGGAATACAACACCTCCATCGAGCAGTTCCCGGCCGCCCTGTTCGCGCCTTCGCTCGGCTTCCAACGCCGCGAATTCTTCGATCTCGCGGAGACGCGCGCCACCGTCGAGCAGGTGCCGCAGGTGAAGTTTTGAGGCCGCGTCGCGGCCTGCATTGAGGGAACGGTTACCGGCTGACCGTCATGGCGGCTTACGGCCTCTACACGCATATTCGGGCCAACCGCTGGCGCTCGGCCCTGCTGCTCGCCGGGCTGTTCTTCCTCGTCTATCTGATGGTCTTCGCCGGGGCGCTCGCGGGCCGGGCGCTGACCGTGGACGCCGCGTTCTCGTGGTATCTGGAGCGCGCGTGGCGCGATCTCCTCGCCGCGTTCCCGTTCGCCACCCTCGGCGTCGCGCTGTGGATCGCCGTCGCATACAAGTTCCACCAGGCCCTCATCGACGCCGTGACCGGCGGGCGCGAGGTGACGCGCAGGGAAGAACCGCGGCTCTACAACCTCCTCGAAAATCTCTGCATCTCGCGCGGCATCCCGACGCCGAAGCTGAAGATCATGGAGACGCCGGCGCTCAACGCCTTCGCCACCGGCCTCAACCAGAAGCAATACGCCGTGACGGTTACCAGAGGGCTCTTGGAAAGCCTCGACGACGCCGAGATCGAGGCGGTGCTGGCCCACGAGCTCACGCACATCCGCAACGGCGACGTGCGGCTGCTGGTGATCGCCGTGATCATCGCCGGCGTCATCGGATTCTTCGCCGAGCTGATCTTCCGCATGCTGTTCAACGCCGGCGGTTCGGCGCGGCCGAGCACGTGGTCGCGCCGCTCGGGCGACGGCGAGCGCCGCGGCGGAGGCGGCGGCCTCGCGGCCATCGCAATTGCGCTCGCGCTGATTGCGCTCGCCTGGTTTCTGTCCCTCGTCATCCGGTTCGCGCTGTCGCGCTCGCGCGAATATCTCGCGGACGCGGGCGCCGTCGAACTGACTAAGAATCCCGACGCCATGATCCTCGCGCTGCGCAAGATCGAGGGCCGGGGGGAGCTGCAGGACGCCCCCTCCGCAGTGATGGAGATGTGCGTCGACAATCCGCGCTCGGGCTTCGTCGATCTGTTCGCGACGCACCCCTCGATCGAAAGCCGCATCGAGGCGCTCGTGCGCATGGCCGGCGGGCATGATCCCGGCCCGCTCGCGCTGCCCGGCGCGACGCAGCGCGACGAGGCCGCCGAGCCGGAGAGCGCCGAAACCGAGCGCGGCGCGGCGGCGGACGCCGCGGCGGGCAGGCCGTTCCTGCCCTCCGAGCCGCCGCTGTCCATCGGGGACAGGAGGGGGCCCTGGGGCGATCGGCCGGACGGCGCGCGCGAGCCGTGAGCGCCGGGCCCTGAAAGAGCTACGCGCGGTGCGGCGCAAGCCGGGTCGCGTCCGGGACCTGCTAGCCGCGCTCTATCGCCAGTCGCCGAGCACCGCCTGCACGAGCGCGAGCGCCGCCACCGCCGCGGTGTCGGCGCGGAGGATGCGCGGCCCGAGCGCGAGGCGCACGACGCGCGGAAGCCCCATCAGCGCCTCCCGCTCCGCGGGCGCGAAGCCGCCTTCGGGCCCGATCAAGACCGCCATCGGCAGCGGCGCCGGGGTGGGCGGGCGAAAAGCCGCGAGAGCCGCGACCGGGTCCGCCACCTCGGCAGCCTCGTCGCAGAAGACGAGCAGGCGGTCGCGGTCGAAGTGCGCGATCAGCTCCTTCAACGTGACCGGGGCGGCGATCTCCGGCAGCGTGAGGATGCCGCACTGCTCGGCCGCCTCGATGGCGTTGGCGCGCATGCGGGCGCCGTTGACGCGGGCGACTTGGCCGTGCTGCGTCAGCACGGGGGAAAGCTTCGAGACGCCCATCTCGACCGCCTTCTGCACCATGTAGTCGAGCCGCGCTTGCTTCAGCGGGGCGAAGAGGTAGTGGAGGTCGGAGGCGGGTGTCTGCTCGCGCACGCGCGCCAGGGCTTCGATCTCGGCCGTGCGCCGGTTCGGCACCGCAAGGCGCGCGCGCCACTCCCCGTCGCGGCCGTTGAAGACGAGCACGGTTTCGCCTTGGCGCAGCCGCAGCACCGTGGTGAGATAGTGCGCCTGCGGGGCGGTGAGCGGCACGACGGCGCCGGCGGCGAGATCCGCCTCGACGAACAGGCGGGGGCTCTTGAAATCGTAGGCGGGCATTTGCGCGTTCAGGTCCTCGGGCGGGCGGGCGACGCGGGGCGCGCCGTCGCGAGCGATCGACGGCTGCCGCCTTGTCGCCGAATTGCCGGCCGACTATCAGCTATCGCATCGCAACCGGCGGAGACCACCGTTTCCTCATGATTCCGCGACCGACAACCCTATTTGCTGTTGCGGCTCTGGGGCTCGCCGCTTCCGCGTCCGCGGCGCACGCCCAGGGGCCCTGCGCCTCCGAGTTCCTGCCGCTGCGGGAGGCGGTGGAAAAGGACGCCCTGGCGGTGAAAGCGCTGGTCGACCGCAAGGCGCCGCGCGAAGAGGTGTGCAACCAGATCAAGAAGTTCGCCGCCAGCGAGGCCAAGTACGTGAAATATCTCACGGATAACCAGCAGTGGTGCGGCATTCCGGCGGAGGCCATCCAGCAGGTCAAGGCGAGCCACAGCCATACCCTGAAGCTGCGCCAGCAGGCGTGCAGCGCGGCCCCGGTGCAGGGTTCGGGGGGACCGCCGCCCGGCCCGGGCCTCAGCGAAGCGCTCGGCACGGCGCGGGCCTATACGCCGCCCAGCCCCTCGAAGGCGAGCAGCGGGACCTTCAACACCCTCACGGGGGGCAACCCTCTGCAGCGATGAACGGATTTCTGCACGGACCTTTGCAGCGATGAGCGGAGCGGCCGGACGGGTCGCAGATTCCACCGGGAACTGGGTCGACTCGCGCGCACCTGCTGCGCTGCGGCCCTATCTGCGGCTTGCCCGGGCGGACCGGCCGATCGGCTCCTGGCTGCTGCTGCTCCCCTGCTGGTGGTCGGCGGCGCTCGCCGCCGTCGCCGCGCACCAGCCCCTGCCCAATCTGTGGCATGTGGTCGCTTTCGCCATCGGCGCGGCCGTCATGCGCGGGGCCGGCTGCACCTGGAACGACCTCGTCGACCGCGACATCGACGCTCTCGTCGAGCGCACGCGCTCGCGGCCGATCCCATCCGGCCAGGTGACGGTGCCGCAGGCCGCCGCCTTCCTGGTCCTGCAGGCGCTGGTGGGGCTCGCGGTGCTCGTCACCTTCAACCGCTTCGCGATCGCGGCCGGCATCGCCTCGCTCGCGATCGTCGCCGTCTATCCGTTCATGAAGCGAATCACGTGGTGGCCGCAGGTGACGCTGGGCCTCGCCTTTTCGTGGGGCGCGCTGATGGGGTGGGCGGCGGCCTTCGGCCGTCTCGATGCCCCGGCGATTCTGCTCTACGCCGGCTCGATCGCCTGGGTGATCGGCTACGACACGATCTATGCCCACCAGGACCGCGAAGACGACGCGCTCATCGGCGTGAAATCGACGGCGCGGCTGTTCGGCGCGCGCACGAAGCCGATGCTCACCGTATTCTACACGCTCGCGGTGGCGCTGATCGGCGCCGCCGGGCTGTGGGCCGGCGCCGGGCTCGCCTTCCTGGCCGGGCTCGCGCTCTTCGCGGCGCACCTCGGCTGGCAGGTCTACCGGCTCGACATCGACGATTCCGACCTGTGCCTGCGCCTGTTCAAGTCGAACCGCGACGCAGGCCTCATCCTCTTCGCCGGGCTCGTTCTCGACGCCGCCCTGCGCGCGGCTTAAGGCGCCTCAGTTGCGCGCGATGATCTCGCGCTCGCGGTAGACCCGGAGCGCCTCCGCAATGGGCCCGATTTTGCGGCGGAGCGCGATGCTCGGCCGCCGCTGCCTGATCGCGTTGCGCCGCCGCCGCCGCGGCGCCGGGGCGGCGATGCGCAGCGCGCCGAGCTGGGGGATCGGCGCGCGGACTTCGCCCGCCCGGTCGACGACGAGGAGCGGAAGCCCGAGCACGCGCGCCCAGAGCTGCCATTCGGCAATCACCTCCGCGTCGTCGCGGGTTGCGAACAGGTCGATCGACAGCGCCGGGTCCGCATGCTCAAGGCGCAGGACGATCTCGTCGCCCTCCGCGGCGGCGACGGCGCGCGCCGCGACGCCGAGGAAGGTCTTGACCGGCACGCGCACACGGATCGCCATGCCGCGCAGGCGGCGGCTCAGCAGAACGCCGTCGCGATCGATTTCCACGAGGCGCACCCGCCCGTCCGCCACGGCGTCGGGCGCCGTGAAGCGGACGGGGAGCGCCAGAGGATCGAGCCGCCACGCGCGGCCGCCGCCGGCCGGCATGGCGCCTACCGATGTTTGACGCCTCACTTTATTCGTCTCCCTGCCCAGGCTTTTCCGCCCGGTTTGTGGAACGAGCCTAGCGCCTCCCCCTCTCGGCGGCCTTAACATCTTGAGTTAACTTCGCGTTTCGCCCCGCTTTTCGTCGCGGATGATTGACGGTCGGTTGCGCAACCTGCGCAATTTTTCCGTGCCGGGCGCGGCCCCCCGCGCCGGGCGCCCGGCAGCGGGCGGCGCGCTCTTGTCAGCGCCAAGCCGAACGCCTAAACGGGCGGCCGTGTCCGATCCGTCCCCGCTTCTCGACCAGTCCGGTCTGGCGACGCGCGTCGAGCGCCTGCTCGAAGCTGCGCGCCGCGCCGGCGCCGACGCCGCCGACGCGCTCGCGGTGCGCTCGGTCGCGCTCTCGGTCCAGGTGCGGGACGGCGCCGTGGAGGAAAGCGAGCGCGCCGAGAGCGACGACTTCGGATTGCGGGTGCTGGTCGGGCGGCGGCAGGCCGTGGTCTCGACCAACGACGGCCGCGACGACGCCATCGAGGCGCTCGCCGAACGCGCCGTCGCCATGGCACGCGCGGCGCCCGAAGACCCGCATGCGGGCCTGCCCGAGCCCGGCCTCCTGGCGCGCGCGGCGCCGGACCTCGATCTCCTCGACCCGCACCTTCCCGACGTCGAACATCTCGAGGAGCTCGCGCGCGCGACGGAGGCGGCGGCTCTCGCCGTCCCCGGCGTGAGCAAGTCCGGCGGCGCGTCCGCCTCGGCGGGCATCGGCGGCCTCGTTCTCGCGAGCAGCAACGGCTTCCGCGGCGCCTATCTCAGCTCGCGCCATACGCTGAGCATGGAGGCGATCGCCGGCGACGGCACCGCCATGGAGCGCGACTTCGAATACAGCTCCGCGCCGCACGCCGCAGACCTCGACTCGCCTGAATGGATCGGCCGTACGGCGGGCGAGCGCGCGGTGCGTCGGCTCAATCCGCGCAAGGTCGCAACCCATCGCGTGCCCGTGGTGTTCGACGCGCGCGTGGCCGGCTCGCTGATGAGCCACCTCGCCGGCGCCATCAACGGGACGGTGATCGCGCGCCAGACGAGCTTCCTCAAGGACAAGCTCGGCGCCAAGCTGTTCGGCGACGGGGTGCGCATCGTCGACGATCCGCTGCGCCGGCGCGGGCTGCGCTCGCGCCCGTTCGACGCAGAGGGCGTCGCCACCGCGACCCTGGTGGTGGTCGACGGCGGCGTTCTGCGCTCGTGGCTGCTCGACTGCGCGACGGCGCGCGAGCTCGGCCTGCAGACGACCGGCCACGCGCAGCGCGGCGTCTCCTCCACACCGGCGCCCGCCGCCAGCAATTTCTATCTCGAGGCGGGCCGCCTCACCCGCGATCAATTGATCGCCGACATCGAACAGGGCTTCTACGTCACCGATCTGATCGGTTCGGGGGCGAACCTCGTGACCGGCGACTACAGCCGCGGCGCCGCCGGTTTCTGGATCGAGCACGGGGAGCTGACCTTCCCGGTGAGCGAGGTGACCATCGCCGGGCATCTCGGCGAGATGTTCCGCACCCTCGTTCCGGCGGACGATCTCTCGTTCCGCTACGGCGTCAACGCGCCGAGCGTCCGAGTCGAGGGCCTGACCGTTGCCGGGCGTTGAGCATGCCATCGACGCGGTCGCGATCACGGCGCAGCTCGCCGCCTGCGTGCGCGAAGCGGGGGCGCTCGCGCTGAGCAAGTTCCGCTCGCCCTTCAAGAGCTGGACCAAGGGCGTCTCCTCGCCGGTGAGCGAGGTCGACATCGCGGTGGACGAGCTGTTGCGCGAGACGCTGAGCCGGATCGACAAGAGCTACGGCTGGCTGTCGGAGGAAAGCGCCGACGATCCCGCCCGGGCCGCGGCGGAGCGAGTCTGGGTCGTCGACCCGATCGACGGCACGCGCGCCTTCATCGCTGGCCTGACCGACTGGGCGATTTCCGCGGCGCTGGTCGAGCGCGGCCGCCCCATCGCGGCGGCGCTGTTCGCCCCCGCGGAGGACGCGCTCTACCTCGCGACCGAGGGCCGCGGCGCCACCCTCAACGGCGCGCCTCTCGCGGCGAGCGATGGGCCGCGGATCGCGGGCGCGCGCGTCACAGGGCCGAAGCGGCGGCTCGACGCGCTCGCCCGCCTGGAAAGCGGCATCGTGCCCCTGCCGCGGGTCAACTCGCTCGCGCTGCGCATCGCGCGCGTGGGCGCGGGCACGGTCGACATCGCCTTTGCCGGCCCCGAAAGCCACGACTGGGACCTCGCCGCGGCCGATCTCATCGTGCAGGAAGCGGGCGCGCTGCTCACGACCTTCGACGGGCGAATCGTGACCTATAATCGCCCCAATCCGGTGCACGGTGCGCTGGTCGCCGCGGGCCGCGCGCGGCACGAGACGCTCCTGCGTCTCATGCAGCGCGAGCCGGCGGCGTTTGCTTGACCTGTCAGATTTCGAGGGAAGTTGGAGCGCTGCAAATGTCGACAGCCGTTCCCAGGCAGCTGCTGCATCTGGTGTTCGGTGGCGAGCTCGAGCGGCTCGACGACGTGACCTTTCGCGATTTGGACAAGCTCGACATCGTCGGGATCTTTCCCGACTACGCGACCGCCTATGCCGCCTGGAAGGCGAAGGCGCAACAGACGGTCGACAACGCGCATATGCGCTATTTCATTGTGCATTTGCATCGGCTGCTCGAACCGGAAGGCCAGACCGTGCCGGGGGCGCGCGCCGACGATTCCCGGTGAGACATGGCGTTCGAGCGAATTCGCGACGCGCAGTGGTTCCGCCAGGGCGCGGGCGCGCTCATGGCGAGGTATCTAACCTTCGTGTGGAAGACGAGCCGCTTCGAGCTCGACCCCGCGGATCTCTACGAGCGTCTCGCGCCGGAGCTTCCGGTCATCATCACGCTGTGGCACGGGCAGCACTTCCTCGGCCCGTTCATGCGGCGCCCCGAGCATCGGGCGAAGGCGCTGATCTCGATGCACCGCGACGCGGAGGTGAACGCCATCGCGGTCGAGCGCCTGGGCATGGGGGTCATCCGCGGCTCCGGCGATCACGAGGGCCGCTTCGACCGCAAGGGCGGCGTGCGCGCCTTCATCGCCATGCGCGAGGCGCTGGAGCAGGGCTGGAACATGGTGGTCACCGCCGACGTGCCCAAGGTCGCGCGCGTGGCCGGCCGCGGCGTGGTGATGCTGGCGCGCAGTTCGGGGCGGCCCATCTTTCCGGTCGGCCTCGCCACCAGCCGGCGCATCGTGCTGCGCAACTGGGACCGCTCCGCCATCAATCTGCCGTTCAGTCGCGGCGCAATCGTGCTCGGCGATCCCGTCCGCGTGCCGGCGACGGCCGACGACGACACGCTCGAAGCCTGCCGCCGACAGCTCGAAGCCTCGTTGAACGCCGCCACAGAACGGGCGTACCGTATCGTCGACTGCGCCGGGGAGAACGCAAAAGGTGCGTGAGCGGCGCCCGCTCGTGCTGAGGACCTACCGCGGACTCGCCTCCATGGCGACCCCGGTGCTGCCGCTATGGTGGGCCTATCGGCTGCGGCGCGGCAAGGAGCACGGCGCGCGCTTTAGCGAGCGGCGGGGCGAGGCGACGGTTCCCCGTCCCGACGCGCCGCTCGTCTGGGTCCACGCCGCGAGCGTCGGCGAGATGCTGGCGGTCGTGCCGATCCTCGAGCATGTCTGCGCCGGCGGGTTTGCCGCGCTGGTGACGTCGGGCACCGTGACGTCCGCGCGCCTTGCCGAATGGCGTCTGCCGCCGCGCGCCATCCACCAGTTCGCGCCCTACGATTCGCCGCGCTACGTCGCGCGCTTTCTCGATCACTGGCGGCCAGACCTCGCGCTGTTCGCCGAATCCGACCTATGGCCAAACCTCATCACGGGGGCCGCGGATCGCGGCATCCCGCTCATTCTGGTCAACGGGCGATTGTCGCCGCGCTCCTTTTCGCGCTGGCGGCGCATGCCGAAGACGATCTCGGCGCTGCTTGGGCACTTCGATCTCTGCCTCGCGCAGTCCGTCCGCGACGCCGAGCGCTTCGCCGCGCTCGGCGCGCCGCGCATCAGCACCACGGGCAATCTCAAGCTCGACGTCCCGGCCCCGCCGGCCGATCCCGCCGCCCTCGCCATGCTCCGCGACGCCGTGGGGGCGCGGCCGGTGATCGCGGCGGCCTCCACCCATGCGGGCGAGGAGAAGATCATCCTCGACGTTCACAAGATGCTGCAGCGGGATTTTCCCGATCTGCTCACCGTGATCGTGCCGCGGCATCCCGAGCGCGGCGCAGGCATTCTCGACATCGTCAGCGTCGCCGGACTGAACGCGGTCGCCCGCTCGCACGGGCATCTGCCCGACCGCGGCACGCACGTCTATGTCGCGGATACGATCGGCGAGCTCGGCCTCATCTATCGCCTCGCGCCCATCGTGTTCATGGGCGGATCGCTGGTGCGCCACGGCGGCCAGAACCCGATCGAGGCCGCCAAGCTCGGCGCCGCCATCGTGCACGGGCCGCATGTCTGGAACTTTGCCGACATCTACAGCGCGCTCGACCGCGTCCAGGGCGCGACCGCCGTGACGGACGCCGAGGCGCTGCACGCGTGCATCGCGGCTTGGCTTGCGGATCCTGAGGCGCGCGAGGAGGCGGCCGCGGCCGCGCTGAAGGCGGTCGAGGGGCTTTCGGGCGCGCGCGCCCGCACCCTGGCCGCGCTCGAACCCTACCTGCTGCAGCTGCGCCTGCATTATCGTTAGCGGCATGCGCGCGCCTGAATTCTGGTGGCGGAAGGCGGGCGCGGCGGCGGCCGCGCTCGGCCCCGTCGCGGCGCTCTACGGCGCCGTGGCGGCGCATCGCTTGCGGCAACCCGGCGCGCGCGTGGGCGTGCCCGTCGTGTGCATCGGCGATCCGACGCTGGGCGGCGCCGGCAAGACGCCGACCGCGATTGCGACCGCGCGGCTGCTCGCGGCGGCCGGCGAGCGTCCGGTCTTCCTCACCCGCGGCTATGGCGGGCGGGAGGCGGGGCCGCTCGTCGTGAACGGCCGGGTCCATCGCGCCAAGGACGTGGGCGACGAACCGCTGCTTCTTGCCCGCGCCCAGGCGACGATCGTCGCGCGCGACCGCCTCGCCGGCGCGCACCTTGCGCGCGCCAGCGGCGCGAGCGTCATCGTCATGGACGACGGCTTCCAGAATCCGTCGCTCGCCAAGGATTGCGCGATTCTCGTCGTCGACGCCCGCCGCGGCGTCGGCAACGGGCGCGTCTTCCCCTCGGGGCCGTTACGCGCCCCGCTCGAGGCGCAGCTCGACCGCGCCCATGCGGTGATGGCGATCGGGAGCGGGGCCGGGGGCGCGGCCCCCCCGGGGGGCCCCGCGCGGCCGGGGCCGGGGGGGCGGCCCCCCCCGGCGCC
>JADGHE010000031.1 GCA_019689555.1 Variibacter sp. | reverse complement strand
CCCCTGCCCGCATCAGGTCACAAACCCACCCCCGCCGCGCGGCGAGGACCTGCGGCCGCGGCGCCCCACGCTGTCCATCGTGCCGACCGCGATGGTGCCGACCGCGTCCGACGGCGGAAGCCGCCCCGAGACGAGCCCGGCCTGACGCGAACCGCTCAGGCGAGCTCCACCACCACGCCGTCGCGGATGGTGACGCGGCGGTCCATGCGCGCGGCAAGATCCATGTTGTGGGTTGCGATGATGGCTGCGAAGCCCGAGGCGTGAACGAGCTGCGTCAGCACCGAGAAGACGTATTCGGACGTGCGCGGATCGAGATTCCCGGTCGGCTCGTCGGCGAGCAGGATGCTCGGGGCGTTCGCCACCGCCCGGGCGATGGCCACCCGCTGCTGCTCGCCCCCCGACAGCTCGGCGGGGCGGTGGTCGAGACGCTCCTGCAGGCCGAGAAAGCTCAATAGCTGCGCCGCGCGCTCGCGCGCCTCCTTGCGGGCAAGTCCGCGGATCATCTGCGGCAGCATCACGTTTTCGAGCGCGGAAAATTCCGGCAGCAGATGGTGGAACTGATAAACGAAGCCGATCTGCGTGCGGCGGATTGTGGTGCGCTCGGAGTCCGGCAGATGCGAGGTCGGAACGCCGTTGATGTACACCTCGCCGGCGTCGGCGTGCTCGAGCAGGCCCGCGATGTGCAGAAGCGTCGACTTGCCGGTGCCCGACGGCGCGATCAGCGCGACCGACTGGCCCGGCCACACCGCAAGGTCGGCGCCCTGCAGGATCTCCAACGTGGCGTCGCCCTGGATGTAGCGGCGCTCGATGCCCTGCAGGTGGATGGCGGGCTCGGTGTCGTCCATCGGATCCTGGCTCATTCGTAGCGCAGCGCTTCAACGGGATCGAGGCGGGCCGCCCGCCAGGCCGGATAGAGCGTGGCGAGAAGCGACAGCGTCAGCGCCATGACGACCACGGCGGTGGTCTCGCCCGGGTCCATCTCGGCCGGCAGCCGCGACAGGAAGTAGAGCTCCGGGGAGAACAGCTCGGTCGCGGTCAGCCACGAGAGAAACTGGCGGATCGACTCGACGTTGAGGCACACGACGAGCCCGACGATGAAGCCGACGAAGGTGCCGACCACGCCGATCGAGGCGCCGGTGATGAGGAAGATGCGCATGATCGCCCCCTGGGTCGCGCCCATGGTGCGCAGGATGGCGATGTCGTGCCCCTTGTCCTTCACCAGCATGATCAGCCCGGAGACGATGTTGAGGGCCGCCACCAGAACGATCAGCGTGAGAATGAGGAACATCACGTTGCGCTCGACCTGGAGCGCGCTGAAAAAGGTAGCGTTGCGCTGGCGCCAGTCGATGATGAAGATCGGCCGGCCGGCGTGGTCCTGAACGAGGCGGCGGAAGCGGTCCACCTTGTCGGGATCGGCCGTATAGACGTCGATCGCCGACACGTCGCCGGCCCGGTTGAAATAGGCCTGCGCCTCGGCGAGCGGCATGTAGACGAAGGCGGCGTCGTATTCCGACATGCCGATCTCGAACACGGCGGCCACGCGGTAGGTCTTGATGCGCGGCACCGTGCCCATGGCGGTCACCGCGCCGCGCGGGGCGACGAGCGTGATGTTGTCCCCCGCCCGCAGCGAGAGCTGGTCGGCGAGGCGGCGCCCGATGGCGACCCCCTGCCCTTCGTCGAATCCGTCGAGCGAGCCCTGCTTGATGTTGTTGGCGATCGAGGGAAGCTTCATCAGATCCTCGGCGCGGATGCCGCGCACGAGCACACCGCCGGCATTGGTGGGCGAGGACGCGAGCGCCTGCCCCTCGACCATGGGCGCGGCCAGGTTCACGCCTTCGATCTTCGAGAGCCGCTCGGCCACCTCGCGCCAGTCGGTGAGCGGGGATTCGATCGGCTGCACGAGCAGATGGCCGTTGAGGCCCAGGATCTTGCTGAGCAGCTCCTTGCGGAAGCCGTTCATCACCGCCATCACGATGATGAGGGTGGCCACGCCGAGCATGATGCCGAGAAACGAGAAGCCGGCGATGACCGAGATGAATCCCTCCTTGCGCCGCGCCCGCAGATAGCGCAGCGACAGCATCCACTCGAAGGGGGCGAAGGGCCGGGTCGCCGTCGGCTCGCTCATCAATGCCTTCCACTACCCCGGATTTCACCCGATTCTGGCGGATTCAAGCCAGCGTCGGGGCGCGCCGCCGCGCGGCGTCAACACCGTTGCTGCACGAGCCGCGCCACCGCCTCTTCCGGCGGCATGAGTTCGCGCGCGCCGTCGGCCCGGCGCTTCCATTCGACCTTGCCTTCCGCGAGTGCGCGCGGGCCGACCATGATCTGATGCGGGATGCCGATCAGATCGGCGGTCGCGAACTTCGCGCCCGGGCGCTCGTCGAGATCGTGGTAGAGCACTTCGACGCCCTTGGCCGACAAGGCGCGATAGATCTGCTCCGACACCCGATCGGTCGCGGCGTCGCCCTGCTTGAGGTTGAGGATGATCGCGCCGAACGGCGCCACGGACTCGGGCCACTTGATGCCGGCCTCGTCGTGGAACGCCTCGATGATCGCCGCCACGAGCCGGCTCGGCCCGATCCCGTAGGAGCCCATATGCACCGGCCGCTCGACCCCGTCGGGGCCGCTCACCACCGCCTTCATGGGCTCGGAATACTTGGTGCCGAAATAGAAGATGTGCCCGACCTCGATGCCGCGCGCCGCCACCTGCTTCGCGGGCGGAATCCGGTCGAAGGCGGCCGGATCGTGCTTGTCCGACGTCGCCGCATAGAGGCCCGTCCACGTATCCACGATGCCCTGCAGGGCCGCGGCGTCATCGAAGTCGACGTCCTCCCCGGGCGGGGCGAGGTCGAGATAGTCGCGGTGGCAGAAGACCTCGCTCTCGCCGGTCGCGGCGAGGATGATGAATTCGTGGCTCATGTCGCCGCCGATCGGCCCGGTGTCGGCCACCATGGGGATCGCCTGCAGGCCCATGCGCGCGAAGGTGCGCAGATAGGCGACGAACATGCGGTTGTAGGAGTGGCGCGCCCCTTCCTTGTCGACGTCGAAGGAATAGGCGTCCTTCATGAGGAATTCGCGCCCGCGCATGAGCCCGAAGCGCGGCCGCACCTCGTCCCGGAACTTCCACTGGATGTGGTAGAGGTTGAGCGGCAGGTCCTTGTAGGAGCGCACATAGGCCCGGAAGATCTCGGTGATCATCTCTTCGTTGGTCGGGCCGTAGACCATTTCCCGGTCGTGGCGGTCCCTGATGCGGAGCATCTCCTTTCCGTAGTCGTCGTAGCGCCCGCTCTCCCGCCACAGATCGGCCGACTGGATGGTCGGCATCAGAAGTTCGATGGCGCCCGCGCGGTTCTGCTCCTCGCGCACGATCGCGCACACCTTGTTGAGCACGCGCAGGCCGAGCGGCAGGAAGGCGTAGATGCCTGCCGCCTCCTGCCGCAGCATGCCGGCGCGCAGCATCAGCCGATGCGAAACGACCTCCGCCTCCTTGGGCGTCTCGCGGAGGATGGGCATGAAATAGCGGGACAGTCGCATCAGAACTCGCGCAACTCAACGATTCGACACCGCGAAACGGGTGCGGTGCAGTGAAAGCGGATCGCCGGCAAAAACACAAGCCGCGAAGCCGGCAGGCCCCCCGGTCGCCGCCCTCTTTCGCCAAAGCGCGTAAAAATCCTTGAAGCCACGTTTAAGCCCAATTACAGTTCACCGTGCAGATTGGGCTGGTGGGTCCCGTTCGGGAATGCCCGGTCTGCGGTCCAAGTCTTGGGAGGACAGAAGCCCCTGGCGCTGTCAAGCTGCCGTCTCGGCGAAAAAACAGAATGCCGGGTTTGCAAGGGGATCTGAATGCATCCAGCAGGGCGCCGCGCCCTGCTTCTTTTTTGGCGCCCCTCCCCTGCCTTCAGAACAGGCTCAGCATGTCGAGGGTGATCCAGCCGCGCCGGTAGGCCGCGACTCCGAGGCCGAAGACCGCCGCGGACACGACCGTGGTCCAGAACAGCTTGGCAAGGAGATGCGGGACGGCGGGGGCGCCGGGGTCCGTGCCTTCGGCGACGTCTCCCGCTTCGGCCTGCGAGCGCACGCCCCACGGCAGCACCGCGAACAGAACGATCCACCAGACGATGAAATAGACGGCGAGCGAGGTGGTCAGGCTCATGGTCGGCGCCGCATACGCAGTCAGGAGACTCTTCACGCCTGTTCCAGCTCGATCAGAGTCCCGTTGAAGTCCTTCGGATGGAGGAACAGGACGGGCTTGCCGTGGGCGCCGATCTTCGGCGCGCCGTCGCCCAGGACGCGTGCACCCTGCGCCTGCAGGCGGTCGCGTGCGGCGGCAATGTCGTCGACCTCGTAGCAGAGGTGGTGGATTCCCCCCTCCGGGTTGCGTTCGAGAAACTTCGCGATCGGCGAGGCCTCCCCGAGCGGCTCGAGCAGTTCGATCTTGGTGTTCGGCAGGGTGACGAACACCGTCGTGACGCCGTGCTCCGGCAGGGGCAAGGGTGGCGAGGTGGCCGCACCCAGCACGTCGCGATAGGTCGCCGCCGCCGCGGCCACGTCGCGCACGGCGATGGCGACATGATTGAGCCGCCCGATCATGGGGCCAAGGCTTAGCGCGCAATGCGGCCGAGGGAAAGCCGGGCGGCTGCGCGGCCGCGCTCCGCCCCCTCCCGACGGCGATCCGCGGCCCGCGGCGTGCGCGGAGGCCGGGTGCGTCCCGCCGTCCGTTTCGAACGGGCGGCCTCAGACGACCAGGACATGCACCTGGCAGTTCGGCCGCTTGCCCCAGTGCGCGGCAACCGCCGCGCGCAGGCCGCGCGTGACCGCCTCGGTGAGCGCCTCGGGGTCGCGGCGGCGCGCGCGCGGAAGCTGGTGAAACGTGTCGACCACGGCCGCCAAGGCGATGGCATGCATGGTCTCGCCCTTGGCGGTCGCCTCGGGCACGCCGCGCATGGCGAGGTCCGGGTCGGCGGCAAGGTCTCCCCGCTCGGTCACCGCCAGGGCGACCGAGATCATGCCGGCGAAGCTCAGGCGGCGGCGATCGGCCACCGTGCGGGAGGAGGCCTCGATGATCAACGATCCGTCCTTGTAGAGGCGGCCGGCCGGCAGCTCGTCGACGATTCCGGCGGGCCCCGGCGCGAGCTGCACGACATCGCCGTTGGTGCAGGTGACGACCTGCGGCACGCCGAGCCGGCGCGCCAGAGCGGCGTGCTCCGACAGATGCAGCGGTTCGCCGTGGACCGGCACCGCGACCTGCGGCTTCACCCAGCGGTACAGCTCCTCCAGCTCGGCCACGCGCGGATGGCCGGACACGTGGACGAGATGCGTGCGGTCGGTGACGACCTCGACGCCCTGGCGGATCAGCCCGTTGATGACGCGGGCGACCTCCTTCTCGTTTCCGGGGATGGTGCGCGACGAGAAGATCACCCTGTCGCCCTTCGAGAGCGCGATTTCGGGGTGCTGGTTCTCGGCGATGCGGGAAAGGGCGGCCCGCGGCTCGCCCTGGCTGCCGGTGCAGAGCGCCACGACCTTCTCCGGCGGCAGATATCCGTAGACGTCGGCCCCGCGGAATTCCTGGATGCCCTCGAGATAGCCGGTCTCGCGGGCGACCTGGACGACGCGCTCCATGGCACGCCCGATCACGACCACCTCCCGGTCGCAGGCGCGCGCGGCGAGCGCGGCCGCGCGGATGCGGGCGACGTTGGAGGCAAAGGTGGTGATGGCGACGCGCCGCTTCGCCGTCTTGACGAGGTCGAGGAGCGTTTCGGCGACCTCCGCCTCGGACGGCGAGCGCCCCTCGCGGACGGCGTTCGTCGAATCGCACACCAGCGCGCGGACGCCCTCCGCGCCCAGGGCGCGCAGCTTGGCCTCGTCCGTCGGGGGCCCGAGCACCGGGGTCGGGTCCAGCTTCCAGTCTCCGGTGTGGAGCACGGCGCCGAGCGGCGTGCGGATGATCAGGGCGCTCGATTCCGGGATCGAATGGGCGACCGAGACGAACTCGACGTCGAACGGCCCGACGGTGACGCGCCCGCCGACCGGCACGACGGTGACGGGGATTTCCGGCGCCCCCGGCTCCGAGAACCGCTTCGCCTCGATGAGCGCGGCGGTGAAGGGCGTCGCATAGACGGGCGCCTGCAGGCGCGGCCACAGGTCGATGAGCGCGCCGAAATGATCCTCGTGCGCATGCGTGAGCACGATGCCGACGAGATTGCGGCGCTCCTCCTCCAAAAAGCGGATGTCGGGGAGAATGAGGTCGATGCCGGGCAGGTGCTCCTCGGCGGCGAAGGAGACGCCGAAGTCCACCGCCAACCAGGTCTTGCGCCGCGGCTTGCCGAGCCCGTAGAGGCCGAGATTCATGCCGATCTCGCCCACCCCGCCGAGTGGCGCGAAGACAAGCTCATCGGTCGGCACGCTCATGCATCGCCCTCCTCGGCGCGCCGCCGGTCGGGGGGAGAGAGATCGCCGGCGGCGATAGGCCGCAGGCCGCCGTCGGCGGTTTCCAGCAGCAGCCGCCCCTCGCCGTCGATGCCGGCGAAGCGCCCCTCCACTTCCTCCGGCGTGCGCAGACG
Source organism: Variibacter sp. (assembly GCA_019689555.1). Lineage (GTDB taxonomy): Bacteria > Pseudomonadota > Alphaproteobacteria > Rhizobiales > Xanthobacteraceae > JADGHE01. The sequence goes on along the minus strand of JADGHE010000031.1, from coordinate 29,908 downwards.
GATCGTTTCGCCCATGCGCCAGGCGTCCTCGAGCCACTGGCTGCGGATCGCGGAGAATCCGTCGCCGCGGCGCCATTCCGCAAGGCGCGCCGCCACGCTCGGCGCGAGCGCGGCGAGAAGCGCGTCGGGGGCGACCTCGGCGCCGGCCTGGGCGAGGCTGGTGGCCGGAAAGTCCGCCCGCTCCGGGTGGCACGCGCAGTTGACGCCGATGCCGACGACGATCGCGAAGGTGCCGTCGGCGAGACGTTCGCCCTCGATGAGAATTCCCGCGACCTTGCGGCCGTCGAGCAAAAGATCGTTCGGCCACTTGAAGGCGAGCCGCGCGCACAGCACCGGCGCCGCCTCACGCAAGGCGTCGCGCAGCGCGAGCGCGGCGACGAAAGAGACCTGCGGCGCGAGCTCCGGCCCGCACGGATCGATCAGCAGCAGGCTCGCATACAGGTTTCCGGCCGGCGACTCCCAGCTCCGCCCCCGCCGGCCCCGTCCCGCGGTCTGCCGGCGCGCGGTCACCCAGGCCGCCTCGCGCAGGCCGCCGCGGGCGAGCGCCAGCGCCTCGGTGTTGGTCGAGCCAACGGTGTCGTGCGCGATGAGGCGGAAACCGGCGACCGTCGCGGCGGGTTCGTCGCGCATTGCGCTCAGAACAGCGAGCGCGCCGCCGACGTCGCCGTCTCCAGGAGCGGCGACGGATAGACGAAGAACAGAAGGTTGATGAGCCCGGCAAGCCCGAGCACCACCTTCAGCTCCGCGCTCATCGGCTCGAACCCCTCGCCGGCTTCGTCGAAATACATGATCTTGACGATGGCGAGATAGTAATAGGCCGCAACGACGCTCGCCAGCACGCCGATCACCGCGAGCGCATAGAGGCCGGCCTTGATGGCGGCGAGGAAGACGTAGAACTTGGCGAAGAAGCCGGCGAGCGGCGGAATGCCCGCGAGCGAGAACAACAGGACGGCAAGGAAGAAGGCGAGCGCCGGATGCGTGCGGGCGAGCCCCGAGAGATCGCCGATGTCCTCCACATAGCCGACCTTGCGCCGCATCGAGAGAATGACCGCGAAGGTGCCGAGCGTCATCGCCACGTAGATCGCCGTATAGATGAGGACGCCGCGCACCCCCTCCTCGGTGCCGGCGGCAAGCCCGATCAGCGCGAACCCCATATGGCCGATGGACGAATAGGCCATCAGCCGCTTGAAATTGCGCTGGCCGATCGCCGCGAAGGAGCCGAGCAGCATCGAGGCGATGGCGACGAAGCCGACGATCTGCTGCCATTGCGGCGCGATGTCGGGGAACGCGTCGATCGCGCCGCGAATGAACATCGCGATCCCGGCGACCTTCGGGGCGGACGCGAAGAAGGCCGTGACCGGGGTCGGCGCCCCTTCGTAGACGTCCGGCGTCCACATGTGGAACGGCACCGCCGACACCTTGAAGCAGAAGCCCGCGAACAGGAAGACGAGCCCGAACAACAGCCCCATCGAGGTCTGCTCCGCGGTCGCCCGTGCGATGCCGCTGAAGGACACGGTGCCGGTGAAGCCGTAGACGAGCGAGGCGCCGTAGAGCAGCATGCCGGAGGAGAGCGCGCCGAGCACGAAGTATTTCAGACCCGCCTCCGACGAGCGGACCGAGGTGCGGTGGATCGCGGCGAGCACGTAGAGCACGAGGCTCATCGTCTCGAGCCCGAGATAGAGCGCGATCAGATCCGCCGCCGAGATCAGCATCATCATGCCGATCGTCGAGAGCACGATCAGGATCGGATACTCGAACCGCTGCTCCCGCAAGGAATCGAAGTAGTCGGTCGAGAGCGCGATCGCGGCCGCCGAGCCGACGAGCGCCAGAACCTTCATGAAGCGCGCGAAGTCGTCGACGACGAAGCTGCCGCCGAAGGTCGTGAGCGTGCCGCCGGGGAGATAGACCACCATCACGGCCGCGAGCAGCAGCAAGGCGATGGCCAGGCCGCTGATGACGTGCACGAAGCGCGGGCCGCGGAAGACGCCGAACATCAGCAGCGCCATCGCGCCGAGCGCGAGCATCAGTTCCGGCAGCGCGGGGACGAGCGGCGGGAGCGTAGCAGGGTTCATGCGGCAACTCTCGATGCGGCAAAGCTCTCTCTCCCCGCCTGCGGGGAAAGCGTCGGGCCGAGGGGCATTCCTTGCGGGCGCGTCGCACCGCGCGGCCCCCTCACCCGGGTTGCGCGCGCGGCGCCTGCGCCATCGGGCCGCTCTCCGCGCCCGGGGAGCGGTGAACACGACCTTCCAAATCCTGTCGCGGCACGCCGGTTCATTTCACAGCCGCCACATTGCGCGGCGCCTTGAGCCCGCTCTGATACGTCTCGATCAGCGCGCTGACCGAGGCCGAGGACATGTCGAGCACCGGCTTCGGATAGAAGCCGAACAACAGCGTGAGCGCGACGAGCGGCGCAAAGACGAGGATCTCCCGGCGGTCCATGTCCAGGATGCCGGCGAGGCTCGGCTTCTCGAGCCTGCCGAAGATGATCCTGCGATAGAGCCACAGCGCGTAAGCGGCAGAGAGGATCGTACCCGTGGTGGCGAGCGTCGCGACCCAGGTGTTCACCTTGAAGGTGCCCATCAGGGTGAGAAACTCGCCGATGAAGCCCGACGTGCCCGGAAGGCCGACATTGGCCATGGTGAACAGCATGAACACGGCCGCATAGACGGGCATGCGGTTCACGAGCCCGCCATAGGCCGCGATCTCGCGCGTGTGCATGCGGTCGTAGACCACGCCGACGCAGAGGAACAGCGCGCCCGAGACGAGGCCGTGCGAGATCATCTGAAAAATACCCCCGGCCACGCCCTGCGTGGTCGCCGCGAAGATGCCCATCGTCACGAAGCCCATATGGGCGACGGACGAGTAGGCGATCAGCTTCTTCATGTCCTCCTGCACCAAGGCGACCAGCGAGGTGTAGACGATCGCGACCACCGAGAGCGCGAAGACGAGCGGCGCGAACTCCTGGGACGCGAGCGGGAACATCGGCAGGGAGAAGCGCAGGAACCCATAGCCGCCCATCTTCAGCAGAATGGCGGCGAGGATCACCGAGCCCGCGGTCGGCGCCTCCACATGCGCGTCCGGAAGCCAGGTGTGCACCGGCCACATCGGCAGCTTCACCGCGAACGAGGCGAAGAAGGCGAGCCACAGCCAGGTCTGCATTCCGGCCGGGAAGCCGTGGCGCATCAGGGTCGGGATGTCGGTCGTGCCGGCCTCCCAGTACATGGCCATGATGGCGAGCAGCATCAGCACCGAGCCCGCGAGCGTGTAGAGGAAGAACTTGAAGCTCGCATAGACCCGGCGCGGGCCGCCCCAGACGCCGATGATGAGGAACATCGGAATGAGGCCGCCCTCGAAGAACAGGTAGAACAGCACGAGGTCGAGCGCGCTGAAGGTGCCCACCATCAGCGTTTCGAGCACGAGGAAGGCGACCATGTACTCCTTCACCCGGCGCTCGATCGCCTGCCACGAGGCGATGATGCAGAGCGGCATCAGGCCGGTGGTGAGGATCACGAACGGCAGCGAGATGCCGTCGACGCCCATGTGGTAGTTGATCGCGCCGCCGAGCCAGGGTCGCTTCTCGACGAACTGGAACTCGGCCGAGCCCGCGTCAAAGTTGGCGACGAGCAGCAGCGAGATCGCGAAGGTGACGAGCGTCGTCCACAGCGCGATCCAGCGCGCGTTGCGCTTGGTCGCCTCGTCCTCCCCCGGCAGCGCCATGACGAGCAGCGCGCCGAGAATGGGCAGAAAGGTCGTCAGCGACAGCACGGGGAAGCCCATCAGTGCGCCCCCCCGAACATGAACCAGGTGATGAGCGCGGCGACTCCGATCAGCATCGCGAAGGCGTAGTGGTAGAGATAGCCGGTCTGCAGGCGCACGACGCCGCGCGTCACGTCGATGACGCGGGCGGAGACGCCGTCAGGCCCGAAGCCGTCGATGACATAGCCGTCGCCGCCCTTCCAGAGCAGCCGGCCGAGCCGAAGGGCCGGCCGCACGAACAGCACTTCGTAGAGCTCGTCGAAGTACCACTTGTTGAGCAGGAAGCGATAGAGCAGCGCGTGCTGCTCGGCGAGCCGCACGGGCGCCTCCGGCCGCCGCAGATAGAAGTCGTAGGCGACGGCGAAGCCGATCAGCATCATCACCGTCGGCAGCAGGGCCACGAAGGTGGGCACGTGGTGCATGTCCTCGAGCACGTGGTTGCCTTCGGCGAATTTGAGCGAGTCGCGGAAGAACTCCGCCACGCCGTGACCCGTGAAAATGTCCCGGAACATCAGCCCCGCCGCGAGCGAACCGACGGCGAGAAGCGCGAGCGGCACCAGCATCACCGCCGGGCTCTCCTTGGCGTGCTCGTAATGATGCCGGTCATGCGGCGCGCCGTGGAAGGTCTTGAAGACCAGCCGCCACGAATAGAACGAGGTGAGGGCCGCCGCGATCAGCGTCAGCCCGAAGCCGTAGACCGCCATCGGGTTCTTGCCCGCATAGGCCGCCTCGATGATGGCGTCCTTCGAGAAATAGCCAGCCGTGAGCGGGAATCCGGTCAGCGCCAGGGTGCCGATCACCATCATCCAGTAGGTGACGGGGATCTTGTCCTTGAGGCCGCCCATCAGGCGGATGTCCTGCTCGTGGTGCATCGCGAGGATCACCGAGCCCGAGCCGAGGAACAGCAGCGCCTTGAAAAAGGCGTGCGTGAACAGGTGGAACATGCCGACCGAATAGGCGCCGACGCCCATGGCCACGAACATGTAGCCGAGCTGCGAGCAGGTCGAGTAGGCGATGATGCGCTTGATGTCGTTCTGCACCAGACCGACGGTGGCGGCGAAGAAGGCGGTCGTCGCGCCGAAGAACGTCACCACGGCGAGCGCCGTCGGCGAATATTCGAACAGCGGCGACAGGCGCGCCACCATGAACACCCCCGCCGTCACCATGGTGGCGGCATGGATCAGCGCGGAGACGGGCGTCGGCCCTTCCATCGCGTCCGGCAGCCAGGTGTGCAGCAGGAACTGCGCCGACTTGCCCATCGCGCCCATGAACAGGAGGATGCAGACGAGTGTCAGCGCGCTCGCCTCCCAGCTCAAGAAATGCATCGTTTTGTTCGCGAGCACCGGGCCTTCCGCGAACACGGCGTCGAAATTGATCGACGAGGTGAGCGCAAAGAGCGCGAAGATGCCGAGCGCGAAGCCGAAGTCGCCCACGCGGTTGACGATGAAGGCCTTGATGGCCGCGGCATTGGCGCTCGGGCGCTGGTACCAGAAGCCGATCAGCAGGTAGCTCGCGAGCCCCACGCCTTCCCAGCCGAAGAAGAGCTGGGCGAGGTTGTCGGAGGTCACGAGCGCGAGCATCGCGAAGGTGAAGAGCGAGAGATAAGCGAAGAAGCGCGGCCGGTGCGGGTCCTCCGCCATGTAGCCGATCGAGTAGATGTGCACGAGCGCCGAGACCGTGGTGACGACGACGAGCATCACCGCGGTCAGCGAGTCGATGCGCAGAGCCCAGTCGACCTGCAGCTCGCCCGAGACGATCCACGGAAAGAGGGCGACGCGCATGTCCTCCTGCTGGAAGCCGATGCGCACGAAGGCGATCCACGACAGGATCGCGGAAATGACGAGCAGGGTCGAGGTGATGAGCTCCGCTGCGCGCGAGCCCTGCGCGGGCGGCTCCGCCGCGTGGCCGTGGCCGTCCGCCGCGTGATGGCTCGACGCGTGCGCGATGTCCGCGTGCAGGGCCGATGCGCCGGCGCCGTGGCCGCCCGCATGGGCGTTGTCGGCGTGGTTCTCGGCGCCGGGAGCCGGGCTGCCGCCCGGATGGCGCGCGCGCGCCCCCGCAATGGCGATGATGCCGGCGAGGATCGCGCCGAGCAGCGGAAGAAGGACGATGGCCTGATACATCGGCGGCGCCTACGCAATGGTCTGAAAATCGACAGGCGGAAGAGCGGCGGCCGCCGTGCGGCGGCCTGCGCTGCCATGCGACCGGACAAAGGCCGAGCACGCAGACATGTCACTAGCCCTTCATCAGGTTGATGTCTTCCACCGCGATCGAGCCGCGGTTGCGGAAATAGACGACGAGAATGGCAAGCCCGATCGCCGCCTCGGCCGCCGCGACCGTGAGCACCAGCAGCGCGAACACCTGGCCCACGAGATCGCCGAGATAGGCCGAGAAGGCAACGAGGTTGATGTTGACCGCGAGCAGGATCAGCTCGATCGACATCAGGATGATGATGACGTTCTTGCGGTTGAGAAAGATGCCGAGGATCCCGAGCGTGAGCAGGATCGCCGCCACCGCCAGATAGTGCCCCAGACTGACCGCCATCGCAGCTTCACTCCTCGCCGAGGCCGGGACGCGTCGGTTCCGTCATGTCAGATCCCCTGCCCCGGCTGCACCTTGCGGATCTCGATCGCGGTCTCGGGCGTGCGGGCGTTCTGCCGGGCGACATCCTGCCGCTTCACGCCGCGGCGATGCTGCAGCGTCAACACGATCGCGCCGATCATGGCGATGAGCAGCACGAGCCCGGCGGCCTGGAAGAAGTAGATGTACCGCGTATAGAGCACGAGGCCGAGCGCCTCCGTGTTCGTCATCGTCTCGAGCGGCGGAATCGCCGCCTCGATCGATCGCGGAACGCCGGGCCCGAACGTCCACGCCCCGACGACGAGCAGCAGCTCGACGAGAAACACGATGCCGACCAGCGCGCCCACCGGCAGGAACTGCAGAACGCCCTGCTTGAGCTCGGCGAAGTCGACGTCCAGCATCATGACCACGAACAGGAACAGCACGGCGACCGCGCCGACATAGACGACGACGAGAATCATCGCCAGGAACTCGGCGCCGAGCAGCAGCAGAAGCCCCGCCGCGTTCACGAAGGCAAGAATGAGAAAGAGAACCGAGTGCACGGGGTTTCTCGCGGCGATCACCATGAAGGCCGACGCCACGCACACGCCCGCGAACAGGTAGAAGAAGGCGGCCGCAATGCTCATGCGCAGCCCCCTTGCGCGAGTCGAGACCCCCTGGCCCTCACCGCTCCCCCTCGCAAGGGGAAGGGGACGCCGGCCTCTGGCGCCGTCTCGCCCCCGAAGGGGCGAGGTCCAAGGAGGGCGCGCGCAGCGCGGGCGCCGCATCCGTGTTGCATGTGCCGCCGAGTGCTCCTCATGACCCTCACCGATACGGCGCGTCGAGCGCGATGTTCTTGGCGATCTCGCGCTCCCAGCGGTCGCCGTTCGCCAACAGGCGCTCCTTGTCGTAGTAGAGTTCCTCGCGCGTCTCCACGGCGAACTCGAAGTTCGGCCCCTCCACGATGGCGTCGACCGGGCAGGCCTCCTGGCACAGGCCGCAATAGATGCACTTCACCATGTCGATGTCGTAGCGGGTGGTGCGCCGCGTGCCGTCGTTGCGGCGCGGCCCCGCCTCGATGGTGATGGCCTGCGCCGGGCAGATGGCCTCGCAGAGCTTGCAGGCGATGCAGCGCTCCTCCCCGTTGGGGTAGCGCCGCAGCGCGTGCTCGCCGCGGAAGCGCGGGGAAATGGGGTTCTTCTCGAAGGGATAGTCGATCGTCGCCTTCGGCTTGAAGAAATAGCGCATCGAGAGAAGGAACGCCTGCACGAACTCCGTGAGAAAGATCGCGCGGGCCGTCTGATCGAGCCTCATGGTTCTTGTCCTTCCGCGCACGGCGCCATGGAGCGCTGGGCCCCGGTGCCGGTCTGGAGTGCGTCCCTGCGTCTCATCTGGGGGCGAGCCCCGCGAATTGCAGCACCGCCGCGACCACCACCACCATCGCGATCGACAGCGGCAGGAAAACCTTCCACCCGAGCCGCATGAGCTGGTCGTACCGATAGCGCGGCACGAACGCCTTCACCATGGCGAACAGGAAGAAGAGGAAGAGCGCCTTGAGCGCGAACCACACGATTCCCGGCACCCAGGTGAAGGGCGGGATCGGCGCCGGCGGCAGCCAGCCGCCGAGGAAGAGAATCGTGCCCATGGAGCACATCGTGGCGATCGCCACATACTCGCCGAGCATGAACATCATGTACGGGGTCGAGCCGTATTCGACCATGAAGCCGGCGACGAGCTCCGATTCGGCCTCGACGAGGTCGAAGGGCGGCCTGTTGGTCTCCGCGAGCGCCGAGACGAAGAACACCACGAACATCGGGAACAGCGGCAGCCAGTACCAGCTGAACAGGCCGAAGCGGCCGTTCTGCGCCTCGACAATGGCGCTGAGATTGAGCGAGCCCGCGCAGAGCAGAACGGTGATGATGACGAAGCCGATCGAGACCTCGTAGGACACCATTTGCGCGGCCGAGCGCAGCGCGGCGAGGAACGGATATTTCGAGTTCGACGCCCAGCCGGCCATGATGATGCCGTACACGCTGAGCGAGGAAATCGCGAAAATGTAGAGGACGCCGACATTGATGTCGGCGATCACCCAGCCGGCGCTCACCGGAATCACCGCCCAGGCCGCGAGCGAAAGCACGCAGGTCACGAGCGGGGCGAGCAGAAACACGCCCTTGTTCGCGCCGGCCGGGATCACCGGCTCCTTGAGCACGAACTTGATGAGATCGGCGAACGACTGCAACAGCCCCCACGGCCCCACGACGTTCGGCCCGCGCCGGATCTGCACCGCCGCCCAGATCTTGCGGTCGGCATAGAGCACATAGGCGATGGCGACGAGCAGGACGACGAGCAGCAGCAGGCTCTGCGCCGCCACGACGATCAGGGGCCACAGATAGCTCGACCAGAATTCAGCCATGACGCCTGCTCAGACCCTTGTCACACGACGCTTCGCTCGAACCCGCCCGCGGTCCGCCACGGCCGCCTTCTACTCCGCCGCCGTCAGGGCCTGGTGGCCCTCGGCGAGCGCCGAGCACTCGGCCATGACGAGCGAGGCGCGGGCGATCGGATTCGTGAGGTAGAAGTCGGCAATGGCCGACTTGAAGGGCGCCTTGTCAACCGCACCGGCCCGCGCCGCGAGCCGCGCGATGTCCGCGGGATCGCCCGCCGCGATCTCGTCGATGCGCTGCAGATGCGGGTGCGCGGCATACATCGCGCGCCGCAAAGCGCCCAGCGAATCGTACGGCAGCCGCTGGCCGAGCACGTCCGACAGCGCGCGCAGGATCGCCCAGTCCTCGCGCGCATCCCCGGGCGGGAAGGCCGCGCGCGCGGCGAGCTGCACCCGCCCTTCGGTATTGACGTAGGTGCCGGACTTTTCCGGATAGGCGGCGCCCGGCAGCACGACGTCGGCGCAGTGGGCGCCGCGATCGCCGTGGGAGCCAATATAGACCGTAAACGCGCCCGGCGGCACGTCGATCTCGTCCGCGCCCAGCAGGAACAGCACGTCGAGCGCCCCGGGCTGCACCATTTCGAGCGCCGACTTGCCCCCGGGGCCGGGGACGAAGCCGAGGTCGAGCGCGCCGACGCGGGCCGCCGCGGTGTGCAGCACGCAGAAGCCGTTCCAGCCGTCCGTCACGGCGCCCACCTCGCCGGCAAGCCGCGCCGCGAGCGCCGCGACCGCCGCCCCGTCCGGCCGCGCCAGCGCCCCCTGCCCGACCAGGATCATCGGGCGCTCGGCCGACTTGAGGCTCTCGAGGAAGTCGCCGCCCTGGAGAAGCTGCGCGAGCGTCTCGGGCCCCGCGCCGAGATAGCGGTAGGGATAGGTGAGATCGACGCGCTCGCCGATCAGGCCGATGGGGAAGTGGTTGAGCCGCCAGCGCTTGCGGATGCGGGCGTTGAGCACGGCCGCTTCCTTGCGCGGATTGGAGCCGACGATCAGCAGCGCGCCGGCGTCCTCGATGCCCTGGATCGTCGCGTTGAAGAGATAGCTCGCGCGGCCGAGCGCGGGGTCGAGCGCGGCGCCGTCCTGCCGGCAGTCGAGATTGCGCACGGAGAGCCGCGTCATCAGGTCCTTGAGCGCGAAGATCTCCTCGCAGGCGGCGAGGTCGCCCACGATCGCGCCCATGCGCTCCGGCGGTGCGGCCTTCACCCGGGCGGCGATGGCCGCGAAGGCTTCCGGCCAGGAGGCTTCCCGCAGCCGGCCGTTCTCGCGCAGATAGGGCGTGTCGAGCCGCTGCGTGCGCAGCCCGTCGACCACGTGGCGGGTCTTGTCGGAAATCCACTCCTCGTTCACCGCCTCGTTCACTCGCGGCAGAATGCGCATCACCTCCCGCCCGCGCGTGTCGATGCGGATCGCCGAGCCGACCGCGTCCATCACGTCGATCGACTCCGTCTTGCCGAGCTCCCACGGCCGCGCGACGAAGGCGTAGGGCTTGGACGTGAGCGCCCCGACCGGGCAGAGGTCGACCACGTTGCCCTGCAGCTCGGAGGTCATCGCCTGCTCGAGATAGGTGGTGATCTCCATGTCCTCGCCGCGGCCGATGGCGCCGAGCTCCGGCACGCCGGCGACCTCCGCCGCGAAGCGCACGCAGCGCGTGCACTGGATGCAGCGGTTCATCGAGGTCTTGACCAGCACGCCGATATACTTGTCCTCGACGGCCCGCTTGTTCTCCTTGAAGCGGCTGCTGTCCGTGCCATAGGCCATGGCCTGGTCCTGCAGATCGCATTCGCCGCCCTGGTCGCAGATCGGGCAGTCGAGCGGGTGATTGATGAGCAGGAACTCCATGACGCCCTGGCGCGCCTTCTTCACCATGGGCGAGCGGGTGAGCACCTCCGGCGGCTCGCCGTTCGGCCCCGGCCGGCAGTCGCGCACGCCCCAGGCGCAGCTCGCCACCGGCTTCGGCGAGCCCTTGAGCTCGACGAGGCACATGCGGCAGTTGCCCGCGATCGACAGCCGCTCGTGGAAGCAGAAGCGCGGAATCTCGGCCCCCGCCGCCTCGCACGCCTGCAGCAGCGTGTAATGCGGCGGGACGTCGATCTCTTTTCCGTCGACGATGAGCTTGGTCACGGCATTTCCTCTCGGCGTTCGACGCGCGCGCGCTGGTCATCCCGGCTGTGCGTGGCCCAGGCGGCGGCAAGGTCACGACCGCGCTCCGAAGGAGCAGCCGGGATCTCCCGCCGGGCGACCCGGACCGAATTGCGAGGCACCTCTCCCATTCTGGTCACTCCGCCGCCATGGCGACCGGCTCCGGATGCGGATTCGCCGCATATTCGTCGATGCGCCGCTCGATCTCATGCCGGAAGTGGCGGATCAACCCCTGGATCGGCCAGGCCGCGGCGTCGCCGAGCGCGCAGATCGTGTGGCCCTCGACCTGCGTCGTGACCTCGAGCAGCATGTCGATCTCGCGCTTCTGCGCGCGCCCCTCCGCCATGCGCGAGAGCACGCGCCACATCCAGCCCGTGCCCTCGCGGCACGGCGTGCACTGGCCACAGCTCTCGTGCTTGTAGAAGTAGGAGATGCGGGCGATCGCGCGCACGATGTCGGTCGACTTGTCCATCACGATCACGGCCGCGGTGCCGAGGCCGGACTTTAGATTCCTCAGCGTGTCGAAGTCCATGTAGAGGTCGCCCAGGCACTGCTCGGCGGGCAGGCACGGCACCGAGGAGCCGCCCGGGATCACGGCGAGCAGATTGTCCCATCCGCCGCGGATGCCCCCCGCGTGCCGCTCGATCAGCTCGCGGAAGGTGATGCCCATCGCCTCCTCGACGTTGCAGGGGCGGTTCACGTGGCCGGAGATGCAGAAGAGCTTGGTGCCGGTGTTGTTCGGCCGGCCGATGGAAGAGAACCAGGCGGCCCCGCGCCGCATGATGTCCGGCACCACCGCGATGGACTCGACGTTGTTCACGGTGGTCGGGCAGCCGTAGAGGCCGACATTGGCCGGAAACGGCGGCTTGAGCCGCGGCATGCCCTTCTTGCCTTCGAGGCTCTCCAGGAGCGCCGTCTCCTCGCCGCAGATATAGGCGCCGGCGCCGTGGTGGACGTAAATGTCGAAGTCGTAGCCGTGGATGTTGTTCTTGCCGATCAGGCGCGCCTCGTAGGCCTGGTCGATCGCCGCCTGCAGGCGCTCGCGCTCGCGCACGAACTCGCCGCGCACATAGATGTAGGCGGCAACCGCGCCCATGGCGAAGCCGGCGATCAGGCAGCCCTCGATCAGAAGGTGCGGATCGTGCCGGAGAATCTCCCGGTCCTTGCAGGTTCCGGGTTCGGACTCGTCGGCGTTCACCACGAGATAACTCGGCCGCCCGTCCTTCGACTCCTTGGGCATGAAGGACCATTTGAGCCCGGTCGGGAAGCCGGCGCCGCCGCGCCCGCGCAGGCCCGAGGCCTTGACCTCGTTGATGATGGCGTCGCGCCCCTTCTCCAGGATCGCCTTGGTGCCGTCCCACGCCCCGCGGGCGCGCGCGCCGGCGAGGCCCCAGTCGTGGAAGCCGTAGAGGTTCTTGAAGATGCGGTCCTTGTCGTCGAGCATCATTCGCGCCTGGTGCTGGGAGCCGTCGTCGCCGATGCGTCGGCGATCGGCGCCTTCGGGACCGGAGATTCGCTCACGTTTGCCGCCGCGCCCGGCCTCTTGGCATCCGAATCCGTCAGCGACGGGCCGCCATGACGGCCGGTGCCGGTATAAAGCGAGGGATCTGTCAACGTCGTCGGCCCCCCGACCGGCGCGGAAAACTGGCGGTCGATCTGCGGACCCGGCTTCACCGGCCTGCCGGCCGCGAGATCGTCGAGGATGCGGTTGAAGCTCTCCGGCGTCAGATCCTCGTAATAGTCGTAGTTGATCTGCGCCATCGGGGCGTTGACGCAGGCGCCCAGGCACTCGACCTCGACCCAGGAGAACGTTCCGTCCTCGGTGACGTGCATCTGCTCGCCGATGCGGCGGCGGCAGACCTCCTTGAGCGCCTCGGCCCCGCGCAGCATGCAGGGCGTGGTGCCGCACACCTGCACGTGGTAGCGCCCGACGGGGGCGAGGTTGAACATGGTGTAGAAGGTCGCGACCTCGAGCACACGGATGTACGGCATGCCGAGCAGGTCGGCGACGGTGCGGATCGCCGGCTCCGGCAGCCAGCCGCCCGCCTGCTCCTGCGCCCGCCACAGAAGCGGAATCACGGCGGAGGCCTGCCGGCCTTCGGGATATTTCGCGATCTGCTGCTTCGCCCAGGCGAGGTTTTCCGCCGTAAAGGCGAAGTCCTTCGGCTGGATCGACTTGTCGGCGAGGCGACGGACGGCCATCTCAACGGCTCCTTTCGCGCGTGCGGGCCGCGTCGGACCCTCTCCCGTTCTCCCGCCGGCACGGGCAGGCGGAGTTCAGCCGATCGCGCAGCTTGTTCATCACCGGTCCACCTCCCCGAACACGATGTCGAGCGAGCCCAGGATCGCGGACACGTCCGCCAGCATGTGGCCGCGGCAGAGGAAGTCCATGGCCGAGAGATGCGCGAAGCCGGGCGCGCGGATCTTGCACTTGTAAGGCTTGTTGGTGCCGTCGGCGACGAGATAGACGCCGAACTCGCCCTTCGGCGCCTCGACCGCGGCGTAGACCTCGCCGGGCGGCACGCGGAAGCCTTCCGTGTAGAGCTTGAAGTGGTGGATGAGCGCCTCCATCGAGCGCTTCATCTCGCCGCGGCGCGGCGGCACGATCTTGTTGTCGTCGACCATCACCGGCCCCTGGCCTTCCGGCGACCGCAGCTTTTCGAGGCACTGCTTCATGATGCGGATCGACTGCCGCATCTCCTCCATGCGGACCACCTGGCGGTCGTAATTGTCGCCGTTTTTGCCGACCGGGATGTCGAAATCGAGCTCGGCGTAGCACTCGTAGGGCTGCGCCTTGCGCAGATCCCAGGCCGCGCCGGAGCCGCGCACCATCACGCCGGAGAAGCCCCAGGCCCAGGCGTCCTCGAGCTTCACCACGCCGATGTCGACGTTGCGCTGCTTGAAGATGCGGTTGTTGACGAACAGGTCCTCGAGGTCGTCGCACACCTTGAGGAAGGGATCGCAGAAGGCCCAGATGTCGTCGATGAGCTTCGGCGGCAGATCCTGACGCACGCCGCCGACGCGGAAATAGGCCGCATGCATGCGGCTGCCCGAGGCGCGCTCGTAGAACATCATCAGCTTCTCGCGCTCCTCGAAGCCCCACAGCGGCGGCGTGAGCGCGCCCACGTCCATGGCCTGCGTGGTGACATTGAGGAGGTGCGAGAGCAGCCGCCCGATCTCCGCATAGAGCACGCGGATAAGCTGCGCGCGCTTGGGAACCGTCAGGCCGAGCAGCTTCTCGGCGGCGAGGCAGAAGGCGTGCTCCTGGTTCATCGGCGCGACGTAGTCGAGCCGGTCGAAATAGGGGATCGCCTGCAGGTAGGTCTTGTACTCGATCAGCTTCTCGGTGCCGCGGTGAAGGAGCCCGATATGCGGGTCCACGCGCTCGACCACCTCGCCGTCGAGCTCGAGCACCAGGCGCAGCACGCCGTGCGCGGCCGGGTGCTGCGGGCCGAAATTCATGGTGAAGTTGCGGACGGCGGCTTCAGTCATGAGGTCCAACGACTCGAAAACGGCGGTGTCTGCGCTTTCATTGGCTGGGGGCTATTCGCCATTCGCCTTGCCGAGTTTCGCCTCCGCCTTTTCGTCGCCCGGAAGCGGAACGCCCGGCCCCTCCCACGGGGAGAGGAAGTCGAAGTTGCGGAACTCCTGCGTCAGCCGCACGGGCTCGTAGACCACGCGCTTCGCGTCGTCGTCCCAGCGCACCTCGACGAAGCCGGTGAGCGGAAAATCCTTGCGCAGCGGGTGCCCGTCAAATCCGTAATCGGTGAGGATGCGCCGCAAGTCCGGATGGCCGGTGAAGAGGACGCCGTAGAGGTCGTACGTCTCGCGCTCGAACCAGTTGGCGCCGGGGAAGACGTCGATGATCGAGGGGACGGGGGTCGCCTCGTCCGTCTCGATCTTCACCCGCACCCGCTGGTTCTGCTTCGGCGACAGCAGGTGATAGACGACGTCGAAGCGCTTTTCGCGGCCCGGCCAGTCGACGGCCGTCACGTCGATGATGCACCAGAACTGGCAGCGCGGGTCGTCGCGCAGGAACTTCACGACGTCGACGATGCGCGCGGCCTCCGCGTGCACCGTCAGCTCCCCGTAGGCCACCTTGTAGCCCGACACCGCGCCGGGCAGCGCGGCGACGATCGCCTCGCCGAGATTTTTCAGTGCTTCGCTCATGCCCCGCCCTTCCCCCGTCGCGGCCGGCCTCCCCGGCGCGCGCGCGACGGCGCGCACGGAAGCGCAAGGTCAAGCCCGGCAGCAAGGACGCAGGAGGAAAACGCCACCATGTCCGGCTCTCTCACCGCTCGATCGTTCCGGTGCGGCGGATCTTCTTCTGCAGCAGCATCACGCCGTAGAGCAGCGCCTCCGCCGTCGGCGGGCAGCCGGGCACGTAGATGTCGACCGGCACGATGCGGTCGCAGCCGCGCACGACCGAGTAGGAGTAGTGGTAATAGCCGCCGCCGTTCGCGCACGAGCCCATGGAGATGACGTAGCGGGGCTCCGGCATCTGGTCGTAGACCTTGCGCAAGGCCGGCGCCATCTTGTTGGTCAGCGTGCCGGCCACGATCATCACGTCGGACTGCCGGGGCGAGGCGCGCGGCGCAAAGCCGAAGCGCTCCGCGTCGTAGCGCGGCATCGACATTTGCATCATTTCGACCGCGCAGCAGGCGAGCCCGAAGGTCATCCACATCAGCGAGCCGGTGCGCGCCCAGGTGATGAGCTCGTCGGTCGCCGTGACCAGGAACCCCTTGTCAGCGAGCTCGTTGCTCAAGCCCTGGTAGAAGGGGTCGTCGGACCCCACAGGGCGCCCGGTCCGCGGATCGACGATTCCACGCGCGGGCGGAGCTACGACTGCGGCGCGCTCTTCGATCAATCCCATTCGAGCGCTCCCTTTTTCCATTCATAGATAAACCCGATCGTGAGGACCGCAAGGAAGACCATCATCGACCAGAAGCCGAAAAAGCCCAGTTCTCCGAATGTAATGGCCCAGGGAAACAAAAACGCCACTTCAAGATCGAAAATGATGAACAGAATGGCCACGAGATAGAAGCGCACGTCGAACTTCATGCGCGCATCGTCGAAGGCGTTGAAGCCGCATTCGTAGGCCGAGAGCTTTTCGGGGTCCGGATTCTTGTAGGCCACGATGAACGGCGCGATCATCAGCGCGAGGCTTATGGCCAGCGCGACGCCGATGAACACGACGAGAGGAAAGTAATCCGCCAGCAGTTCGCTCATCCGCGATTCCTCGCACCACCGCCCTCGAAGGGCTTCTGCCCCGGAGTGCCGCCGCAGCCGTCAGCGCAGGCGCCGCAGCCCCACGAATTCGCGCCCATTCAGTTCGGATTCGTTTTAAGGACGGGACCCGGCGAGGCTTAGCGCAGCGCAAAATGAGTGGCAAGCCTGGGGCGCAGGAGGCGCGATATCGCGCGATTCACGGCCCCGCTCGCGCGGGCGCCCCGCGCGCGCGGCCGAGCGCCGCGAGATTCGTCCACGCCCCGTCGCCGGCGCGCCCGCCGAGGCGCGGGACCCGTCGCTCAGCGGCAGGCCGTCGGCCCCCCAAGGCATCCTTGAGGTCCGCGGCGCGGTTGCCGGCCCCCGCTTCCTGCGGCAACTCTTCGGGGCCGCGCCTCTGCCGCCCGAGCGGCGGCGCGCCGGGCTCGGCTCGGGTCGGCCTTATGCCCCCGCGCAGAACAGGACGGAAAGCGCCGCATGACCGACGGCGACCTGCACGAAGACATCGAATGCCTGGAGGGGCGGATTGCGGAGCTTGCCGACGCCGCCGAACGCTGCCGTAAACTCATCGTCGCGGCGAAACTGCTGATCGCGGCCGGATCGCTGCTGCTGCTCGCCGCATTCGCCGGCCTCGCGCGCGGCCCGGGGCCTCTGATCGGAGCGACGGCGGCGCTCGTGGGCGGCATCGTCGTCTTCGGCGCGAACACGGCGACCCGGCGGGAGCTCGCCCAAAGCATCGCCGCGGCGGAGCAGGCGCGCAGCGACCTCATCGGCCGGCTCGCCCTGCGGGTCGTTCCCGAAGGGCCGAAGCCGGGTTGAGGCATCGCCGCGCGCGGGGCAAACGAACGGATGCAATCCGGGGCTTCCCCCCCGCGCCTCCGGCTTGCCGGGCGGCGACCGGCGCGCGGGTTGCCCGTCACACGTCCAGCATCTCTTCGTCAGCGAACTCCGCGTGCTCCTGGATGAAGGCGAAGCGCGCCTCCGCCTTCGTGCCCATCAGCCGCTCGACGGAATCGGCGGTGTCCTCGCGGTCTTCGGCCAGCAGCACGACCTTGAGGAGCGTGCGCTTCTTCGGGTCCATGGTCGTTTCCCGGAGCTGGTTCGGCATCATCTCGCCGAGACCCTTGAAGCGGCCGATCTCCACCTTGGCGTTGGCCGGGAACTCGCGCCTGAGCAGCTCGTCCTTGTGGGCGTCGTCGCGCGCATAGAGCACCTTGCCGCCGTGGCTCAGGCGATAGAGCGGCGGCACCGCGAGATAGAGGTGCCCGTTTTCGATCAGCTTGGGCATCTGCCGGTAGAAGAAGGTGATGAGCAGCGAGGCGATGTGCGCGCCGTCGACGTCGGCGTCGGTCATGATGATGACCCGGCCGTAGCGCAGGTCCTCGTCGCGGTAATGCACGCCGGTGCCGCAGCCGAGCGCCTGCACGAGGTCGGCGAGCTGCTGGTTCTGCGCGAGCTTGTCGCGGCCGGCGGAGGCGACATTGAGGATTTTCCCCCGCAGGGGCAGCACCGCCTGGGTCGCGCGGTCGCGCGCCTGCTTGGCGGAGCCGCCGGCCGAGTCGCCTTCGACGATGAAGAGCTCGCTGCCCTCCGCGGCCGTATTGGTGCAGTCGGCGAGCTTGCCCGGCAGGCGCAGCTTCTTCACCGCCGACTTGCGCGCGATGTCCTTCTCCGCCCGGCGGCGCAGCCGCTCCTCCGCGCGGTCGATGACCCAGTCGAGCAGCTTGTTGGCCTGATTGGGGTTGCCGGCGAGCCAGTGGTCGAAGGCGTCCTTCATCGCCTGCTCGACGATGCGCGCCGCCTCCGCGCTCGCGAGCCGGTCCTTGGTCTGCCCCTGGAACTCCGGCTCGCGGATGAACACGGAGAGCACCGCGGCCGCGCCCGCCATCAGATCCTCGCTGGTGATCGCGGCGGCCCGCTTGCCCTGCCCCACCCGCTCCGCATGGTCCTTGAGGCCGCGCAGCAGCGCCGCCCGCAGGCCCGCCTCATGGGTGCCGCCTTCCGACGTCGGAATGGTGTTGCAGTAGGAGGACACGAAGCCGTCGGCGTCCGCCACCCAGGCGATGGCCCACTCGACCGCGCCATGGCTCCCCACCTTGCCGACGCGGCCCGAGAAGATGTCCGGATGGACCAGGGTCTGCCCGTGCGTGGCGGCGAGCAGAAAATCCTTGAGGCCGCCGGCGAAGCGGAACGTCTCCTTTTCCGGCACGCCGTCCACGCCGGCGAGCAGTTCCGGCGCGCACGACCAGCGAATCTCGACGCCGCCGAAGAGATAGGCCTTCGAGCGCGCCATCTTGAACACGCGCTGCGGCTTGAAGGCGGCCTTCGGCCCGAAGATCTGCGGATCGGGACGGAACCGCACCTTGGTCCCGCGCCGGTTGGCGACGCGGCCGAGGTCTTCGAGCCCGGTCTTCGGCTTGCCGCGCTCGAAGACCTGGCGGTAGAGCCTCTGCCCGCGCGCGACCTCGACCTCCAGGTGCTCCGAGAGCGCGTTGACGACGGAGACGCCGACGCCATGGAGCCCGCCCGAGGTCTCGTACACCTTGGAGTCGAACTTTCCGCCCGCGTGCAGCGTGCACATGATGACTTCGAGGGCGGACTTGTCCGGGAACTTGGGGTGCGGATCGACCGGGATGCCGCGGCCGTTGTCGGCGACCGTCAGGCTGCCGTCCGCCTCCAGCGTCACCTCGATCCAGTCGGCGTGGCCGGCCAGCGCCTCGTCCATGGCGTTGTCGATCACCTCGGCGAACAGGTGATGCAGCGCCTTCTCGTCGGTGCCGCCGATATACATGCCGGGCCGGCGGCGCACCGGCTCGAGCCCCTCGAGAACCTCGATGTCGCGGGCCGTATAGGCAGCCTCGCCCCCGGGCGCGGGCTTGCCGGCGGCAGCCGCGGCCGCACGCTTGGCGGCGGCCGGGCGCCCCGAGAACAGATCGTCGCTCTTCTGGGTCTTTCTCGCTTCCTTTGGCATGCGTTGCTCTGCGGAGAACGGCACCGGCGGACGCGCCAAAGCCGCCCCGCGGGCGCCCTGGCGAATCACCGTGCGCGCGAGGCTAACCGATGTCGCGCATCGTGGTGTAAAAGTGGCCTCTCCGCCGCCGGCGGCCGCTTCCGCGGCCCGGAGGCGGACGCCGCCTGCCTTCCGCGCAGAGCCAGAACCCGTCAGCGGGCGAGGGCCGGATCCGACACGGCGCGGGGCGCGGCTGTCGTCCGATAGACGATATAGGCGAAGAGACCGACCGCCGCATAGACGATGAGCGAGCCGACGATCGCCGCCGCCTCGTAGGCCGGCCCCCAGCTCACCACCATCGCGATGCCGATCGGGAACACGATGGCGCCGACGATATGCAGGCCCGCCTGGATTTTGGCCACGAGGCCTTCGGCGGCAGCCGGCACCAGCCGGTAGTACAGCCCGGCCGCGAACATCAGCACGAAGCCGACGAGGTTCAAATGCGCGTGCGCGGGCGCCAGGGTGAAGTCCTGGCGAATGCCCATCACGATGCCGAGCGTGAGCCCAATGATCAGAAGAACGATGCTGACGCGCAGAAGCAGATTCGCAATCATGGGCTGTGGCCCTCCTTCGGCCGGAATAATGGGATGCGGCGACGCCAGCGCATATTCACGCCTTGTTTCCGGATAACGTCGTCGCATGTTTCGTGCGAGAAATCGAATCGCCGCGGCGCTTTCCCCACAGGAAGACGGCCGTTGAGACAAAGTGAGCCGGCCCGCGCCGGCGCGGACATGGTGACCGTATATGGGCGTCGCAGACACCGCTCAGCAGATCACGGAATTCGTGCGCGCCAATCAGGCGTGGGCGGCGCCCGTCGTATTCGCGCTCGCCTTCAGCGAATCGCTCGCCTTCGTTTCGCTCCTCGCGCCGGCCTGGGCCGCGCTCGTGGGCATCGGGGCGCTGATCGGCTCGAGCGGCATCAGCTTCTGGCCGGTGTGGATCGCGGCCGCGCTCGGCGCGGCGCTCGGCGACTGGGTCTCCTATTGGATCGGCCGCAAATTCGAGCACGCCGTGCAGCACATGTGGCCGCTTTCGCGGCATCCCGATCTCATTCCGCGGGGCGAAGCTTTCGTCGCGAAATGGGGCGTGCTGGCGATCTTCATCGGCCGCTTCTTCGGACCCCTGCGGGCCTCCGTGCCGCTCGTGGCCGGCATCTTCGAGATGCCGTACTGGCGATTCCAGGCCGCCAACTTCTCCTCGGCCTTCGTCTGGGCGGCCGTGCTGCTCACGCTCGGCGACATCGTCTCCAAGGCGGTGGCCTGGGTCTGGCGATGATCGGCGGCGCCCAGCATCTCCGCGTCCGCATGGCGCGCCCGCTTCGCAAACCCGAGAACCGAGGCCGTCGCCCGCGCGGGCGCCGCAAGCCGCCGCAGACCGTCGCTGCCGGAATAGCGGCGTCGGGAGCGGGGTTGGTCATGGGGTCGAGCCTGCCCTGATAAACGGCCGCCGGTGCGCTATCATACCGTCGTCCTCGACAGCGCGACGACAGCCGGCAAGAACGCCGGGAGGGGGCTTGCACCGTCGGGGTCTTTTCGAGGGAGAAATGCCATGATCGATCTGACGCGTCGCCGTCTTCTCACAGGCGCCGCCACCGTCGGCGCCGTCGCTGCGATCGGAGTCGATGTGAGCGGAGCCACCACCGGCGCGGCCGCGTCCGCCGCGAGCAAACAGGCGCCCGGCTTCTACCGCTACAAGGTCGGCAGCATCGAGGTGACCGTCGTAACCGACGGCATTCGCGACGCCCCGCTCGGCAACATCGTGCGCAACGCCTCGACGGAGGAGGTGAACGCCGCACTGGCGGCCGCCTATCTGCCGAGGGACAAGTTTCCGTACGTATTCAATCCCTGCGCCATCAAAACCGGATCGAAGCTCGTGATGCTCGACACCGGCCTTGGGCCCGAAATTTATGCGCAGAGCAAGGGACAGGCCGGGCAAGCCCACGCCAATCTCGAAGCGGCCGGGATCGACCGCAAGGCCGTCGACGTGGTGATCATCTCGCACTTCCACGCCGACCACATCAACGGCCTGCTCAACGCCGACGGCACACCGGCCTTTCCCAACGCCGAGGTCATGGTCCCGGAGCCGGAATGGGCCTACTGGATGGACGACGCCAAGATGAGCGCGGCGCCCGAGGGGCTCAAGAGCAACTTCGCCAATGTGCGGCGCGTGTTCAAGCCGCTCGGCGACCGGGTCACCCGCTACGGCGACAACAAGGAGCTCGTGCCCGGCATCACGTCGATGTTCACGTTCGGCCACACGCCGGGCCATTCCTCGCACATCGTCACGTCCGGCTCGGAAATCGTGCTGTTCCAGGCGGACGTGAGCAACCACCCCGCGCTGTTCGTGCGCCATCCCGACTGGCATGCGAGCTTCGACATGGATCCGGTCATGGCGGAGGGCGTGCGTCGCAAGGTCTACGATCAGCTTGCCGCGGACAGGATGAAGGTGCAGGGCTTCCACTTCCCGTTCCCGTCGAACGGCTATATCGAGAAGGACGGGCGGGGCTATCGGTTCGTCCCGGCGCAGTGGAATCCGGTGATCTGACGCCGCGCCGCCTGGAGCCGCCATGCTGCGGCTCCTCGGCTCGGGCGTGCGCACGCCTTTCGCCGGCCGTCGTCCGCGGCGGCCTTTTCTTTCGCCTCGACGGCACGGCGGAGGCCGCCTTTTGCCCCTGCGGGTCGCCCGCTAGAATGACCTCATCCGAGGCCCCAATCCTGACGCGTGGGAGACGACGACAATGACCGACGCCAAGCCGGCCCAGAACCACTTCGCCTACAAGGTCGGAGACATCGAAGTGATCGCCGTCGCCGACGGCACGCGCAC
Source organism: Variibacter sp. (assembly GCA_019689555.1). Lineage (GTDB taxonomy): Bacteria > Pseudomonadota > Alphaproteobacteria > Rhizobiales > Xanthobacteraceae > JADGHE01. The sequence goes on along the minus strand of JADGHE010000031.1, from coordinate 7,955 downwards.
GGCTCCGGTCGGTGAGGGCTTCGTCCTGAATGCGCCGGTCGAGGCGGTGCACAAGGCGCTCGCCGACTACGGCATGCCGAATGGCAACTTCACGACCGTCTTCACGCCGACCGTCATCAGAACGGCCGGCAAGACCTGCCTCGTCGACACAGGCATGGGGCTCGCCGCCGCGCAGCAGCCGGGCGCGACCTTCGGCTTCCTGATCCCCAACCTCGCGGCGATCGGCATCGAGCCCAAGGACATCGACACGGTCATCATTTCGCATTTCCACGGCGACCACGTGAACGGCCTGCTCGCGCCCGACGGCAGCCCGGCCTTCCCCAATGCCGAAGTGACCGTACCGGAGAACGAGTGGGCGTTCTGGATGGACGACGGCGAGATGGCCCGCGCCTCGCCGGGCCGCATGCAGGACCTGTTCAAGAACAATCGGCGCGTCTTCACCCCGATCAAGGACCGCGTGACGACGCATGCCTGGGGCAAGGAGGTGGCGCCGGGCGTCACCGCCTATGCCACGCCGGGACATTCGATCGGGCACACCTCCTACGTCATCGCCTCCGGGAAGGAGACGGTGTTCCTCATCCAGGACGTCACCAACCACCCGGTGTTCTCGATTCGCCATCCCGCCTGGCACCTCGGTTTCGACCAGGACCCGGTGAAGGCGGAGGAGACCCGCCGCAAGACCCTGGACATGCTCGCGGCCGAGCGGCTGCCGATCCAGGCGTTTCACTTCCCGTTCCCGGGCCGCGCCTACATCGAGAAGGCCGGCGACGCCTATCGTGAGGTGCCGATCGCCTGAGTCCGGCGCGCGGCGTTGAGCGAAGGCGCGCCGCCACACCGACGCGCCAAATCGCGCCGCCGGAATCGGCGGGGCGGAGGGCCGCGGGCGCTCATCCGGGTTCCTTGGCTTGCCTTGGAACTCATGCGCGGCCACTCCGTTTCGCTTCAGGACGCGCATTCGGCGGCCGGAGGAGGGATTTTCATGCAAGTCGGTGGCGCTGAGATCCGCGAGGTGGAGATCGCGTTCGAAACGGTCGACGGGACCGAATGCGAATTCGAGTACGAGCTGAAGGCGCAGGGCGAGGAGAAAGCCAAAATCGAGACCAAGTCGCCCGACGGCCACAAGGAGAAGCGCAAATCGGACGAGGCGGTCGCTGAGGTCAAAGGCATGATCGAGCGGATGAACCCGCGCCCCGGCATGACCCGCGAAGACCTCATCGAGAGCGCATGCCGCGCGCTCGATCTCGACCGCAGCACGTTGCGTTCGCTCGAGGTCGAAGTCGCGTTCAGCAACGGTGAGGAGCTCAAGGCGAAGCTCCATTGAAACGGGCCGGCTCGCGCGAACGGATTTGGTGCGACAACATCACGAGCCCGGGCAGACCTTGGGCGGCAGCGGAAACAGCGTCACGAAGCGTTCCGCCAGCGCCCGGTCGCCCTCGACTGACAGCAGGCCCTTGGCTGCGAGCGCGTCGAGCGACTCTCCGCCGTAGACCGCTGCGGCGACAGCGCGCGCGCTCCCCGTGAAAATCAATTCGGCCTGGTCGAGCTGGTCCCGCGCGACCTCGAGGCGTCCGTCCGCAATGCGCACCAGGAAGGTCTCCGCGCCGAAACGAAAGCCGATACGCGCCGCGAGGCCTTCGGCCCGCGCCGGGTCGAACATGGTTCGGAACGACAGAAAGAGCGAGACGGCGCTGAGCGGCCGACTCGGATCGTGCGAGGGGGAGCGCGCCGCCCAGCGCCCCAGCGCCTGAAGGATCGGCTCACTCTCATAACCCCATGGGGTGAGCTCATAAACCTGGGTGGACGCCGGGGGCGGCAGCCTGCGGCGGGTGACGATGCCGGCCGCCTCGAGCCCCTCGAGCCGCTGGGTCAGCACATTGGCGCTGATGCCGGGCAAATCCGCCTTGAGGTCGCTGAACCGCTTGGGGCCCAGCATCAACTCGCGCATCACCAGCAGCGCCCACCGCTCGCCCACGAGGTCGAGCGCATGGGCGGCTGCGCAGGCCTCTTCGTAGCGGCGGCGGGAGGGCGCGCCGGGCCCTTCACTTATTTTTTTTAATTTCATAGTTGCAATTGATAACTACCGGAGGTTATGGATGTCAAATCCGCGGCAACCACGGAGCGACCAGATGTCCAAGACGTCCAAAATGATCTTCGTCAACCTGCCGGTCAGCGATCTTGCGCGGTCCACGGCCTTCTACCAGGCCGTCGGTGCGGTGAAGAACGACCAGTTCAGCGACGACACCGCGTCCTGCATGGTGTTCTCCGACACCATCCACGCCATGCTGCTCACCCACGACAAGTTTCGCCAGTTCACGCCCAAGCGGATCGCGGACGCCCGCGACACGAGCGAGGTGCTGATCTGCCTGTCCGCCGACAGCCGAGAGAATGTCGACGAGGTGGTGGAGAAGGCGGGCCGCGCGGGCGGCAAAATCGATCCCGGTCCGAAGCAGGACTTCGGCTTCATGTACGGCCGCAGCTTCGAAGATCCCGACGGCCACATCTGGGAAGTGATGTGGATGGATCTCGAGGCGGCGAAGGTCGCCATGGCGGCCAACTGCGCGGCGACGGCTTGAGCGGCGAGCAACCCGCAAAACCGGAGAAAGAAGCCGGAGAAAAATGACATGGCCTATATCGACGGATTCGTCATTCCTGTCCCGGCGGAGAAAAAGGAGGCCTATCGCGAGATGGCCGCCAAGGCTGCGCCGATCTTCATGGAATACGGCGCAACGCGCGTCGTCGAATGCTGGGGCGACGACGTGCCGGACGGCAAGGTGACCGACTTCAAGCGCGCGGTGAAGGCAGAGGCGGGAGAGACCGTCGTCTTCTCCTGGATCGTCTGGCCCTCCAAGGCCGTGCGCGACGCGGCGAGCAAGAAGATCATGGCCGACCCTCGGCTGCAGCCCGGCCCCGACATGCCTTTCGACGGCAAACGCCTGATCTATGGCGGGTTCGAACTTCTGCTGGACTCGGCGGCACAGTCGCTCTCCTGAACAACGCCGCACCCGTCGTTCGACGGACAAGACCGGGAAACGGCTCGAACGCGGGCCTCGCCGGATTAAAATTTCGCGTGAGCGAATCCGCGCGGCGGCGTGTCCCGCGTGCCGTGCAGCGCAAGCAGAGCGCAGCGGTGCGCCGCTGATCCGGGGCCTCGGTCTTGGAGCATCGGCCGAACAGAGGCCGCGGTTTCCGCGCGGCCGTTGAAGCGAATTCCCGCATCTGCGGCGCACCGCTTGCGTGCTGCACCGATGTCCTGAAACATCGCCCCACTCCATTCAGGCGACATTGTTCAAGTGGCATCGAGCATGATGAAGGCTGACGTTTTGGCTGCTCGCCTGCCCGAGGGCGAGACGGACGAGAGACTCACGGCGCGCATTGACGCGGCGGTGGAGCGCGCGCTCGCGGACGAGCGTGTGGTTGGCGCCGTTATCGTGGTCGCGCGCGACGGGCGGGTGATCCATCGCCGCGCCTATGGCCTTGCGGACCGCGAAGCCGGAACGCCCATGCGCGTGGACCACGTCTTCCGGCTCGCCTCGGTGACGAAGCCGATCGTGTCGGCCGCGGCGATGGCGCTCGTAGAGCGCGGCGCGCTCGCGCTCGACGAGCCGGTGACGAACTGGCTTCCCGACTTCCGGCCGCGCCTGGCGGACGGCCGCGCGCCGACCATCACGCTCCGGCAGCTCATCACGCACACCGCGGGACTGACCTACGGCTTCTTCCAGCCGAGCGACGGACCCTATCACCGCGCGGGCGTGTCCGACGGGCTCGATCAGCCCGGGCTTGCGATGGACGAGGAGCTGCGCCGCATCGCCTCAGCGCCGCTCGTCGACGAGCCGGGCCGTTCGTGGGGCTATTCAGTGGCGCTCGACGTGCTCGGCGAAGTGATCGCGCGCGCGGGACGGGCAAGCCTGCCCGAGATGGTCGAGCGCCTGGTGACCGGGCCGCTCGGCATGCGCGATACCGGATTCGGCGCGCCGGAGCCGGCGCGGCTCGTGACCCCCTATGCGGACGGAAATCCGCGGCCCGTGCGCATGGGCGATCCGCACGTGGTGATGTTCGGCGGGGCGTCGGGCATCCGATTCTCGCCCAGTCGGGTGTTCGATGCGCGATCGTTTCCGTCCGGCGGGAGCGGCATGGTGGGCACGGCGGACGAGATCGCGCTGTTCCTGGAGACGATCCGGGCCGGCGGCGGGTCCATCCTCAAGCCGGAGACGGCGCGGGCCATGATGGAGAACCAGATCGGGGCCATGCGGATCAATCTGCGGCCGGTTCCCGCCTGGGGCTTCGGCTTCGGGGGCGCAGTCCTGATGGACCCGGCGCTCGCCGGGTCGCCGCTTTCGGCCGGAACCTGGCAGTGGGGCGGCGTCTACGGGCACCAGTGGTTCGTGGATCCGGTGCGGCGTCTCACCACCGTGGCGCTCACCAATACCGCCGTGGAGGGCATGGCCGGCAAGTTCGTCGCCGATACGATCGAGGCGATCTGCAACGATCGCTGACCGGAGCCCGCAGATCGCTCGTTCCTCCGGCGACTTGGTGCGAAAGCGCGGCGAACTGGCCCGTCGGCGCGCCGTCAGTCCGCGTCCTTGAGCACGGATTCGAGGATCCGCCGGCATTCGGCGAGTTCGGAGAGCGCGGCCTGCAGGCGCCGCAGGTCCTCGGCCGTGAGGCCCGCGGAAGCGGCCGACGCCTTCTCCGATGCGGCTGCGGCGTCCTGCGCCCGCTCCGCATCGTCCGTGCACACGCGCGGCCGCGGGGCCACGCTCACCTCGTCGCGCCCATCCTCGTGCCCATCGTCGTCGACACCGGCAGGCTGCGCTTCGCGGCCGTCGTCGTCGGCGTCGGCGGCTTCGGGTGCGTCGAGAGGTTCGGCGGCTTCGGCCGTCGCCGCCGCGGCGCCGGCGCGGCCCTGCCCGTTCCCGTCTCTCGCGCGGCCGGACTGCGGCGCCCCTTGCTTCCAGACGCCCTGGACGAACTTGATGCCCTCCTCTTTGAGGATGCGCTGCACGCCGCGGATCGTATAGCCTTCGCCGTAGAGCAGATGGCGGATGCCGCGCAGCAGTTCGACGTCGTCCGGACGGTAGTAGCGGCGCCCACCTCCGCGCTTCATCGGCCGGATTTGCGGGAAGCGCGTCTCCCAGAACCGCAGCACGTGCTGCGGCACGTCGAGGTCTTCGGCTACTTCGCTGATGGTCCGAAACGCATCCGGAGCTTTGTCCACACCCATCGCTCCTGCCTGACTTCGCTAAGACATTAGCTGAGTCGCGGGCGATAATTCACGGACCAATCGAAAGAAAATGCGCGGATCGCGTGCCTCAGGCGCCGTCGCCGCCGCTCTTGCCGCAGCGCGCGCCGTTGATGCGCTGCTTGAGGATGGCAGACGGCTTGAACACCATGACCCTGCGGGGCGAGATCGGCACCTCCGTGCCGGTCTTCGGATTGCGGCCGACGCGCTGCCCCTTCTGGCGCACCACGAACGAGCCGAACGACGACAGCTTCACCGTCTCCCCGCGCTCGAGGCAATCGGTGATTTCCTTGAGCACAGCCTCGACCAGCCCGGCGGACTCGGTCCTCGACAGGCCCACCTTCTGGTACACCGCCTCGCATAAGTCGGCCCGCGTCACCGTCTTGCCCGCCATACTGTTCGCCCCCGTCGCTCGAGCGGCATGTTGTTGTTCACACGCAGGATACCGAGCGGCATGATGCCGCAGCGGGAATCCCACCGCAAGGTGGGCGGGCGACCGCGGGGGCTCACCAGCGCAGCAGCACCGCGCCCCAGGTGAAGCCGCCGCCCATCGCCTCCAGCAGCACCAGGTCGCCGACCTTGATGCGGCCGTCCGCGCGTGCGGTCGCAAGCGCCAGCGGTATCGAAGCCGCGGACGTATTGCCGTGCATGCCCACGGTCGTCACGACCTTGGCGGGGTCTATCCCCAGCTTGTGCGCCGAGCTGTCGATGATGCGCTTGTTGGCCTGGTGGGGCACGAACCAGTCGATGTCCTCGGCGGTGTAGCCCGTGGCCGCGAAGGCATCCTGGACGACGTCGGTCACCATTCCCACGGCATGGCGGAAGACCTCGCGGCCCTCCATGCGCAGGTGCCCGACGGTGCCGGTCGACGACGGGCCGCCGTCGACATAGAGCTTCGACTTGTAGCGCCCGTCCGAGCGCAGATGGGCGGTGAGGATGCCGCGATCCTCGGCGAGCTCGATCGGCCTCGCCTCGAGCAGCACGGCCCCCGCCCCGTCGCCGAAAAGGACGCAGGTGGTGCGATCGGTCCAGTCGAGGATGCGGGAGAAGGTTTCCGCCCCGATCACCAGCGCGCGCTTGAACGCGCCGGACTTGAGCAGCCCGTCGGCCGTGGCGAGGGCGTAGATGAAGCCCGAGCAGACCGCCTGCAGGTCGAAGGCTGCGCCGTGCTGAATTCCGAGCCCCGCCTGCACCGACACGGCGCTCGCCGGAAAGGTCTGGTCGGGGGTCGAGGTGGCCATGAGAACGAGGTCCACCTCGGAGGCGTCGCGCCCGGCGTCGGCGAGCGCGGCCTGGGCGGCCTTGAGACCGAGGTCCGAAGTCAATTCCCCCGGAGCGGCGATGCGGCGCTCGTGGATGCCCGTGCGCTGCACGATCCACTCGTCGGAGGTGTCCACCATCTTGGCGAGATCGTGGTTGGTGAGAACCCGCTCCGGCAGATAGCTGCCGCAACCGAGAACGACGGAACGGATTTCCTTCACGGGTTCACCCCGCCCATCGCGACGACGTCCGCGGAGCCCAGCTTGTATTGCGACAGCGACCTCGTGATCTTGGCGAGAAGCTCGTAACGGGCGAAGTCGTAGCCGAGGTCGATCGCCGCCGCGAAGCCCTCGGCGTCGGTCCCGCCGTGGCTCTTGATGACGATGCCGTTGAGGCCGAGAAAGATGCCGCCGTTCGCCTTGCGCGGGTCCATCTTCTCACGCAGCGTCTCGAAGGCCTGACGCGCGAGCCAGTAGCCGAGGCGCGCGCGCAGCGTGCGGCCCATGGCCGCGCGCAGATATTGCGCGATCTGGCGCGCCGTTCCTTCGGCCGTCTTGAGCGCGATGTTGCCCGCAAAACCTTCCGTTACCACGACGTCCACCGTTCCCTTGCCAATATCCGTTCCTTCGACGAATCCGAGATACTCCATCCCGGGCGGCTGCGCCTCGCGCAGGATGCGTCCGGCCTCCCGCACCTCCTCCAGCCCCTTCACCTCCTCGACCCCGATGTTCAAGAGCCCGACGGTCGGCCGCTCGAGATCGAACAGCACCCGCGCCATGGCCGATCCCATGACCGCGAGGTCGACGAGGTGATCGGCGTCGGCCCCGATCGAGGCGCCGACATCGAGCACGATCGATTCGCCGCGCAGCGTGGGCCATAGCGCAGCGATCGCCGGGCGCTCAATGCCGGGCAGCGTGCGCAGGCAGAATTTGGACATCGCCATCAGCGCGCCGGTATTGCCGGCGGAAACGGCGGCGTCCGCCTCCCCGCGCTTCACCGCATCGAGCGCGAGCCACATGGACGACTTCCATCGCCCGTGGCGCAGGGCCTGGCTCGGCTTCTCGTCCATCTTGATCGCCACGTCGGTGTGGACGAGCCGCGCAGCGGCCTGAAGCTTCGGCTCTGCGGCGAGCAGCGGGCCGACCACGGCCTCGTCGCCGAAGAGGATGAACTCGGTGTCGGGATGCCGCACGAGGGAAAGGGCCGCCCCCGAAACCACAACCGATGCGCCGTGATCGCCACCCATGGCGTCAAGCGCGATACGGACCTTCTGGGGCATTCATCAACCTTGGCGGCATTCTCCAATCGCCGGGCGCACGCCCACGGCGTGCCGGCTTGCGGGAGCGCCGACAATACAGGCTCGGCCGCCGGACACAACAGGGTTTGTGTGCCCTCTCCCCGCCGCTATTATAGAAATCTCCCAGCCAAGGAGACTCGACGTCATCACAAATTCCTG
>JADGHE010000030.1 GCA_019689555.1 Variibacter sp. | reverse complement strand
GGAGGCGTCGTGATTCAAACTGGCTATGTGGACGCCCGCGACGCGAGGCCGGATGGCCGAGATCGAAAGGAAGACCAAGCGCTATCCGACCGATCTGACCGATGAAGAATGGGCGTGGATCGAGCCGCATTTGCCGCGGCCGGCGAGACGGTGACGATCGCCACCACGGGCGTCTTCGATTTGCCGAAGCTCGCGAGCACCGTCATCGCGGCCGGCGATCCGGTGGCCTGGGACGACACCGCCAAGCAGGTCAACGTGCCCGGCACCGGCCGCTATCCGATTGGCACCGCGATCGAGGCCGCCGGCAACGGCGCGACCCTCGTGCGCGTGCGGCTCGACGGGGTGGCGACATCAGCTGCTTGATAGTTTGAGCGTCAGTTCGACTTCCTTGTTGTCTGATGTTGCCCAACGTATCCAATGACCACCTTGCGTCTCGCATCGTCGAAGAAGAAGGCGATGCGGATCGTGCGCCTCGGCTCGGTACTGGTTCCGAAGCCGATGTGCTCCCTCAATTTGATTTTGGAGCCGTCGTAGTTCACCTCGTAGTCCGAGGCAAACATCCCCATAGTAATCTCGGATTGATGGGCATTGTACCGAAACTGACAAGTCTCACGACACGATTTGTCCAAGTCGGGGCATTTCACCGTACCCGTTTTCGCCTTCCAGTACACGGTCGCCAGCCACTTGAAAGCTGCGTACAGCAGCTCGGGCTCTTCAAACTGCCGCGCATCCTTCTCAATGCGCCCCTCAATAAAGAGAAGCTGATCGTTGAAGTCCCGCTTGGCAGCAACGATCGCACCACTCGCGTCCTCGATGACCAAGTCTTCGCCAAGCGCTTCTTCGGGCGCTTCTGCTCCGCTCCGCAGTAACTGAAGATACATCTGTTTCCATTGTCGAACCTCCTCCTCTTTGTCGCGGAGGCGTTCGTTTGCGTCCGCTAGGGCTTGGCGCAAATTTTCTATCGTGATCAGGTCCTGCTCATATTGGCGCAGCCAGTCCTCGGAAACGGCTCCCGTGCCTTGCAGCTTCTGAAGAGACTGCTTCGTGACTTCGCGTTCAACGTCCTCCCAACGCACGAGTCCCGGGATACGCCTTGTAACCGACGCCGTGGCGACTAACTTCAATAGTTCGCCAGCCAGCGAGCGTTGATTCGCCTCGAGCGCAAGCAATCGCTGCTGGGTCCACCATCGATGCCGGTACGGTGGATCGCTTTTTGTCATTCGCGGCCAATACACGCGCACCGTGCCGTCATAAGCGTTCAGTCGGTTGTCGATGTGGTCCGCCAGTTTCCAGCTCAGCTGCACATCATCGGCGACGCAAACATAAGCGATGCCCACGAGCTGGTCTGCGAGAACCGAAGGATCGCAAAGAAGCGCCCCGTCTCGATTGCGGCGGCTTATGAAAACCACGGGGAGCGTTCGCTCTCCGTCTAGGAGGAAGCGAACGAACGGCTCGGCTTCTGCGGTTTTGATTTGGATGAACGTTGTCTTGAGGGAATAACGTTCTCGGCCCCCGAACTTGTCCATCATTGCCCGAACAATTCGCGGCCGCGTGCTTGGTGGACTTACGGGGAATAGCCCATCCGCCGCGCTACCAGCGGCCACGTGCACTGCAAAACGAATTGCCGGCTCCGGAGCGGTGACTGTGGTTAGAACGCAATCGGTCCGCCAAATACGCCCTTGCTGATCGGGGTGCTCAAATCGTACCGCTGCCGCGTGAAGATAGCCTCCATCCTGTAACGTCAGGAGTTGAACCCGTTCTCCGTTCGGGAATGTTATCGGGTCGGAAACGCCGTCGGGCCAGTTCTTCGGCCGGGCTAGCGGTCGGTTCGGATTCGCGAATATCCACTGGGCCACCTCTTCGAGGGCATCATGGATCGCCGGCGGTTTGATGCTGGCATCCGCACCAAGCAAGAACGATGCGAAATACGTGGGCTGCACATTCCATCTCCCGACTCGTCCAGAGCGCGATGCGAAACTATAACGCGAGTTCTGCTGTCAGCACGCGCCAATCCGCGCCACAGATTTTGTTGAGTCATTGTTGACTCGACCCGGTCGGGCCGGAGGAGCCAAAAAGCAAATGCCCGCTAAGCCTTTGGCTTAGCGGGCGCATTTGGTTGCGGGGGCAGGATTTGAACCTGCGACCTTCAGGTTATGAGCCTGACGAGCTACCGGGCTGCTCCACCCCGCGTCAGCGCGCCGTGCGCGTCGTGTTCGGCGCTTATCTAACAACCCGACCGGGCCATGGGAAGGGGGGCGTGTCGACAAATTCCACGGTCTTGACCGTCGAACGGTCTCCGATGGGCGGATCACCCGTCGAGGGCCTGGGGAATGGGCCGGGTCACCCGGACCATTGTTCCCCCACAAACCAAGATATGCCCCACGCGCCCCACACGAATAAGGGATGTCGCCCGCGAGACTCTCACCTGCAATGCCACGTGTGACAAGAGGATACAGTACAGTCTCTGAGAGATCGGCCTCCCTGGACTGAATTGGGATTCACGCGGAGTGGTGCGACGGCTTGAGGCGCCGGCTCGCGGCCACCGTGCAAGCATGTGGTGATCGCCCGATTCGAGGCCGGCTGCGCCGCGACCGATCCCCCGCTTTCGGCAAAGCAACCGCCGCTTTTCGCGCGTTGCGGCGCGGGTCCGGTCCATGGGTCCGGCGCCTCGTCACAGAAGGGGCGCATGGCGGCCGGAGACGCGGCTGCCGCGGTCCGGCCCGACCCATTGCCAGAGCCCCCTACGGCGAGACTTCCGGTTGCGGGCTCTGCGCCGCGTCACGACAACCCCCCCGGGGGGTTGCCCGCCTGGCCTCCCGGTCCGGGTGGACCCCACGACGCCGACAGACTCCAGCGAGATGCTCCTAGCCGGCCTGCCCGCTCGCCTTCACGCGGACCTTGCTGGCGATCGGCCCCGTGTCGCCCATGTCCTCGACATAGTGCACCGGATCGCCCGGACGAAGCGCGTCGAAATCGCCCGCAAGCACGCTGTTGCGGTGGAAGTACAGCAGGCCGCCTTCTTTCGTAAGAATGAATCCGTAGTCACCGTCGGGCGCGATTTCGGCGATCTGGCCGAGGAACTGGTTCGAGACGTCGGCGTGGGTGTTCTTCGCCCGGTCCTGCAGTGCCTCCTTGTATTGGGCGAGCCGGTCTTCGGCGATGCGGAAGGCCTCGTTGATGGCGTTGTGCAGGTCGGGCGTCTGGAACTTGCGTTGGAGGTGGTCGGGCTCGTGGGTGATGACGATGTCCTCCCGGCCCGGCACCCCCAACTCGATGCGCACCACCGGCGGGATGTTGCGGGCGGCATTGTTCGCGCGCTGGTCCACCCGCACGCGGCAGGCCACCAGGCGGTCGAAAATCTTTTCGAGCTTGGCGACCCGGGCGCGGATTTCCTCCTCCGCCCAGGCGACGCGGTCCATGTTGTGGAACGCGATTTCGAGCGGAACCTGCACCATCCGGCGTCTCCTTTCGGGGGGCCTTGCCCCCTCTGCCGGGATTTCAACGCGGCGGGGAAAGCGATGGTTGCAAGGCCTCGCCGGCAGGCTGCCTCACTCCGCGGGCTGCAGCCGCAGCGCCGGGCGCTCGGCGAGGCGGAACCGGGCCGGCCGCTCGAACAGGAACCGCAACAGCGTCCGGCGCAAAATCCAATACCACGCGAGCGCGCCCGTGACCCCTTCCGCCGTGACGATCATCGCGATCGTTCCGATGTCCTCGACGAGGCCGAGCTGCAGCAGGGCGGAGCGGCTCGCGGCCATGGGCAGGAAAAAGGCGAGATAGATCACGAGCGAGTGGCGGCCGCAGTAGCGCAGCGGCGCGAACAGGTCGAGCCGCGCCATCAGCGCCGCGCCGGCGACCACCGCGCCCGCCCCCCCAAAGCCGAGCGCAAGCGAGACGACCGGCAGCTCCGACCAGCCCTGCGCCACCAAGAGGTGATTGACGAAGGCCCACAGCGCGAGCGCGCCGAGCGCCGCCGCAGGATGCGCCTGCGCCGCCTCCGCCAGGGCGAAGACGCGCGCGGCGAGGACGTAGCCCGTATAGAAATAGACGAAGCGGGCGGCGAACTCGTCGACGACCACGGCGCCGGTCTCGATCGGCGCGATCTCGAGCGCCGCGGCGACGAGCCACACCGCGAGCGGCGGCGCGCGGCGCACGAGCTTGGTGACGACGAAGAAGACCGGGAGCAGATAGATGAACCACAGCGTGCCGAAGGGCTGCACGAAGGCTTCGAGATAGAGCGCCGCGACGCCGGTCCAGCCGTGCGCCTGGGCAAAGACCGGCGCTTTGAAGGCGAACTGGATCGTCAGCCACAGCACGTAGAAATACGCGAAATGCGCGACCTTCCGGTCGAGATAGGTGATCCAGTCGCGGTCGATCACGCGGGCCAGAAAAAGCCCCGAGATGAGGAAAAAATCCGGCATCCGGAAGGGCTTGGCGAAAGCCACGATCGCATGCGCCCACCCCTCCCGGCCGGCGGCCGCTTCGACGCCGAGCGTCGAATGCATCATCACCACCATGACGATGCAGAAGCCTTTGGCGTAGTCCGCCCAGGCGACCCGCTCGCGCGTCGGCATTGCGGCTGAGGGCATCGACGTCTCCCCGGTTGTTTCAGAACGGCACGACCGGCCGTGCGTGCGAAGGACGCCCGCAAGCCTCGTGCCGCGACAAAGCCCTTTGCCGAAACGCCTCGCGCGCCTGCCCTCCGGACCGGCACGCGGGGGTCTTGGCCGGCGATTTGCCAAGGCCGCGCGCCGATGGTTAATCGCGCCTTAACCCCCGCGTTTCTATGGTCTCGCCATGCGGCGAGCCTGTCTTGCAAAGAAGTCCGTGATGAGCCCCGCCGATCCGCTGTCGTTCGCATCGCCGCCCCGCCCCGCCGACCACCGTTCGCCCTTCGTGCGGCTGACGGAGCTCTTAAGCGATTCGCAGCCGGGCAAGCCGGTCATCAATCTCGCGGTCGGGGAGCCGCAGCACCCGATACCCGCCTTCGTCGGACCGGTGCTCGCGGCGCATCTTGCGGAGTTCGGCCGCTACCCGCCGAACAAGGGATCCCTCCGCTTCTGCGAGGCGGCGGCCGGCTGGCTCAACCGCCGCTACAGGCTCGCGCGGCCGGTCGACCCGGTTTCCGAACTCGTCGCGCTGTCGGGCACGCGCGAAGGGCTTTTCCTCGCCGCCATGACCGCCAAGCGGCTGGCGCCGCCGCGCGCGGGCCTGCCCGCGATCCTGATCCCCAATCCCTTCTACGCCGTCTATGCGGCCGGGGCGGTCGCGGCCGGCTGCGAGCCGGTCTATCTCCCGGCGACGGCGAAGACGGGCTTCCTGCCCGACCTCGACGCCCTGCCGGACGATCTGTTGGCGCGCACGGTCGCGTTCTATTTCGCCTCGCCCTCCAATCCCCAGGGCGCGGTGGCGAGCCGCGACTACCTTTCGCGCCTCCTCGCCCTCGCGCGGCGCTTCGGCTTCATGGTGTTTTCCGACGAGTGCTACTCGGAAATCTATTCGCACGAGCCCCCGCCCGGAATGCTGGAGGTGGCCGGCGCGGATTTTGCGAAGGTCGTCGTCTTCCACTCGCTGTCGAAGCGCTCGAGCCTCCCGGGCCTGCGCGTCGGCTTCGCGGCCGGCGACAGCGCCTTCATCAAGCCTTTCCTCGAGCTGCGGACGGTCGCGGCGCCGCAGGTGCCCCTGCCCGCGCAGGAGGTGGCCATCGTCGCCTACGGCGACGAGGCCCATGTCGAGGAGAATCGCCGGCTCTATGCGCTCAAGTTCGATCTCGCCGATCAGATCATCGGCGATCGATACGGCTACCGGCGCCCCGCCGGCGGCTTCTTTCTGTGGCTCGACGTCTCCGCTCGCGGCGGCGACGAGGCCGCGACGCTGCGCCTGTGGCGCGAGGCGGGCGTGCGCGTGGTGCCCGGAAGCTATCTCGCCCGCGTCGGCGCCGACGGCCTCAACCCCGGCGCAGGCTTCATACGCGTCGCCATGGTGCATGACCGCGAGGCGACCGCCGAGGCGCTGCACCGCATCGTCCAGGTGCTCGGATAGGCCATGAACGCGGGATCGCACAGGCGCGGAGCAACTTCTTCACCTTTCTCTGCCAGGGGGAGATCGGGTTGCGACGCGGACCGGGCGGGGGTTGCCTCCCTGCCCGCCCCTCCCTTTTCCGGGAAGAGGGGACCGGGCCTGCAACCCTCGTAGGACGGCTTCGAGAGGATTTCGCGACCGATGTCGGCGACCTGGCGCAGCTTCGATGCTCCGCAGCTCTCGGACGAGCTGCGCGATATCTTGCGTCGGCGCCTGCGCGAGCTCGGCGGGCTCGCCATGCTGGGGCTCGCCGCCACGGCGGGCGCCGCGCTCGCCACCTGGTCGGCGCAGGACCCGAGCCTGACGCACGCGACCAACGGGCCGATCCGCAATCTGGTGGGGCTTCCGGGCGCGATTGCCTCCGACCTGATGATGCAGCTCTTCGGGCTCGCCTCCATCGCCCTCTGGACGCCCGTCGCCGTCTGGGGCTGGCGGCTCCTGAGCCGGCGCCCCGTCGACCGCGAGCGGTTGCGGCTCTCGGCCTGGGTGCTCGGCGTTCTGGCGGCGGCCGCCTTCGCGTCCTGTCTGCCGCCGACGGCGAGCTGGCCGCTGCCGACCGGGCTCGGCGGCGTGCTGGGCGACCTGGTCCTGCGCCTGCCGGCCTTCTTTTTGGGCGCGCCGCTCACCGGGATCGAGCGCGCGGCCGTCGCCGGCGTCTCAGGCCTCCTGACGCTCGTCTGCCTGCTCACCGCCTCGGGATTCGGCTGGAAGGCGCGGGCCGACGCGTTCGATGAAGACGCCGTCGAGGACGGCGCGCCGGACGAGCATCGCGGATGGCTGCTCGGCTGGCTGACCCATGCGGCGCTGAGCGCCCGCGCGCGCGGCGCGCGCCTTCTCGCCCTGCTGCTGCGCCCCTTTGCGGGCGAGGATTCGCGCGACGATCTGGCCGACCTGCCGGCCCTGGGAAGGAGCCGCGAGCGGGTCGAGCCGCGCTGGCGCGACGCGCCGGCGGTCGAGCCTCCCTCCGCCGCCGCGACCGTCGATGAGTCCGGGCCCCCCGCGGCGCGCGCCGCACCCAAAAAGCCGAAGGCCGCTCCGCGCCCCAAGCGCGCGAACGACGGCTACGAGCTGCCCTCGCTCAACCTCCTCAGCGCGCCGAAATCCGTCGAGCGCGCGGCGCTGAGCCTCGAGCAGATCCAGGAGAACGCCGCCGCGCTCGAAGGCGTGCTCGAGGATTTCGGCGTTCGCGGCGAGATCATCAATGCGCGCCCGGGCCCGGTCGTCACGCTCTACGAGCTCGAACCTGCGCCGGGCATCAAATCCTCGCGCGTGATCGGCCTTGCGGACGATATCGCGCGGTCGATGAGCGCGGTCTCGGCGCGCGTGGCCGTCGTGCCCGGCCGGAACGTCATCGGCATCGAACTGCCCAATCCGAAACGCGAAAAGGTTTATCTGCGCGAGCTTTTGGCCTCGGAGGAATACACGAATTCGAGCGCCAAGCTGCCGCTGTGCCTCGGCAAGACGATCGGCGGCGAGCCCGTGATCGTCGATCTCGCCCGCATGCCGCATCTGCTCATCGCCGGCACCACCGGCTCGGGCAAGTCGGTCGCCATCAACACGATGATCCTGAGCCTGCTCTATCGGCTGCGGCCCGACCAGTGCCGGCTCATCATGATCGACCCGAAGATGCTCGAGCTCTCCGTCTACGACGGGATTCCGCATCTGCTCACGCCGGTCGTGACCGACCCGAAGAAGGCGGTGATCGCGCTCAAGTGGGCGGTGCGCGAGATGGAGGACCGCTACCGCAAGATGTCGAAGCTCGGCGTGCGCAATATCGACGGCTACAACGCCCGCATCGCCGAGGCCAAGGCCAAGGGGGAGACGCTCACCCGCACGGTCCACACCGGCTACGACAAGGAGACCGGCGAAGCGATCTACGAGCAGGAGACGCTCGACCTCGACCCGTTGCCGCTCCTCGTCGTCATCGTCGACGAGATGGCGGACTTGATGATGGTGGCCGGCAAGGACATCGAGGGCGCGATCCAGCGCCTCGCGCAGATGGCGCGCGCGGCCGGCATCCACGTCATCGTCGCGACGCAGCGGCCGTCGGTCGACGTCATCACCGGCACCATCAAGGCGAACTTTCCGACCCGCATTTCCTTCCAGGTCACCTCGAAGATCGACAGCCGCACCATTCTGGGCGAGCAGGGCGCCGAGCAGCTTCTCGGCCAGGGCGACATGCTCTACATGGCCGGCGGCGGCCGCATCAGCCGCGTGCACGGCCCCTTCGTCTCCGACGAGGAGGTGGAAAAGGTCGTGCGCCACCTCAAGGCGCAGGGGCAGCCGCAGTATCTCGAAGCGGTCACGGCCGGCGGCGACGAGGACGATCAGGACTCCCCGGTCTTCGACTCGACCGGTATGGGCGGCGATGCCAACGCGGACCTCTACAGCCAGGCGGTGCAGATCGTCCTGCGCGACCGCAAGGCCTCGACGAGCTACATTCAGCGCCGTCTGCAGATCGGCTACAATCGCGCCGCTTCGCTGATGGAGCGGATGGAGAAGGAAGGAATCGTCGGCCAGGCCAACCACGCCGGCAAGCGGGAAATTCTCGTGGGCGGCGAGACCGAGGGTTGAGCGGGTGCGTGTGGGCCATGCGGGGGCCGTGAAATCGCCATACGGCCTGCCTAGATGGCTTCTGTCCGAAGCCTTCGAGACGAGACGCGCGGGCGACGAGCAAGAGCCCGGCGCGCGGAGACACGAGATGCGACGAGTCCATTCCGCCCTGGCGGCCGCCGCGCTTTCCATCGCGACTCTCGCGCCCTCTTCCGGGCTGCGGGCGGAAGCCGCGGGCGACCAGGTTCAGATCACGCAGGCGCTCCCCGCTCCGGCGGCTTCGGCGAGCCGCGCCCCCGCCGGCCTCTTCAGGGGGCGCCCCGGCACGCTCGACGCCAAACAGCGGGCGCTCGTGGAGCGCATCAACGCCTATCTCACGGGCGTGCACACGCTGATCGGCGATTTCGTGCAGGTGGGGCCGGACGGGAGGCGCTCCGACGGCAAGTTCTATCTTCAGAAGCCGGGGCGGGTGCGCTTCGAGTACAATCCGCCGAGCCCGCTCGAGCTCATCAGCGACGGCCAGTCCGTCGCCATCCGCGACCGCCAGCTCGCCACGCAGGATCTGCTCCTGCTTTCGCAGACGCCGCTGCGCTTTCTGCTCTCCGAGCGTATCGACCTTCTCAAGGAAGGCAACCTGATCGACATCTATGCCGACGACGTCTATGTCACGGCGGTGCTCGAGGAGAAGCAGGCGCTCGGCGGCACCCACCGCCTGACGCTGATGTTCAGCGCCCAGGACATGCAGCTCAAGCAGTGGACCGTGACCGACCCGCAGGGCTACGACACGACGGTCGCGCTCTACAACCTCGACTCGAGCAAGAAGCCCGACCCGAGCCTCTTCCGCATCAATTACGAGCGGTTCCGCAACTGAGGCGGCGCTGCGATCGGCCGGCGCGGCAGGGGCGCCGGCGCCCGCGCGCCGCGCGGGGCGTTGCCCCCGCGGTCAAAGCCTGTCATCGTCCCGCGCGAGCCGACGGTCTTCGAGGCCGCTGATGCAGGATGCGGGCGAGGCGGGATGCGGGGCACGCCCGCGGCGATTTCCGCGCCGGGTCTTGCGGGCGGCACCGTGACCGGCGGCGCCTTGCGCCTTCCAGCCCATGCAGCTCAAAGTCACGACCTGGAACGTCAATTCCATTCGCCTGCGCCTCGATCTCGTCGTCAAGTTCATCAAGGCGACGCAGCCGGACATTCTGTGCCTGCAGGAGACCAAGTGCCCGGACGACAAGTTTCCGCTCAAGCGGCTCAAGCGGCTCGGCTACGAGCACGCCGCGCTCAACGGGCAGAAGGGCTATCACGGCGTCGTCATTCTTTCGCGGCTGCCCTTCGAGTCGCAGGCGGTGGAGCACTTCTGCGGCAAGACCGACTGCCGTTACGTCAGCGTGACGCTGGGAGAACGGGCGGGCCTGCGTGACCCGTTGACCCTGCACAATTTCTACGTTCCCGCCGGCGGCGACGTTCCCGATCCCGAGATCAACCCGAAATTCGCCCACAAGCTCGCGTTCCTCGACGAGATGCGCGCACACGCGAAGCTCAAGCCCGCGCGCGGCGAGCGCGCCATCCTGCTCGGCGATCTCAACGTGGCGCCGCTGGAGCACGACGTGTGGAGCCACAAGCAGATGCTGCGCGTCGTTTCGCACACGCCGATCGAGTGCGAGAAGCTCACGGCCGCCTGCGCGGCGGGCGGCTGGGTGGACATGATGCGCGTGCTGACGCCGGAGCCCGCAAAGCTCTACACGTGGTGGAGCTACCGCTCGCCCGACTGGGCGGCGTCCGACCGCGGACGGCGGCTCGATCACATCTGGACGAGCGAGAACCTTGCCGATCGCGTCTCCCGCATCGAGATAGAGAAGAGCGCGCGCGGTTGGGAGCGGCCGTCCGACCACGTGCCGGTGACGGCGACGATCGAGCTGTAGCCGCGAATTTCTACGCGCGGTCTCCGCTTTCGCCCCGGCAGCGCTTCAGCGGCGCGGGGTCGCGGGCGGCATGTTTTTCGCGAGCGCCGCGCGCACGGCGTCGATCTCCTCGGCGAGCTGCTCGCAGTCCGCGAGCATTTGCCGGCGCAGCCGTTCGGCGACCTCCGGATAGCCGTCGAGCATTTTCCGGAACAGCGGGCGCGCGATGCGCAAAACAGAGGCGAGTTCCCGTGCCGTGGCGGTGAAGGGCCAGCGCGTTTCGATCAACAGCGCGAACTCGCCCAGAAGCGCGCCGCGGCGCGCGATGCCGTCGCGCCCGCCGGGTGTCTCCATGTGGAAGGAGCCGGTCTCCACCACATAGGCGCTGTCGGCCAGCTCGCCTGCGGAGACCAGCACGGCGCCCGGCTGAACGGTGCGGCTCTCCGCGCCGATGGCGAGAATGCGCAAGGCTTCGCGCCCGAGCACGCCGAGCAGCGGCACCTGTTGCAGCAAGGCGATATCGTCTTCGATCGACATGCCCTCGCCGACGCTATGGCACGAGCTTGTAGCCGCCCGCGTCGGTGACCAGGATCGAGGGATTGCTCGCGTCCTGTTCGATCTTCTGGCGCAGCCGGTAGATGTGGGTCTCGAGCGTATGCGTCGTCACGCCGGAATTGTAGCCCCAGACCTCCTGCAGAAGGACGTCGCGGGAGACCGGCTTCTGCCCCGCGCGGTAGAGGTAGCGCAGGATGGCGGCTTCCTTCTCGGTGAGACGGATCTTTCCGCCCTTCGCGGCGACGAGGAGTTTCGCGGACGGCCGAAACGTGTACGGGCCGATGGTGAAGACGGCGTCCTCGCTCGCCTCGTGCTGGCGCAGCTGCGCGCGGATGCGGGCGAGCAGCACGGCGAAGCGGAACGGCTTGGTGACGTAGTCGTTGGCGCCCGATTCGAGGCCGAGGATCGTGTCGGCGTCCGTGTCGTGCCCGGTCAGCATGATGATCGGCGCCTTGAAGCCGCTGCTGCGCAGGCTGCGCACCGCCTCCCGCCCGTCCATGTCGGGGAGGCTGATGTCCATCAGCATGAGGTCGACATGGCCGTCCTTGGCCGCTTTCAGCCCCTTGGCCGCGGTGTCGACGCCCTGGGCCTCGAACTCCTCATGCAGCGCGAGCTGCTCGACCAGCATGCCGCGCAGTTCGCTGTCGTCGTCGACGATGAGGATCTTTCGCTGCTGGGTCATCGTGCTGTTGCGGGGCCTCGCGAATTGGGGATTTTACGTGAACCTGAGGGCGGAATGGAAGGAAGCCGCTTTCGGCCGGCTTGGACGGTCGCGGGAGGTGCGGCGCAGGAGTGGGCTCGCCGGCCCGCCCGCCGTTCCTCCTTCCATTCACGGGATAGGTTGGAAATGCAAGGATGTTCTCTGCTGCGGGTCAAAGTGCGGCCCGGCTGCCCCTGGCGCGGATGGCTGCTCGTCGCCGGGCGCGCCATACCGATCGCGCTCGGGCGCAGCGGCATTCGCGCCAACAAGCGCGAAGGCGACGGGGCGACGCCGCGGGGCGTGTTCCACCCGGTGCGCGTCTGGTGGCGCGCGGACCGCGGACCACGTCCGCGCACGGCGCTGCCGATCCGCCGCATCCGCCCGACCGACGCCTGGTGCGAAGACCCGGGCGACCGGCGCTACAACCGTCCGATCGCAATCCGGCCCGACGGCGCCGGGGACCGGCTCTGGCGCAAGGACCATCTCTACGACCTGATCGTCGAGCTCGACCACAATGCGCGGCCGCGCATCGCCGGGCGGGGCAGCGCGGTGTTCGTCCATGTGGCGCGGCCGGGATTCGGCGCGACGGCGGGGTGCGTCGCCCTGCGCTCCGCCGACCTGCGCCGGCTCGTCGCGCGCCTGGGCCCGCGTTCGCGAATCTGGATTCAGTGATTGCCCCTGCCCGCCGCCCGCGCCCCGAAGATCGCGGTGCCGACGCGCACATGCGTCGCCCCGAAGCGAATCGCGGTGGCGAAATCGGCGCTCATGCCCATCGACAGGAAGCGCAAGCCGTTGCGGGCGGCGATCTTCGCCAGCAGGGCGAAGTGCGGGGCCGGCGGCTCGTCCTGGGGAGGGATGCACATCAGGCCCTCGATCGCGAGCCCATACTCCTCCCGGCAGGCGCGCAGGAAATCGTCCGCCGCTTCCGGCAGGACGCCGGCCTTCTGCGGCTCGGCGCCGGTATTCACCTCCACGAACAGCCGGGGGCGGCGCGGCTGCCGGGCGAACTCCTTGGCGAGCGCGGCGCACAGGCTCGGCCGGTCGACGGTGTGGATCGCGTCGAAGAGCTGCACGGCGTCGCGCACCTTGTTCGATTGCAGCGGCCCGATGAGATGAAGCTCAATTCCGGGATATTTCTCCCGCAGGGCCGGCCATTTGGCCTTGGCCTCCTGGACCCGGTTTTCGCCAAAAACGCGCTGCCCGGCGGCGATGACGGGCTCGATGGCTTCGGCGCCGAAGGTCTTGGAGACCGCGATCAGCTCGACCGCATGCGGATCCCGGCCGGCCTCGCGGCAGGCGGCTTCGATCTCGCGGCGGACGGCGGCGAGCCGCTCATGCGCAACGGGGGCAGCGACCTGCTGCATCGAACCTCCACGAAAGGGGCTTGAGCGACATCGGCTTTCCTGGCCGAGCGTCCGGCCCGTGCGAATGTCGCGCTCGGTCGCCGTCGCAGGCGCCGACGCCTTGTTTTCTTATTTTCACGGGCGGGCCCGCGACGCAATCGCCGATCGCCGAAGGACCGGCCGGCGGCCGGCGCGCCGATCCCCGAGGGGACGTGCGGGGGGCTTGAGCCGGACAAGCTTCGCCGGCGGCACGCGGATCCCGAACGGTGCGGGTTCGGGCCTGCCCGCCGGTGGCGACGGGCGCGCGCGGAGGCCCGGCCGCGCGGTCCGAAACCGTTGACCCGGCGGCCGATTCCTGGCCTAGTCCGCGCCGACCCGAAGCGCCCGGCGGTGCGTTCGCACCGCCCGCCGGCGGCCGTTGCCGCCGGTTCCAAGCCATGGTGGCCAAGGATTCATGACGAGCGAACGCTACAACGCCCGCGAGGCCGAAGCACGCTGGCAGAAGGTGTGGGAAGAGCGCGGCATCTTCGCCGCGAAGAACGACGATCCGCGTCCGCGCTACTACGTGCTCGAGATGTTCCCCTACCCGTCGGGGCGCATCCATATGGGGCACGTGCGCAACTACACGATGGGCGACGTGGTCGCGCGCTACAAGCGGGCGATGGGC
Source organism: Variibacter sp. (assembly GCA_019689555.1). Classification (GTDB taxonomy): domain Bacteria; phylum Pseudomonadota; class Alphaproteobacteria; order Rhizobiales; family Xanthobacteraceae; genus JADGHE01. The sequence continues at coordinate 23,497 of JADGHE010000030.1, read as the reverse complement.
TTCAACGTGCTGCATCCCATGGGTTGGGACGCCTTCGGCATGCCGGCCGAGAACGCCGCCATGGAACGCAAGGTTCACCCGCGGCAGTGGACCTACGACAACATCGCGACCATGCGCTCGCAGCTCAAGTCGATGGGCCTTTCGATCGACTGGGCGCGCGAATTCGCGACCTGCGATCCGAGCTACTACAAGCACCAGCAGAAGCTCTTCCTCGACTTCCTGCGCGCCGGTCTCGTCGAGCGCAAGAGCTCCAAGGTGAACTGGGACCCGGTCGACCAGACCGTGCTCGCCAACGAGCAGGTGATCGACGGCCGCGGCTGGCGCTCGGGCGCGCTCGTCGAACAGCGCGAGCTCACGCAGTGGTTCTTCAAGATCACGAAGTATTCCGATGAGCTTCTCGCCGCGCTCGACACGCTCGAGCGCTGGCCCGAGAAGGTGCGGCTGATGCAGCGCAACTGGATCGGCCGCTCCGAAGGGCTGCTGATCCGCTTCGCGCTCGACCCGGCGACGACGCCGAACGGCGAGACCGAGCTGAAGATCTTCACGACGCGGCACGACACGCTGTTCGGTGCGAAGTTCATGGCGATCGCGCCCGACCATCCGCTGGCCGCGGCCGCGGCCGCGAAGAACCCTGCGCTCAAGGCGTTCATCGCCGAGTGCAAGCGCACCGGCACCGCGCAGGAGCTCATCGAGACGGCTGAAAAGAAGGGCTTCGACACGGGCATCCGCGCGCTCCACCCCTTCGATCCCGCGTGGAAGCTGCCGGTCTACGTCGCCAATTTCGTGCTCATGGAATACGGCACCGGCGCGATCTTCGGCTGCCCGGCGCACGACCAGCGCGACCTCGACTTCGTCAACAAATACGGGCTCGGCAACACGCCCGTCGTCTGCCCGCCCGGCGTCGACCCCAAGGACTTCGTCGTCACCGACACCGCCTATGACGGCGACGGGCGGATGATCAATTCGCGCTTCCTGGACGGGCTCACGGTCGAGGAGGCGAAGGAGGAGGTCGCCCGGCGGCTCGAGAGCGAGATGCGCGGCAATGCACCCGTGGCCGAGCGGCAGGTGAATTTCCGCCTGCGCGACTGGGGCATTTCCCGGCAGCGCTACTGGGGCTGCCCGATCCCCGTCATTCACTGCGAGGCGTGCGGCATCGTGCCGGTGCCCGAAAGCGACCTGCCGGTGCTCCTGCCCGACGATGTCGAGTTCGACCGGCCGGGCAATCCGCTCGACCGTCATCCGACCTGGAAGCATGTCGCCTGTCCCCAGTGCGGCCGGCCGGCGCGGCGCGAGACCGACACGATGGACACCTTCGTCGATTCCTCGTGGTACTTCGCGCGCTTCACCGATCCGTGGACGGCCGAAGCGCCGACGAACCGGGCCGCTGCCGACGCGTGGCTGCCGGTCGACCAGTATATTGGCGGCATCGAGCACGCGATCCTGCACCTGCTCTATGCGCGCTTCTTCACCCGCGCCATGAAGGCGACCGGCCATCTCGGGCTCGACGAGCCCTTCGCCGGCCTGTTCACCCAGGGCATGGTGGTGCACGAGACCTATCGCCGCGCCGACGGCGGCTACGCCGCGCCCGCCGAGGTGAAGATCGAGACGGTGGGCGACACGCGCCGCGCGACGCTGCGGGCGACCGGCGAGCCGGTCGAGATCGGCCCGATCGAGAAGATGTCGAAGTCGAAGCGCAACACGGTCGACCCCGACGACATCATCGCCGCCTACGGTGCCGACACCGCGCGCTGGTTCATGCTCTCGGATTCGCCGCCCGAGCGCGACGTGATCTGGACCGAGGAGGGCGTGCAGGGCGCCTGGCGCTTCGTGCAGCGGCTCTGGCGCCTCGTCGGCGAGGCCGCGCAGATCGTGCGTGCGGCGCCGGCCGAGCGGCCCGCCGCGTTCGGCGAAGCGGCGCTCGCGGTGCGCAAGGCCGCGCACGGCGCGCTCGCCAAGGTGTCGGAGGACATCGAGCGGCTCCGCTTCAACCGTTGTGTGGCGCACATCTACGAGTTCGCGAACACGCTTCAGGGTGCGCTCGCGGGCCTCGGCGGCAATGGCGAGGTTGCGCCCGACATGGCCTGGGCGGTGCGCGAGGCGGCGGACATTCTCGTCTGCCTGTTCCATCCGATGATGCCGCATCTCGCCGAGGAGTGCTGGCAGGCGCTCGGGCACACGACGCTCGTCGCGGAGGCGCCCTGGCCGCAGCTGGAGCACGAGCTCCTGGTCGAAGACACGATCGTGCTGCCGGTGCAGATCAACGGCCGCAAGCGGGCGGACGTGACAGTCGCGCGCAATGCTGCAAACATGGAGATCGAGGCGGCCGTGCTGGCGCTCGACGTGGTGCAGCGGGCGCTGGGGGGCCGGCCACCGAAGAAGGTCATCGTCGTCCCGCAGAGGATCGTGAATGTGGTCGCTTGAAGACTCGGCGGTGTTTCGCCGGGCGGTCGGCCTCGCAGCCGCGATGCTGATCGCGGGGCTTGCGGGCGGGTGCTTCCAGCCGCTCTATGGCGAGCGTTCGCTCGGCGGCGGGCCCGGCCTGGGCGCCGCGCTCGCGGGAATCGAGGTGGCGCAGATCGAGGCCCCGCCCGGGACGCCGCTCGCGCGGATCGCCGTCGAGGTGCGCAACGAGCTGACGCAGGGCCTGACGGGCGGAGGCGCGGCGCGCCCGCCGACGCATCGGCTGACCATCAATCTGCGCACCGGCGGCTCCTCGCTGATCGTCGACCCGACAACCGCGCGGCCCGAATTCGAGATCGTCTCGCTCGACGCCGATTACCGCCTCGTCGAGATCGCCTCGTCGAAGCCGGTGCTGGACGGGTCGGCCACCGCCCGCGTGTCCTATGACATTCCGGGCCAGCAGCAGCGGCTCGGCGCGCTGCGCGGCCAACGCGATGCGCAAAGCCGCGCCGCCGTGCTCATCGCCGAGCAGATTCGCGCGCGGCTGGCCTCCTATTTCGCCGCGGGCGGCTGACCGGCGCCGCCGCGCGGCGGGCCTGCGCCGGGGCGGCTCGCCCGATCGTTCGGTTTCGCCCGTTCAGGCAGGGCCGGGAACATCCGCGCTGCGATGACGCTTCTCCGACCTCAGCAGATCGAGGCATTCCTCGCGCGGCCCGATCCCGCGCAGCCGATCGTGCTCGTATTCGGCCCTGACGCCGGGCTCGTGAGCGAGCGGGCGGAGGCGATCGTGCGCACGAGCGTCGACGATATGGCGGATCCCTTCGCCGTGACGCGGCTCTCCGGCGACGAGCTCGCCGCCGATCCGGCGCGGCTCGTGGACGAGGTGCAGGCCATTCCCATGTTCGGCGGGCGCCGCGCCATCTGGGTACGCGCCGGGAGCCGCAGCTTCGTCGCGGCGATCGAGGCCGTGATGGCGATGCCGCTGAAGGATTGTCGCGTCGTCATCGAGGCCGGCGACCTCAAGCGCAACGCGCCGCTGCGCACCCTGTGCGAGCGCGCCCCGCGCGTCGCGGTGCTGGCCTGCTATGCCGATTCCGACCGTGACGTGGAGCGCGTGATCGACGAGGAGATGCGCGCGGCGGGCCTTGCGCTTGCGCCGGAGGCGCGGGCGGCGCTCGCCCCGCTGCTCGGCGCCGACCGGCGCGCGACCCGCAACGAGCTGCGCAAGCTCGCGCTCTATGCGCACGGGCAGAAGACCGTCGGGCTCGACGATGTGCTCGCGGTGGTCGCCGACGCATCGGCCCTGGCGATCGACACGGTTCTCGACGCGGCCTTTGCGGGCCAGCCTGCGGAGGTGGAGGCGCAGTTTTCACGGCTCGTCGCCTCCGGCACGCCGGCGCAGGTCATCGTCGGCGCGGGCGTGCGCCACGCGGCGCAGCTCCACAAGATGCGGCTGGCGATCGAGGCCGGCACGCCGCTCGACGAGCTTTTCCGCCAGAGCCGCATTCACTTCCGGCGCGAAGGCGCGGTCAAGGCCGCGCTGCGGCAGTGGACGGCGCCGCGTCTCGAGGCCGCGATGGGCGCGCTCGCCGACACCGTGCTCGCCATGCGCCGCACCGGCGCAAAGCCTGAGGAGTCGCTCGCGCGCCACGCTCTGTTGACGATCGCCCGCTCGGCCCGGGCGAAAAACCTCGGGCTCATGTGAGAGGGCGCGACCCGGCCCGGCCTCTGGACCTTAAGTCAGCGGAACCTGTGAATCTGTATGTCGGTGACGACCACCAACAAAGTGCCCTTATTTCTGCGTGCCGAGGAGGGCCGTGTCGTGGTGGCTACTCACAAGAAGTCTGGCGGGTATGTCGCGCGCGGACGAACGAGAGCCGGCGACGCGGTTCGTGTCATCAATGTCGAGAAGTCTCGCGGCGGTCGGGAAGTGTGGCGGCTGGCTAGCGATGGACGGATCAAGACGATCACCACCAGCGGGTCCTCTACACGCGCTATGGACGAGGCCGTAAGTCTGTACGGCCGCGCCCTGAGCGGTTGGCCGCTCGGTAAGCGGCATTACAGGCTGACACTGGCCGACGCGTTAAGCGCCCACCAAACGTGCGCTTAAATTTGGTGGTGTTGACGGGATTCCGAACCTCCCTTTGGTGCAATCGGCCATTGAGCGCCCCTATAGCGGTATTACAGAACCATCGAGAGGAAGGCAGCCGCGCTGGTTCAGTCAATGGCCAGCAATCACGGCTTTGCAGATGGCAACAAAAGAACCACTCTCATTCAGTTGCACCTTCTTGCTCAGAAGCGGGTATCGTCTGCGCCAACCGACAGGGGTGAACGGGTCCATCGAGGCTGCCCTGGAGGCCATGGTTCTGGCGGTCGTCAACCGTGAAATGTCTTTTGATGAGTTGGTTGGCTGGCTCAAACTGCGCAGCGTCCGACTTTAGCAATATGTGCTTTTTGGCAATATGTGCTTTAAGGGGACGATCCCGTAGAAATAGCAATCGATGCCGGCTCCCGCCGCCTCCGATGCTTTGAAAGCGCGCATGAACGATCTGGTCGACGACCGTCGTGCAGCCTTGCTCAGGGCCGCTCGAGCCGGCGCAGCACGTCCTCGAGCTGCTCGAGGCTGCGGTAGCGGATGTGCAGGGTGCCGCCGTCGCCCCGGTGGTCGACGCTGACCTCGAGCCCCAGCGCGTCGGAGACGCGCTTTTCGAGCGCCAGCGTGTCGGCGTCCTTGGCGGCGCGGGGCTTGCGCACGGCCCGCGCCTGCGCGGCGCCGTCGGCGCGGGCCATGGCCTCGACCTGGCGCACATTGAGCCCGCGCGCGATGATCTCCTCGGCGAGCTCCTCCGCGTTCGGCTGCCCGACCAGCAGACGGGCGTGTCCGGCCGTGAGTTTGCCCGCGCGGACATGGGCCTTCACCGTGTCCGGGAGCTTCAACAGCCGCAGCGTGTTGGCGACGTGCGGCCGGCTCTTGCCAACGATCCGGGCGATTTCGTCCTGGCTGTAGCCGAACTCCTCCCCCAGCGCGGCGTAGCCCATGGCTTCCTCGATCGGGTTGAGGTCCTCGCGCTGGACGTTTTCGATGATGGCGAGTTCGAGCGATTCGCGGTCGCTCGCTTCGACGACGACGATCGGCACGTCGTGCAGGCCGGCCTGCTGGGCGGCGCGCCAGCGCCGCTCGCCGGCGATGATCTCGTAGGCGTCGGGCACGCCGCGCACCGCGCGCACCAGGATCGGCTGGATGATGCCGCGTTCGCGGATCGAGGCCGCGAGCTCCTCGAGCTCGGCCTGGCTGAAGTCGCGGCGGGGATTGCGCGGGTTCGGCCGCAGAAATTCGATCGGCACGCGGCGCTGGCCGCGCGCGCGCTCGATCACCGCCTGCTCGTCGCCAACGTCGCCGATCAGCGCCGCCAGGCCGCGCCCCAGCCGGGGCCTTGCCGCGTCCTCCGCCATCACGCCGCCCGCAGAGCCTTCTCACGCTGGATGATCTCGGAGGCGAGCCGCAGATAGGCCTGGCTGCCAACGCATTTGAGGTCGTAGAGCAGCACCGGCTTGCCGTGCGACGGCGCCTCCGAAACGCGCACATTGCGCGGGATGATCGTCTGATAGACCTTGTCGCCCATGAAGCCGCGCACGTCCGCCACCACCTGGCCGGAGAGGTTGTTGCGCGCGTCGTACATGGTGAGCACGATTCCGTGGATCGCCAGCGCCGGGTTCAGCGTGGCCTTCACCTGCTCCACCGTCTTGAGCAGCTGCGAGAGGCCCTCGAGCGCGAAGAACTCGCACTGCAGCGGCACCAAGATGGCGTCGGCCGCGACCATGGCGTTGACGGTGACGAGATTGAGCGAGGGCGGGCAGTCGATCAGCACATAGGTATAGTCGGCGTCAGGCGCGGCGCCGGCATTAAGCGCGGCGAGGGCGTTGCGCAGCCGGAACGCGCGGTTGCGGTCGTTAGCAACCTGAAGTTCGAAGCCGGACAGGTCCACGGTCGCCGGCACGATGTGCAGCCGCGGCACCGCCGTCTCGCGCACGGCCTCGCGCAAGGGCAGATCGCCGAGAAGCACATCGTAGGTGGAGCGCTGTCGCTCGCGCTGGCCGATGCCGAGGCCGGTCGAGGCGTTGCCCTGCGGATCGAGGTCGACGATGAGCACGCGCTCGCCGATCGCCGCAAGCGCGGTGCCGAGATTGATGGCCGTGGTGGTTTTTCCGACGCCTCCCTTCTGATTGGCCAGGGCGAGCACCCGCATGCGAGCCATGGTCGTCATTGCAATCGCCGCAATCGTTCCGCCGTCGAATCGATTCGATTCAGAATCCAAAGAGCCCTGGAGGGTGAAGCCGTTGCACGCCGCGGACGATGAGGATCCGGCCGCGGGAATCGGTCACGCTGGGGACGATGTCGGCTTCAACTTTCCAACATTTTGCAGTTTCGGTCAATTCGGTGTCTAAATCTTGCCCCTTCAAAAACAGGCCGCGCGCGCCCTTTTCCAACAGCGGCGCGGCGTAGGCGATGAGGCGCGGCAGCGGTGCAAGCGCCCTCGCGGTCACGACGTCGGCGGGCTGCGCCCAGGCGGCGACGAAATCCTCGATGCGCTCAAGGTGGACCTGCGCCGGCGCTTGGGTGACGCGCGCAGCCTCCCGCAGGAAGGCGGCCTTGCGGCTGTTGCTTTCGACGAGATGCACCGTGGCGCCGGCGCGCTCGGCGAGCGCGCAGGCGATGACGAGCCCCGGAAAGCCCGGCCCGGTGCCGAGGTCGATCCATATGCGCGCCTCCGGCGCGAGCGGGATCAATTGCAGCGAATCGGCGATATGGCGCGTCCACAGGGTCGGCAGGGTCGAGGCCGCCACGAGATTCATGCGCCCCTGCCATAAAAGAAGGAGCTCGACCAGCCGGTCGAGGCGCGCCTCCGTTTCACGTGAAACAGGGGTGAGCGCGAGGGCCTGCGCCTTGTCGCGCTCGAGATTCGGGACCGTGCCGCCGCTCCGGCTCATGACGCGGCGCGGCTCAGGGCACCGCCGCGGCGCACCCGCGCCGCAAGCAGCGTCAACGCGGCGGGCGTCACGCCGTCGATCCGCGCGGCCTGGCCGATCGTCTCGGGCCTCGCGGCGGCGAGCTTCTGGCGGACTTCGGTGGACAGCCCGCGGATCGCCTCATAGTCGAGGTCGGGCGGCAGCCTCAGGCTCTCGTCTCGGCGATAGGCCGCGATGTCGGCCGCCTGGCGGTCGAGGTAGACGGCATAACGCGCGTCGATTTCGAGCTGCTGGGCGACCGCCGCGGGGAACGCGCCGAGCTGCGGCCAGACGCGCACCAGATCCGCGAACCCGATGTTCGGATAGGACAAAAGGTCGAAGGCGGAGCGCCTCTGGCCGTCCATGTTGAGGGAGAGCCCGTGCCGGGCCGCCTCGTTCGGCGTCAGGGTGAGCGAACGGGCGAGCCGCCGCAGCTCCTCGAGCGCCGCCATCTTGGCCTCGTACCGGCGGCGGCGCTCGGCGCCGACGCAGCCGAGCGCGATGCCGCGGCCGGTCAGCCGCTGATCGGCATTGTCCGCCCGCAGCGAGAGCCGGTACTCGGCGCGCGACGTAAACATGCGGTATGGCTCGGTGACCCCGCGCGTCACGAGGTCGTCGATCATCACCCCGACATAGCCTTCGGCGCGGTCGATGACGATGGGCGCGCTCCCGCCCGCCCGGGCTGCGGCGTTGAGCCCCGCAATCAGCCCCTGCGCGCCCGCCTCCTCGTATCCGGTGGTGCCGTTGATCTGTCCGGCGAGAAACAGCCGGGGCAGGCGCTTGCACTCGAGGCTGTGCGAGAGCTCCCGCGGGTCCACATGATCGTATTCGATGGCATAACCCGGGCGGATGATGCGCGCGCGCTCGAGGCCCGGGATCGTGGCGACCAGGGCGGCCTGCACGTCGGCCGGCAGGGAGGTGGAAATGCCGTTCGGGTAGACGGTATGGTCGTCCAGCCCTTCCGGCTCGAGAAAGATTTGGTGGCTGTCGCGATCCGCGAAACGGACGATCTTGTCCTCGATCGAGGGACAATAGCGCGGCCCGCGGCTCTTGATCTGGCCCGAATACATGGGCGAGCGATGGACGTTCGCGCGGATGACCGCGTGGGTGGCCTCCGTCGTGTGGGTGATGCCGCACTGGACCTGCGGATTCGGCAGCGCGTCCGTCATCACCGAGAACGGCTCCGGCGGATCGTCGCCCGGCTGCATTTCCAGCGCCGCCCAATCGATGGTCCGCCCGTCGAGGCGCGGCGGCGTGCCCGTCTTCATCCGCCCCAGCGCGAGCCCGAGACGGGCCAAGGTCGCGGCGAGCCCGATGGACGGCGGCTCCCCCACCCGCCCGGCGGGTATCTGCTGTTCGCCGATATGGATGAGCCCGCGCAGAAACGTGCCCGTCGTGAGCACGACGGCGCCGGCCGCAAGAACCCGGCCGTCCGCGAGCCGCACGCCTCCCGCCGCGCCACCAGCCACCACGAGGTCCTCGACCTCCCCTTCGATGACCTCGAGGTTCGCGGTGGCGCGGATGGCCGCCTGCATCGCGCGCGCGTAAAGCTTGCGGTCCGCCTGGGCGCGGGGCCCGCGGACCGCCGGGCCCTTGCGGCGGTTGAGCACGCGGAACTGGATGCCGGCGAGATCGGCCGCCCGGCCCATCAGGCCGTCCAGGGCGTCGATTTCGCGCACGAGATGCCCCTTCCCTAGGCCGCCGAACGCCGGGTTGCACGACATGGCGCCGATCGTGCGGAACTGATGCGTGACGAGCGCCGTGCGTGCGCCGCACCGCGCCGCCGCGGCCGCGGCCTCGCAGCCGGCATGCCCGCCCCCCACCACCACCACGTCAAATCGCGCGGTCATCGCCGAACTCCGTTTCCTGTCTTGGCTCGGGCCCGGCCCGACGGCGCGTTAATCCGCCCGTCCCGGCCGGCGGACAATCGTTACGGAATCGAATCGGTGTTTCACGTGAAACACCGACCGTCACTTCCCGATGCAGAAGTCCCGAAATATTGCATCCAGCACGTCCTCGACGTCGATGCGCCCCACCAGCCGGCCCATGCACGCCGCCGCGACCCGCAGATCCTCGGCGATGAGGTCCTCCTGCGCCGCGCCCCGGGCGGCCACCCGGCCCAGCGCCTCGGCGGCTTCGTTCAGCGCATGGCGGTGCCGGGCGCGCGTGATCAGCACGCTGTCGCCGGCCGACAAGCGATCCCGCGCGAAGTCCCCCAGCGCCGCCAGCAGCTCCGGCAGGCCCTTTTCCGTCAGCGCCGAGACGACAAAGGAGCGGTCGCCCGCACTTTTCATCTCCCCGAGCGCCGACCGTTTCGCGTCCGAATCGATGAGATCCGCCTTGTTGAAGACGCGCCACACGGACCCCTGATCCGCTCCGCCCCGCCGCGCCAGATCGCAATCGCCCGCGCCGTCCGCGGTCGCATCGACCACCCACAGCACGAGATCCGCCTCCGCCGCGCGCGCACGAGCCCGGAAGATGCCCTCCCGCTCCACCGGATCGTCGCTCATGCGCACGCCGGCGGTGTCGAGCACGGTGACCGGATAGCCGAGGAGCTCCAGATGCACCTCCAGCACGTCGCGCGTGGTCCCGGGATAGGGCGAAACGATCGCCGCCTCCCGCCCCGCCAGCCAGTTGAACAGCGTCGACTTCCCTGCATTGGGCGGCCCCGCGATGGCGATGGTCAGGCCGTCGCGCAGGCGTTCCCCCCGGCCCCCGTCGGCGAGCACCTGCCGGATCTCCCGCTCCAACTCTCCCGCACCACGCAGGACCGTTTCCACGAGATCGGCCGGCACGTCCCCCTCGTCGGAAAAATCCAAGCTCGCCTCGATGAGTGCCTGCAGTTCGATGATACGGCTGCGCCAGGCTTCCGCCCGCTTGCCGAGCGCGCCGCGGAGCTGCCGCACCGCCTGGCGCCGCTGCGCCTCAGTCTCCGCGCCGATCAGGTCCGCCAAGGCCTCGACCGCGGTGAGATCGAGGCGCCCGTTGACGAATGCCCGCCGCGTGAACTCTCCCGCCTCCGCCGGCCGAAATCCCGGCAGCCGCCCGAGCGCCTCGAGTGTGGCGGCAACGACCGCCAGTCCGCCGTGAAGTTGGAATTCGGCCATGTCCTCCCCGGTTTCGCTGCCCGGGCCGGGAAACCACAGAGTCAGAGCCTGGTCGATCGCCTCCCCCGTCCTGGGATCGCGCACGAGCGCCAGTGCCGCCTTGCGCGGCTCCGGCACCCTGCCCGTGAGCTTCTCCAACGCGAGGCGCGCCGCGGGACCGGAAACCCGCACCACCGCGATCGCCGCGGGTGGCCGGCCCGAGGACAGGGCGAAAATGGTTGCCGAACTCTTGCTCACCTCTTGCAACAAATGCGTATGCTCCGAACTCGTAAGGGGGCGGACGGAACCGCGCTCATTTGCGGCCTCAACCCTTGACGCGCGATTGCATTGTCCTTGCGTCGCGCACGCCTTCGTGGCCCAATCCGCTCGCAGCGAGGCGCATATGACTGCATCTTCATCCGGCGGCAATCGTCTCGCCCACGAGACAAGCCCCTACCTCCTTCAGCACAAGGACAATCCCGTGGACTGGTGGCCGTGGGGGCCGGAAGCGCTGGCCGAGGCCGCCCGCACGCGCAAGCCGATCCTGCTCTCCATCGGTTACGCGGCCTGCCACTGGTGTCACGTGATGGCGCACGAAAGCTTCGAGGACCCGGCAACCGCCCAGGTCATGAACGAGCTGTTCGTGAACATCAAGGTCGATCGCGAGGAGCGGCCCGACATCGACCAGATCTACATGACGGCGCTGCACCATCTCGGCGAGCAGGGCGGCTGGCCCCTCACAATGTTCCTGAGCCCGGAGGGCGAACCCTTCTGGGGCGGCACCTACTTCCCCAAGACGGCCCGCTACGGCCGCCCCGCCTTCGTCGACGTGCTGCGCGAGGTCGCCCGCCTGTTTCGCGAGGAGCCGGACCGCATCGAGCACAACCGCCGCGCCTTGATGCACCGCCTCGCCGCGCGCGCCCGCCCACAGGGCCGGATCGTGCTCGGGGAAGCCCAGCTCGACGACATCTCGCGGCGCATCCTCGCCGGCATGGACTCCGTCAACGGCGGCCTCCAGGGCGCGCCGAAGTTCCCACAGTCCCCGATCTTCGAGATGCTCTGGCGCGCGGGACTGCGCACGGGCGAGAAGCGCTACTTCCACGCCATCGAATACACCCTCGAGCGCCTGTGCGCCGGCGGCATCTACGACCACCTCGGCGGCGGGTTCTCCCGCTACACGGTCGACGAGCGCTGGCTCGTGCCGCATTTCGAGAAGATGCTCTACGACAACGGGCACCTGCTGCAGCTTCTCGCCCTCGCCTGGCAGCGCTCGCGCAACCCCCTCTTCCGCGCCCGCGCCGCCGAAACCGTCGCGTGGCTCGCGCGCGAGATGACGACGCCCGCAGGCGCCTTCGCCTCCTCGCTCGATGCGGACTCCGAAGGAGAGGAAGGGAAGTTCTACGTCTGGACCGCCGACGAGATCGAGCGCGTCCTTGGGGCCGAGGACGCGGCCTTCTTCGCCCGCTTCTACGGGGTCACCCCCGAGGGCAATTTCGAAGGGCGCACGATCCTCAACCGGCTCGACGCGCCGCCCGCGAGCGCCGACGACGAGGCGCGCCTTGCCGCGCTGCGGGCCAAGCTCTTCGCCGCGCGCGCCCGGCGCGTGCCTCCGGGACTCGACGACAAGGTGCTTGCCGATTGGAACGGCCTGATGATCGCCGCCCTCGTCCGCGCCGGGCTCGTCTTCCAGGCCCCCGAATGGATCGCCCGCGCGGCCGCGGCATTTCGTTTCGTGGCCGAATCGATGACGCGCGGCGATCGGCTCGGCCATTCCTGGCGCGAGGGCCACCTCCTCTTTCCGGGCCTTGCCTCGGATTTCGCCTGGATGATCCGCGCCGCCCTCGCCCTCTACGAGGCGACCGGCGACCGCCCCTATCTCGACCGCGCGCTCGCCTGGCAGACCGCGCTCGAACGCCATCATGCCGACCCGGAGACGGGCGGCTACTATCTCACCGCGGACGACGCGACCGGCCTCATCGTCCGACCCCACGCGACGATCGACGACGCCGTCGAAAATCACAATGCGGTCGCGGCCGAAAACCTTGTCCGCCTCGCCATCCTCACGGGCGACGAATCCTGGCGCGACCGCGCCGACCGCCTGTTCGACGGAGTGATCCCGCTCGCCGCCGAAAACCTGTTCGGTCACGCGGCGCTGCTCAACGCCCTCGATTTCCGTCTGCGCGCGGCCGAGATCGTCATCACGGGGCCCGACGAGCGCGCCGCCCCGCTTCTTGCGGCCGCCGCCCTCCTGCCGTTCCTCGAAACCGTGGTCGTGCGCTCGCCCGACGCCGAGGCCCTTCCGGCCACCCATCCGGCGCAGGCGAAGCTCGCCGCCGCCAATCGGCAGACCGCCGCCTTCGTCTGCGTCGGCCAGTATTGTTCCCTGCCGGTTACGGAACCCGCCGCCCTGCTCGACACGGTGCAGGCGATGCGCGGCGGAGAGCCCATCGCCTTCTCGACCTGACGCCCTGCGGCCGCGGCCGTGCTGCCGTTTCCGCCTGCGGCGCAGGCCGATTTGCGCGGCGTGAGGCGGCCGATCGCCGCCACGCCCCGCGTCGGGCCGCCGCGAAAGCGCGCGGGGCCCGCCTCAGGTGTTCATCGACTCGAAGAACTCGGCGTTGTTCTTGGTGTTGCGCAGCTTGTCGAGCAGGAAGTCGATGGCATCCATCGTGCCCATCGGGTTCAGGATGCGGCGCAGGATGTACATCTTCTTGAGCTGATCCGGCGGCACCAGGAGCTCCTCCTTGCGGGTGCCGGAGCGCGTGATGTCGATCGCGGGGAAGGTGCGCTTGTCGGCCACCTTGCGGTCGAGGATGATCTCCGAATTGCCGGTGCCCTTGAACTCCTCGAAGATGACCTCGTCCATGCGGCTGCCGGTGTCGATGAGCGCGGTCGCGATGATGGTGAGCGAGCCGCCTTCCTCGATGTTGCGCGCTGCCCCGAAGAAGCGCTTCGGTCGCTGCAAGGCGTTGGCGTCCACGCCGCCCGTCAGCACCTTGCCCGAGGACGGCACCACGGTGTTATAGGCCCGCCCCAGTCGGGTGATTGAATCGAGCAGGATCACGACGTCGCGCCCATGCTCGACCAGGCGCTTGGCCTTCTCGATCACCATCTCGGCGACCTGCACGTGCCGCGCTGCCGGCTCGTCGAAGGTGGAGGAGATCACCTCCCCCTTCACCGAGCGCTGCATGTCGGTCACCTCCTCCGGCCGCTCGTCGATGAGCAGCACGATGAGGTAGCACTCCGGATGGTTGTGGGTGATCGAGTGGGCGATGTTCTGCAAGAGCACCGTCTTGCCGGTGCGCGGCGGTGAGACGATGAGCGCCCGCTGGCCCTTGCCGATGGGCGCGACGATGTCGATGACCCGCGCCGAAAGGTCCTTCTTGGTCGGGTCCTCGTATTCCATCTTCAGCCGCTCGTCGGGATAGAGCGGCGTCAGATTGTCGAAATTGATCTTGTGCCGCGCCTTCTCGGGATCCTCGAAGTTGATCGAGTTGACCTTGAGGAGCGCGAAATAGCGCTCGCCCTCCTTCGGGCTGCGGATGTCGCCCTCGATCGTGTCGCCCGTGCGCAGGCCGAAGCGACGGATCTGGGAAGGCGAAACGTAGATGTCGTCCGGGCCGGGAAGATAATTGGCTTCCGGCGAGCGCAGGAAGCCGAACCCGTCCGGCAACACCTCGACGACGCCTTCCCCGATGATGTCGATGTCCTTGGCCGCGAGCTGCTTGAGAATCGCGAACATCAGCTCCTGCTTGCGCATGGTGCTGGCGTTCTCGATCTGATGCTCTTCCGCGAAGGCGAGCAGCTCCGCGGGGCTTTTGGATTTCAAGTCCTGAAGTTTCATTTCCCGCATGCGGGTAGCCCTATGGGAAAAACCGGCGGCGCCTGAAAAGTCGTGTCGACGCTGGCTCAGGGAAGGGACTGATCGCAGGTCTTCGGCGCAGCGAAGCCTCAACAGGCTTCGGATACCCCGATGCGTCGGCCGATCAATTCTGACCGAAACTCGAAAGCATCCGCCTGCGTTCGGGGAGGTGACTCGAACATAGGAAAAGCCGGAGCGGGGTGCAAGAGGCCTCGCCGCGTCTTTCAGAACGGTTTTACGATCACCAGAACGACGACGAGGATCATCAGCACAGTCGGCACCTCGTTCACGATCCGCCAGTGGCGGGGCGAGCGGGTGTTGCGGTCCTCGGCGAACGCCCGCACCGCGGCCGACAAGTAGCCGTGCAAGCCGGACATCGCGAGGACGAGAGCCAGTTTCGCGTGCAGCCAACCGCTACGGAAGAAGCCACCCTCCCAGGCCAGCCACAGCCCGAGCACCCAGGTCAGAACCATCGCCGGGTTGATAATTGCCACCAGCAGCCGACGTTCCATCACCTTGAACGTCTCCGACTGGGACGAACCCGGCCCGGCCTCGCTGTGGTAGACGAACAATCGCGGCAGGTAGAGCATCCCCGCCATCCAGGCGATGACGGCGACCACATGCGCGGCCTTGAGCCAGAGATAGAGCCCCGACGGGTTCCACAGCACGAGACCTCCGAACAGCGCCGCCGTCACGGCGAGCGCCGTGAAGGCCCGCGTGGTCGGTTTCTTCATGCAGCCCTCCGCACCCGTTCCACCATCCGTTCCACATGCGCGAGCGGCGTTTCGGGAAGAATGCCGTGCCCAAGATTGAAGATGAACGGCCGCTCCCCGTAGCTCGCGAGCGCCGCGTCCACCCCGCGATCGAGTGCGGTCCCGCCCGCGACGAGGGCGAGGGGGTCGAGATTGCCCTGCACCGCCACGCGGCTCTGGATCCGGTCCCGCACGAAGCCGGGATCGACCGTCCAGTCGAGGCTCACGGCGTCCACCGCCACGTTCTCGACATAGGCCGCAAGGGAGGTGCCGACCCCGCGCGGAAAGCCGATGATCTTCGCCCCCGGCACCTCGGCGCGCACCGCAGCGACGATCCGCCGCACCGGCTCGATGCACCAGCGCGCGAACTCGGCCGCCGGCAGCACGCCCGCCCAGGTGTCGAAGATCTGCACCGCGTCGACCCCGGCGCGGAACTGCCCGACCAGATACTCGACCGAGGCCGAGGCGAGGCGATCCATGAGCCGGCCGAACGCTTCCGGTTCGTGATAGGCGAAGAGCCGCGCCGGCGCCTGATCCGCCGTGCCGCGGCCCGCGATCATGTAGGTTGCGACCGTCCAGGGCGCGCCGCAGAAGCCGAGCAGCGCGACGGACGGCGCAAGCTCGCAGCGAACGAGCCTGATCGCCTCGTAGACCGGCTCGACAACCGAGGGGTCGAGACGCGGCGGCAGCGCCGCAATCGCCGCGGGCGTCTCGAGAGGATCGAGCCGGGGACCCTCCCCGGCCTCGAAGCTCACCCGGCGGCCCAGCCCGTACGGCACGACAAGGATGTCGGAGAACAGGATCGCCGCATCAAAACCGAACCGCCGCACGGGCTGCAGCGTGGCCTCGGCCGCCAGTTCCGGCGTAAAGCACAGATCGAGGAAGCTTCCGGCCCGCGCCCGCAACTCCCGGTATTCGGGCAGGTACCGTCCGGCCTGGCGCATCAGCCATATGGGCGGAACCGGTTCCCGATTGCCGGCGAGCACATTGAGCAGCGGTTTGCGGGTAGAGGCGGCGTTCACACCGTGGACCTGAAATCCTTTAAGACATTCTTAACTTTTACGATTCCTTGGGCGTTGATTAGACTCATGACTCGCGCCGAACAAGCACTCCCCCGGCTTTTCACTGTTCCCGCAATTCACAGCGGTCCGACGCACCGGGCGCATGCGCCGTGCAGTGCCCGTTTGTCCGCCGATTCGCGCGGGACCGCGGCTGCGCCATGCCCATCCGATCCCCAGCTTGTCGCCGTCCACAGGGCCGGCGCGAAGTCCTTCACGCGGGATGGATTGTGAAGGAATCGAAGGCCGTCCCCGTCAGCGCGCTTGCCTGCGGGTTTCGGCCATGGCCTTTTGAACCGTCATCCACAGCGATCCACGGGGTCTGTGCATCGGTGGCCCATGCCCGAACGTAGCGGCAGCTTCTTCCACCTCCATCTCGTCTCGGACGCGACCGGCGAAACGCTGATCACGGTCGCGCGCGCGGCCACCGCCCAGTACGAGAACATAACGGCGATCGAACACGTCTATCCGCTCGTGCGCACGCCGAAGCAGCTCGAGCGCGTCATCGCCGAGATCGAGGCCTCCCCCGGCATCGTGCTCTACACGCTCCTGGAGCCGAGCCTCACCGCGCGCCTCGAGAGCAAGTGTCGGGAGTTCGGCGTGCCCTATCTGTCGATCCTCGGCCCGGTGCTGCAGCTCTTCCAGAGCTATCTCGGGGCGGAAACGACTCAGCGCATCGGCGCCCAGCACACCCTCAACGCCGAGTACTTCAAGCGCATCGACGCGCTCAACTACACGATGCTGCACGACGACGGGCAGCACACGGAGGATCTCGAAAGCGCGGACGTGGTGCTGATTGGCGTCTCGCGCACGTCCAAGACGCCGACCTCGATCTATCTTGCCAACCGCGGCATCAAGACCGCCAACGTGCCGCTCGTGCCCAACGTGCCGCTTCCCCCGCAGTTGACCCAGCTCAAGCACCCGCTCATCGTGGGGCTCTATGCGAGCCCGGAGCGGATCGTCCAGATCCGGCAGAACCGCCTGCTCGGGCTCAACGTCAAGGGCGAGGACGAGGCCTATGTCGACCGCCAGCTCGTGGCCGAGGAGGTTGCCTTCTCGCGCCGGCTTTGCGCGCGCCACAACTGGCCGAGCATCGACGTGACGCGCCGATCCATCGAGGAGACCGCCGCCGCCGTGATGACCCTTCTCGCCGAACGGCGCCGGCAGACGACGACGTGAGATGGCGCTTTGGAATCTCGACCGGCCGTTGGTGCTCGCCTCCCGCAGCGCGGCGCGGCGGGCCCTCCTGGAAGCGGCCCGCATTCCCTGCGACGTGCGTCCGGCCGATCTCGACGAGCGCGCCCTCGAGCGGCAGGCGGCGCCGAGCGAGCCCGCGGCGCTCGCCCTCATGCTGGCGGACGCTAAAGCGCAGGCGGTCGCGCGGCACTGTCCGGGACGCCTGGTGCTGGGGGCAGACCAGACGCTGGCTTGCGCAAACCGCGTTTTCTCGAAGCCGTGCGACCGCACGGCCGCGCGCGAGCAGTTGTCGCGGCTGCGCGGGTGCACCCACGAGCTGCACGCCGCGGTGAGCCTCTGGAGGGACGGCGAGCGGCTGTTCTCGCACGTCGCCACCGCGCGTCTCACCATGCGGCCGTTCTCGGACTCCTTCCTGGAGCGCTATCTCGACGAAGCCGGCGAGGCTGCCCTCGCGAGCGTCGGCGGCTACCAGCTCGAAGGGCTCGGCGTTCACCTGTTCGAGCGCATCGACGGCGACTATTTCACGATTCTCGGCCTGCCGCTCCTTCCCCTGCTCGCTTATCTGCGAAGCGGCGGCCATGTCATAGCCTAGGGCGGGGCGGCCGGGGGCCTGCGGGAGCGGACGATGCTGCTTTTGGGCCTGACCGGATCGATCGGCATGGGCAAGTCCACCACGGCGGCCATGTTCGCGGCCGAGGGCATCCCCGTCCACGATGCCGACCATGTGGTCCATCGCCTGTACGAGGGCGAGGCCGTGGGGCCGATCGAAGCCGCCTTCCCGGGCGTCACCGTCAACGGCAAGGTCGATCGCGAGCGCCTGGCGAGGGCCGTGCTCGACGATCCGCCCGCCATGGCGCGGCTCGAAGCCTTGATCCACCCCCTCGTGCGGCGCGAGGGGGAGCGCTTTCTCGAGGCCGCGGCCGCGCGCGGCGCGCGCATCGTCGTGCTCGACATTCCCCTGCTGTTCGAGACCGGCGGCGAGGACCGGGTGGACGCCGTCGTCGTCGTCTCCGCCCCCGCCGCGGTGCAGCGGGCGCGCGTGCTGGCCCGGCCCGGCATGACCGCGGAGAAGTTCGCCGCCATTCTCGCGAGGCAAATGCCTGACGCCGAGAAGCGGCGCCGGGCGCATTTCATCGTGGACACTTCGCGCGGTTTCGATTCCGCCCGCGCTCAGGTTCGTGGCATCCTCCGTGCCGCCGCGGTGATTCTGGGGCGACCCGTCCTGCCTCGGGCGGGCTAGCGGAGTTCGGATGAGCGGAAGCGCTTTGCGAAAAGCTCTCGACCCCCTCGCGATCACTTCGCGGTCGACCTTCCCTGTCCCGGGGAGGCGGAAAGGCCGACGCGTCCCGCCCTCCAGCTCCCGCAGAAAACTGCGCGCGGCGCGTCCGTCCATTCGAGATGAAACGGCACTAACGGCACTAGGGAAGGCGCATGCGCGAGATCGTGCTCGATACGGAAACGACGGGTCTCGACCCTTTTCAGGGGCATCGCATCGTCGAAATCGGCTGCGTCGAGCTCCTGAACCGCTTCCCCACCGGCAAGACCTTTCACGTCTATCTCAATCCCGAGCGGGACATGCCCGCAGAGGCCCTGGCGGTGCACGGCCTCTCGGAGGAGTTCCTGCGGGACAAGCCCGTTTTTGCCGAGGTGGCCGATGACCTGCTGGCCTTCCTCGGCGATTCGCCGCTCGTGATCCACAATGGGACGTTCGACCTCGCCTTCCTGAACGCCGAGCTGGAGCGGCTGGGCCGCGCTCCGCTCTCGCGCGAGCGGCTCGTCGACACGCTGATGCTCGCCCGGCGGAAGCACCCGGGCGGGTCCAACCGCCTCGACGATCTGTGCGCGCGTTACGGGATTGACAATTCCCGTCGCACCAAGCACGGCGCGCTGCTCGATGCCGAGATTCTCGCCGAGGTCTATCTGGAGCTGATCGGCGCGCGGCAGGCGCAGCTCGGATTTACGGAGGTCATCCCTGCGGCCGCGCCGGGCGTGGTCGGTGTGCTGCACAAAACCCGGCCGCAGCCGCTTGCGCCGCGCCTGACGGCGGAGGAGCGCGCCGCGCACGCCGCCTTCGTGGCGACTCTCGGGCCGGACGCGATCTGGCGAGACTACGAAGTCCCGGAAAGCGAACCGCAGCAGGCCGCCGCGCCGGCGGCCTGACGTTCAGGTGACTTGGCTCGCGGCTCCCTGCGCCTGCAGCTCCGCGAGGCGCTGCCGATAGAGGCCCACGAAATCCACCGGGTCGATCAGCAGGGGCGGGAAGCCTCCGTTGCGGACCGCATTCGCGATGATCTCGCGGGCGAAGGGAAACAGCAGCCGCGGGCACTCGATCATCATGACCGGGTGGATGCTTTCCTGCGGGATGTTGGTGAGCCGGAAGATGCCCGCATAGAGCAGGTCGAAGCTGAACAGCACGCTGCCCCCGCTCTCCGCCTTGCCTTCGAGCTTCAGCTCCACCTCGTAGTCGCTCGCGGCGACCGGCTTGGCGTTGACGTTGATCTGAATGTTGATGCTGGGCTGCGGCTGATTCGGATTCAGCGAGCGCGGCGCGTGCGGGTTCTCGAAGGAGAAATCTTTGATATACTGGGCCAGGACATTGAGCTGTGGCGGCTGTTCCTGGGCCTGTCCGCCGTTCGCGCCGTTCGTCATTTTCTTGTCCTTATGGCCGCGGAATGCGGCCGTGCAAAGAAGTCCAGTGTGGCTAACATAGCAGCCCGCGGCCGACAAGCGTTCGCCTGTCCGCGCCGGGGCGCGGCGGCACCGGCAGGCGCGATGTTGGCGGGCGTGGCCCGATCGTCTAAGGTGTCCGGTGTCCGGAAGGACAGCCAACAACAATCGAGGGCGCCTCTGGATTGCGCCGGTCCGGCCCCTACATAACGCTGACGCGCTTGACCACCTGATCGCGTAACGTCCGGCCCCCGACGACCGCCTAGAGCATGCGAGACGTGTTCGACATTTACACCATTATTTTCCTGGCGCTCGCAGTGTTCATTTTCCTGCGTCTGCGCAGCGTGCTCGGGCAGCGGACGGGCCGCGAGCGGCCGCCTTACGATCCGCTGTCCGGCCGGGATGCGGTGCGCAGCTCCGCGGGCGACAAGGTGGTGGCGCTGCCGCCCCGCGGCGCCGAGGCGCCCGCCCAGGCGCCAGGGGCTGATCGGGACGAGGCCAAACCCGCCAATCGCTGGCAGGGCGTCGCCGCGCCGGGCTCGGCGGTGGCCGCCGGTCTGGACGCCATCGCCGCCGCGGACCGCAGCTTCGACGCCAATCATTTCCTCGCCGGCGCCCGGGCGGCCTACGAAATGGTGGTGATCGCCTTTGCGGAGGGGGACCGGCGCACGCTGCGCCATCTGCTCTCGCGCGAGGTCTACGACGGCTTCGAGGCGGCCATCCGGGAGCGCGAAGCCAAGGGCGAAACGGTCGAGACCCGGTTCGTCTCCATCGACAAGACCGAGATCACGGCTGCGGAACTGCGGGGCAGGACGGCGCAACTCACCGTGCGTTTCGTGTCGCAGCTCGTCTCCGCGACCCGCGACCGGTCGGGCACGGTCATCGACGGGTCGCCGGACAAGGTCACCGAAGTCACCGACATATGGACGTTCGCGCGCGACGTCTCCTCGCGCGATCCGAACTGGAAGTTGATCGCGACCGAGGCAGGAGCCTAGCCAGGGTGGACGATGCCGGCCGGTCCCGGTGCCCGCCTGTTACCGCTGACCCTGATCGTCCTTTCCGCCGTCTCCCTCGGGTTCCCGGCGCGGGGCGAGGCGCCGGTCCTCAGATTGCCTGACGCCCGCCTCGAACCCGTTGCCTGGTCGACGCTGCCCGGCTGGGCGGCGGACGACCACGCCGCCGCCTTCGACACCTTTCGCGCAAGCTGCAATCTTCTCGTTCGGCAGCGGCCCGAGGGAGCAGCCCGCGCCATGGAGGCGCGCCTCGCCGAGATCTGCGCCGAGGCTTTGGCCCTCCGCCCGGCGCGGGCCGAGGCGGCGCGCAGGTTCTTCGAATCGCGGTTCAAGCCGGTGCGGATCGCGAGGCTCGAGAGCGGTGAAGGCTTTCTCACGGGCTACTACGAGCCGATCGTCGAGGGCTCGCGCCGGCGCACGGCGGAATACACCATTCCGGTCTACCACACGCCCGACGATCTCGTTCCGGCGGTGCGGCGCATGGGTCCCCAGTTCCCCAACAGCGGCGGCGTGTGGCGACAGGTGGGCGAGAACAAAATTGAGCCTTACTACGACCGCGCCGCGATCGAGGACGGCGCCCTCGACGGCAAGGGGCTCGAGATCTGCTGGCTCAAGGACCCGATCGACGCCTTCTTCATGCACATCCAGGGGTCCGCGCGGGTGCGTCTCGTCGAGGACGGCACCGTCCTGCGGCTCAACTACGCCGCCCACAACGGGCACCCCTATACGCCGGTCGGCGCGATTCTGGTCCAACGCGGCGTGATGCCGAAAGAGGACGTGTCGATGGATCGCATCCGCGAATGGATGCAGGCCCATCCCGACGCGGCGAGGGAGCTCAGACGGCAAAACCGCTCCTACATCTTCTTCCGGGTCGCGGAACTGTCCCACGACCAGGAGGCGATCGGCGGGCAGGGCGTGCCTTTGACGGCCGGGCGGTCGATCGCCGTGGATCGCAGTTTGCACGCCTACGGCACGCCGTTCTGGATCGACGCCCGGTTGCCGCTCGCGGAGGACAAGACGCTCGAGCCGTTCCGCCGCCTGATGATCGCGCAGGATACGGGCTCCGCCATCGTCGGGCCCGCGCGGGCCGACATCTATTTCGGTGCCGGCGAGGAGGCGGGCCGCACCGCGGGCCGGATCCGCCATCCCGGGACCTTCGTGATGCTGGTGCCGCGCGCGCTCGCGCTCACGGCCGTGAAACAGCCCGTGCCCTTCCCGCCGCCGAAACCGCAGCGATGACGATGATCCGAGAGGAACAACCCGCGCGCGCCTGCAGGCGCGAGCTCAGTGAGGAGGAGCGGCTGCTGTGGGACAGCGTGACGCGATCGGTGGCGCCGCTGCGGCGCAAGCCGCGCCCGCCCGCGCCCGCCGTCCAGGACGACGCGGCCGGTGCGGACGCTCTCGCAGGGGCGGGGGCGGGCAAGGCCGGCCGGTCCCTGCTCAAGTCCGCAGGGCCGGGCGGAAAGGCCGCGCCGCCGCCGCTTGCGCCGCTCGGGCGGCGCTTGCGCCAGCGCCTCGCGCGCGGTCGCGCCGAGCTCGATGCGCGCATCGACCTACACGGCCTCACGCAAGAGCGCGCCCACCGCGCCCTGCTGCGGTTTCTGCGCGGGGCGCAGGCGGACGGCGCAAAACTGGTTCTTGTCATCACCGGCAAGGGGTCGCGGGCGGCGCAAGAGCACCCGGTGCAGGAGCGCGGCGTGTTGCGACGGCTCGTGCCGCAGTGGCTGTCGCTGCCGGAGTTCCGCGCCTATGTCGTCGGCTTCGAGCCTGCCCATGTCGCCCATGGCGGCGACGGCGCGCTCTATGTCCAAGTGCGGCGAGCGCGGTGACGCATTCGGCTTGCGCGCCCGACGCGGCGGCCCTTATGATTCGGCCATGCCATTTGAGACCGTCAGCCTGGACGAAAACGTTCGGTTCGACCGCGACAACTGACGGCGGTTGTTCATTATCTGCGCTGAATTGCCGGTCGAGGAATTGGGCCGCGTGAAGCTCCACAAGGTCCTGTATTTCTCGGACAGGCTGGACAGGCTGCACTACGCGGCAACCGGGCAGCCGCTCACCGGGATGGAGCATCAGAAACAGCCGCGGCCGCCCGCCATCTGCAGTGGGCTTTGCAAACCCTGCAGGCACAAGGCTTTCTCGAGGTCAGACGGCGTGACTATTTCGGATGTCCCAAGGACGATTTCATCGTCAAGGTTCCACCGAACCCGGACCATTTGACCGAGCAGCAACGGCGTTTGCTTGACGAGGTGATGGAATTCGTCCGTGGGCGCTCGGCGCGTGAAATCAGCGAGCTCAGCCACAACAAGGCCTGGTCCGCCGTAGGGATGGGGGACCGAATTCCATACTATTCGGCCTACCGGCGTTACCCGGTCCAGCTGGACGAGGCGGACATCGCGTGGGCTCGAGCGGAAGCGCGCAGAATCGCCGCTCAACGCCCCGTTCATGGACGTTA
>JADGHE010000078.1 GCA_019689555.1 Variibacter sp. | reverse complement strand
CGCGCCGAGAGCCGCCGCGGCCCCGCGGCCCCCGGCCCCGGCTCCCGAGCGCCGCCCCGCCGTCCAGAACAACAGCCAGACCGCAGGGCCGCCGATGGAGCTTGTGCCGGCCGGCCGCCGCCCGTAGTGATCGACCACGGAGCTGATACTCTCGCGGGCACGCCCGCGTCGTGCATGGCAAGGCGCTGCATGTTTTCGTCCGTGCTCATTGCCAACCGGGGCGAGATCGCCTGCCGCGTCGTGCGCACCGCCAAGCGGCTCGGCCTGCGCACCATCGCGGTCTATTCCGACGCCGACGCGAACGCGCTGCACGTCCGCCTCGCGGACGAAGCCCATTACATCGGGCCGGCTCCCGCGCGCGAGAGCTATCTCGTCGCCGAGCGTCTCATCGCCGTCGGCCGCAAGGCCGGCGCGGAGTGCGTACACCCGGGCTACGGCTTTCTCGCCGAGAACGCGGAATTCGCCGAAGCCGTGGCCGCGGCGGGCATGACGTTCGTCGGCCCGCCGCCCGCCGCGATCCGCGCGATGGGCCTCAAGGACGCGGCCAAGGCGCTGATGGAAAAGGCCGGCGTTCCGGTGGTGCCCGGCTATCACGGCGAATTGCAGGACCCGCGCTTTCTCAAGGAAAAGGCCTACGAGATCGGCTATCCCGTTCTCATCAAGCCGGTCGCCGGCGGCGGCGGCAAAGGCATGCGGCGCGTCGACCGGCATGCCGATTTCGAGGAGGCGCTGCAGGGCGCCATGCGCGAGGCGGCCGCCGCCTTCGGCGATTCCCGGGTTCTGATCGAAAAGTACATTTCCGCGCCGCGCCACGTGGAGATCCAGATCTTCGCCGACGCGCACGGCCACTGCATCCATCTCAACGAACGCGACTGCTCTTTGCAGCGCCGGCACCAGAAGGTGATCGAGGAGGCGCCCGCGCCCGGCATGACCCCGGCCGTACGCGGCGCCATGGGCGCGGCCGCCGTCGCGGCCGCAAGGGCGGTCGGCTATGTCGGCGCCGGAACGGTCGAATTCATCGCCGCCGGCGCAGAGGGGCTGCAGCCGGACGCCTTCTGGTTCCTGGAAATGAACACACGGCTGCAGGTCGAGCATCCGGTCACGGAGGCCGTGACGGGAATCGATCTCGTCGAATGGCAGTTTCGCATTGCCGCCGGAGAGCGGCTGCCGCTCGCGCAGGACGAGGTGCCGCTCGTCGGCCATGCGGTGGAGGCGCGGCTTTACGCCGAGGACCCGACCCGCGGCTTCGTTCCCTCGACGGGACGCCTCGTGGCGCTCGAATTCCCGCGCGGCGAGGGCCTCCGCGTGGACAGCGGCGTCGAGGCCGGCATGACGGTAACGCCGTACTACGACCCGATGATCGCGAAGATCGTCGCGCACGGGGCCGATCGCACCCAGGCGCTCGACCGCCTCGCCGAGGCGCTCGAGCGGACGCTCATCGCCGGACCGCGCAGCAATGCCGCCTTTCTCGCGGCGCTTGCCCGCGCGCCCGCCTTCCGCGCAGGCGATTTCGATACCGGATTCATCGATCGTCACCTCGCCGACCTTGCTCCCGCAGCGGACGAGCCGGACCGGGCGGCCGCTGCGGCCGCGGTGGCCGCGCTCGTGGCCGACGAGCAGCGCCGGCTCGCCCGCGAGGCGGCCGCGCGGGGAGAGCCTGCGGGCTCGCCCTGGCTCGCGACGGACGGCTTCGCGCTTGCGGGTTCGAGCGCGATGGTGCTGCCGGTCCTCGTCGACGGCGAGCGCCGCATAGCGCGTGTCGCCTTCCGCGCGGACGGGCCGGTTGCCTCGCTCGACGGCGTTGTGGCCGCCGAAGATGTGCGGCTCGTCGTCGCGGACGGCGTGGTCTATGCGCTGCGCCGGGGCCGCCAGACCGTCGTGCAGATCGACGAAAGCGGTCTGGACCACGACCATGGCGGCGGCGACGGCGTCATCCGTGCCCCCATGCACGGCAAGCTGCTCGCCCTCCTCGTGGACAAGAACGCCGCCGTGGACAAGGGTCACCGCCTTGCCGTAATCGAGGCGATGAAGATGGAGCACACGCTCGTTGCGCCCTTCTCCGGCGTCGTCGTCGAGATCAGCGCGACCGCCGGCCAGCAGGTCGCGGAGGGCGCCGTCCTCATGGTGCTCGCCCCGACCGTCTGACGCGGGTGCCGCTGAACCCGCTCCTTGATGAGCCATCCGCCATGCCTCTGCATCTCATCAAGCTCTGCGTCGGCTGCGACAGCGTGAGCGAGCTGCAGACCTGGATCCGGGAACGGCTGCGCGAGCGCCGCAAGCGGGGGCTTCCGCGCGAGCACGTCCACACCACGCGCATGGCGCCGAAACGCGGGGCGGAACTGCTCGACGGCGGCTCGCTCTACTGGGTGATCCGTGGCGAAATCGCCTGTCGCCAGCGCCTGCGCGATCTGCGCACCGTCGTTGACAAGGAAGGCGTTTCGCGCTGCCAGCTCGTTCTGGACCCCAAGGTCGTGCCGGTGCAGCCGCGCTTCTGCCGCCCGTTCCAGGGCTGGCGCTATCTCGAGGCCAAGGACGCGCCGCCGGACCGCGATCGCGCCGACCCCGGCCTCCACGACATGCCGGAGCCGCTGCGGCGCGAGCTCCATGAACTCGGCCTGTTGTGACCGCGTCCCGCGGCGCGCGGGACATTGTGCCATTCTCAGGCCGATGCCATCGCCTGATTAGACGGCGATGTTGTCGATGAGGCGCGTCGCGCCGAGCCGCGCCGCAACGAGCAGGCGGACGGGCCCCTCCGCGAGCGACGCGATGGGCTCGAGCGTGCCCGCGTGCCGCGCCTCCAGATAGTCGAGCCTGAATCCGGCGCGCTCGATGGCCCGCCGGCCCTGCCGCATTACGGCGGCGATGCGTTGCCCCTCGCGAATCTTCTCGGCGCAGGCGGACAGCGTGGCGTAAAGGGTCGCGGCGACGGCGCGCTGCTCGGCCGAGAGGTAGACGTTGCGCGAGGACATGGCGAGGCCGTCGGCCTCGCGCACCGTGGGCGCGCCAATAATGCGCACGGGGATGTTGAGATCGGCCACGATGCGCTCGACGACGCGGAGCTGCTGGAAATCCTTCTCGCCGAACACCGCGACGTCGGGCAGGCATTGCAGCAGCAGCTTGGTGACGACGGTGGCGACGCCCGCGAAGAAATGCGGCCGGAACGCATCCTCGAGGCCGACCGCGGCCGGCCCCGCGGGAACGACCCGGGTGGCGAAGCCGGGCGGATACATCTCCTCCACGGAGGCCGGCGCCCAGACGAGGTCGGCGGACACGTCTCGCAGGGCCGCGAGATCCGCCGCGAAGGTGCGCGGATAGGAGTCGAAGTCCTCGCTCGGCGCGAACTGCGTCGGATTGACGAAGATCGAAACCACGACGCGGTCGGCCCGTCGCCGCGCGCGCCGCACCAGCGACAGATGCCCCGCGTGCAGCGCTCCCATCGTGGGAACCAGCGCAATCGTTTCACCGGCCGCGCGATAGCGGGCGACCGCGCGGCGCAGCGCCGCGACCGTCCGAGCAACCGGCACCCCTCGTGTCATGCTCTCTCCCCCATGCCCCGCCCGCGAAGTGGGCGCGGATAACTACCCCGACCGGCGGGCCTCCAGCAAAGGCTTCGACGCGTCCGCATGCGCGCCATGCCGCGCGCGCCCCATGTCCGGCGGTCCCCTTCCGCGCCCTTCCGCGGCGGGCAACGAACCTTCGGCCCGGCGGAAGCCGGCCCGGGCCGCGGACGGGCCGACGCCGTCACGACCGCACCGAGCGCCCTTTCACACCCAAGGAGACCGGCCGGGGCCTCAATTTTGCGGGGAAATCATTGCGCCCGCCGGGAAAGATGCCACTTAATAATTGGCTATCAGCAGTTACGACGCATGAGCAACGACCGCCCGTCGGAACGCAGGCCGGCCCATCGCGACCGCGCCGCCGAGCTTTCGCGGCGCGCGGAGCTCGACACTTTTCTCGCGCGCGCCCGAACCCTCGCGCCGCCCGTGGAAGCCGGGCAGAACGGCCGCCTGATCTTCGCGCTCGACGCCACCATGAGCCGGCAGCCGACCTGGGACACCGCCTGTCAGCTCCAGGCGGAGATGTTTCGCGCGGCCGGCGAAATCGGCGGCCTCGACGTCCAGCTCGTCTACTACCGCGGCTTCAACGAGTGCCGCGCCTCGCCCTGGGTCTCGCAGGCGGAGCGCCTCTCCGCGCTCATGAGCCGCATCGACTGTCGCGGCGGACATACGCAGATCCGCAAAGTGCTGGCCCATGCGCGGCGGGAGACGGCGACGCGCAAGGTGCAGGCCCTGGTGTTCATCGGCGATGCGATGGAGGAGCCGATCGACGATCTGGCGGCCTCGGCGGGCGAACTCGGGCTGCTCGGAGTCCCGGCGCTCATGTTCCACGAGGGCAACGACGCGGTGGCCGAGCGCGCCTTCCGCGAGATCGCCCGGCTCACGCGCGGGGCCTATTGCCGCTTTGACGCAGGCGCGGCCGATACGCTGCGCGATCTGTTGCGCGCGGCGGCGGTCTATGCTGCCGGGGGCGTGCGCGCCCTTGCCGATTCGTCGCGGCAGCGCAGTCCCGGCGCCCAGCTCTTGCTGGCGCAGTTGAGGTAATTCGTCTTGTCACTCCTTCTCGGCCTTGCGGCGCTCGTCGTCGTCCTTTGGGGCCTGCACCGGTTCGCCAAAGCCGATCCGCAGAAGCTCGTCCGCGCCGTGCGCTCGGCCGGCGGGGTCGGCGCGCTCGCCGTCGCGGTCCTTCTGGCCTCGCGCGGCTCCTTCGCCTTCGCCGTGCCGCTCGGCGTCGCCGGGCTTGCGATGCTGGGGCTGTGGCCGGGCATGCCGGCCGGACTGAGCAGCCGCTGGAAGAAATCGCCGGGCCAGGTCTCGCGGGTGCGCACGGCCTTTGTCGAGATGGAACTCGATCACGACACCGGCGCCATGCGCGGCCGCGTCCTCGCCGGCCCCTACGAAGGCGCGCCCCTCGATGCGCTGGACATTGCGACGCTGGTGCGGCTGTACGGCGAGATCGACGAGGAGAGCCGCGCCCTACTCGCAGCGTATTTGGACCGCCGGCAACCCGGCTGGCGTGAACACGCGGACCACGGTTCGGCACCGGGGGACAGGCCGCCGCCGAGCGGCGGGCCAATGACGGAGGAGGAGGCGTATCAGATCCTTGGCCTGCAGCCGGGGGCCAGCACCGAAGAGATCACGCGCGCCCACCGCTCGCTCATGAAGAAACTGCATCCCGACCAGGGGGGGTCGACGTACCTCGCGGCTCGGGTCAATCAGGCCAAGGACGTACTTCTTCGCCGACATCGTTGATGTACTCCGTACTCAACACCCACGACCGACGGCTCCTGACTGCTGACGCGGATTTTTTGGGCCCTCAGTTCTTGAGGGCCAGGCACGCAATATCGTTGCGCTTGAGATATTTGCAGGCGGCTTCCGCCTCTTCCCGATCGAGCCCGGCGAACCGCGCCCGGTACAGCGTCGCGTCGCGCTTGACCACGCGTTCCGTGAAGGGCTCGGCGGAGGCCAGGATGTTCTTGGCGACGTTCTGCACGGTCTTCAGCCGATCCTTGGCCTCGGTCTCGGCGGCGAAGGCGCCGACCTGAATCACCCAGCCGCCGCGGCTGGCCGGCGTTCGGTCGGCCTGCCGCGCGCGCCCGCGCGGCTCGGACGGGGCCGCGACGGACGCGGTCACGTCGGCGCCCTGCGCGCCCCCGCGCTTGACGGCGATGGTCTTCACCAGAATCGGCTTGATCGGGTCGGTCGAGCCCTCCTTGGCACGGGAGGCGCCGGGCGGCGCGGGGCGGCGCGGCGCAGGCTCGGGGGGCGGCACGGCGTCGCTCACCGCGGGAGCCGCTGCAGACACCGCCGCCGGGGCCGCGGCTGCGACGACGATCGGCTGGCGCGGGGCGCTTTGCGCCGGCTGAGCCGGCGGCGTCGACGGCGCCTCGGCGATCTGCGGAGCCGTGCGGTGCACCGACGCTTCGCGGATATGGGTCTCCAGGAGCTCGCGCATGCGCGCATCGCGGCTGCGGCTCGACGGACCTCCCATGACGACGGCGACCAGATGGCGCCCGTCCCGCCGCAGCGACGCCACCAGGTTGAAGCCCGATGCGCGGATGTAGCCTGTCTTGATGCCGTCCACCCCCGGGACGTTTCCCAGGAGGCGGTTGTGGTTGCGAATGGCCCTGCCCCGATAATGGAAGGTCAGGGTCGAGAAGTAGCGGTAGAGCCGCGGGAAGCGATCCTGGATCGCGCGCCCGAGCAGAGCCTGGTCGCGGGCCGTCGTGACCTGGCCATCGTCAGGCAGGCCCGAGGCGTTCTTGTAGACGGTCCGGGTCATGCCCAGCGCGCGGGCCTTGCGCGTCATCATCCGCGCGAATTCGTCCTCGGTTCCGCCGATCGCCTCGGCGATGACGACGGCGACGTCGTTCGCCGACTTGGTCACCAGCGCCTTGATCGCGTCCTCGACCTCGATGGTCTGACCCGGACGAACGCCGAGCTTCGACGGCGCCTGCGCGGCGGCGTGGGCGGACACGGGCAGCGGCGTGTCGAGCCTCAGCTTGCCGGCCTCGATCTGCTCGAACAGCAGGTAAAGGGTCATGATCTTGGTGATCGAGGCGGGATGGCGCAGGCTGTCGGCATTGGCGGCGTGCAGCACGCGCCCGGTATTGGCATCGACCACGATGGCGGCGTAGGGCGGATGGTAGCCAGAGCCGCCGCGCTTGCGGCGGGACCGCGCGTCAGCCGGATCAGTGCCGATGGTAACAATGGCGATGGCAAGAGCGAGGGCACAAGCGCCCCAGCGAAGCCCGCGCCGGGCTCCGGTCCGCGTGCCGATCATGTCCGACTCAGTCCCCTCGATCGGGGCGCCTGCCGGCGCCCCCACGTCCCTGTTCTTGGCGACCCCGTCCGCGGAAGGGCCCGCTCAAGGCGCGTGCCTGTCGGGCGAAAGCGCTCTTTGCGTCGCGCCAGGGCCGCCGATTGCGCTGCCGCCTTCGCGCGTTCCGCACGACCGGCACGGCGACAATCGCCGTGGAGCCTAGGCGCGGCGCGGTTGCCAAAGGGTTAAGCACCACTCCTGCGCTCTTATTGCGTCGCACAATTTCCGTTGACAAATTTGTGCAATGCACTATGTGTGAAGCACCGGTGCAGTCACTCCGAACGAATCGGGGCGTCAAGAGCAGCAGGAGCACGGCATGATCAAGACCTTCGACGACATCCAGAAGCTCAGCAAAGAGGGCATCGACGCGGCGATGGAGTCGTTCGCGGCCGCCTCCAAGGGCGCTCAGACGGTTGTCGCTGAATTCGCCGATTTTGCCCGCAAGTCCTTCGAGCAGAGCACGAGCGCGCTCGAAAAGCTGATCGACGCGCGGACGCTCGACCGCGCTTTCGAGGTGCAGGCCGAGTTCGCCCGGAGCGCCTACGAAGGGTTCGTGACCCAGACCACGAAGTTCGGCGAGATCTACGCCGACATCGCCAAGCAGGCCTACAAGCCGCTCGAGAGCTATCTGGCGAAGGTTACGCCGACCTCCTGACGGCCGGCCGCCTGATCCCTCCCCTGTCCGACCCATCGCTCTGCCTGCCGCCAAGTCCCGCCCGGCGGCGGGCCGGCTTTCCGGCGTGCCCGACAGCGCCTGCGGCCGCTCCGCGCCGTTCCGCTATACACCTGCCGTTTCGGGCCCTTCCACCGCCGTGACGAAGCCCCCGCCAAGACGGCAGGCCGGCGGGCAGCGCCCCGACCGGCCCGCCGCACGCTTCCGCGCCTCCCTTATTTGGCGATGCGCAGCTTCGCGAGGTTGGTGCCGATCTGATTGAACGTGCTCACGAGCTGGTTGGCGGAGGTGAGGCCGAAATACATCTCCGCCTTGCTGGCGCACGCCTTGAGCAGGGAGGCGTTCCCGTCCATGACCAGCACCGTATAGATCTGGATTCCGGCGGCCTTGACGTTCTCGCAGGCCTTCTTGGTGCGGAAGTCGATTGCGCCCTGGCTGGTCGAGAAGCGGTTCTCCGTGTTGTCGCCGTCGGTCAGGAGAATGATGATCTGCTGCGTGTCGGGGGGCGGCGGCGGCGGGTTCAACGGCGCACCCGGCGTCAAGGTCTGCCAGGCCCAGGCGAGGCCGATCGTGATGTTGGTGTTACCCGCCGGGGTCATCTCGTCGACCTTCCTGCTCAAGGCCGCCCAGTCGTAGGTGAGCGGCAGCAAGGCCGTCGGGCAGTCGTCATACTGTTCGGCGACGAACAGCGTGTCCTTGTTCGTCACCGTCGGAAGCGTGTTGCGGACGTCGTAGTCCTGCGCGCGGTCGGTGACGCAGCCGTTCCAGGTCTTGTGGTCGGCCGGGACCCAGGTCGTGGAGGTCGTGCACTTCTTCCTTTTTCCCTTGCCGTTCGTGCAGATCTTCGTGCTGACGTCTTCGCCGTTCTCCTCGTCCCAGTCCGACCAGTCGAGCCATTCGGCGGTGTAGTAGTTCGCGCCGACGTTCACGTCCTTCGCGAAGGGCACGATGGACACCTGGACGTCGCCGGGCGTCTTCGCGGCCGCCTGCAGGATGTCGAGCAGGTTCTTCGTCGCCGCCTTCAGGGCCGCCATCTTGCCGGCGTTCGCCATCGACCCGGTGTTGTCGAGCGCGAGCGCGACGCGCAGCTTGGTGGAGCCCCACTTCACCGTGGACGAGCTCTTGAAGGTCAGATCGGAGAAGCCGAGGAGCTTGGTGAAGCTCGTGGGGATCGTGCCCGACCCGTCGACGGTCAGCGTCGAGCCGCCGGAGTTCGTCTGGCTCGCCGTTATGGTGATGTTCTGAACTTCCGATCGATTGAACAGGGCCTTGAAGTAGGCGTCCGCCTTGGCCGACAGCTGGGAGCCGTTGAGGCCGGCCGCCTCTTTCGACAGCATCAGGGCGGTCGCATCGAGGGCACCCTGCATTTCCGAGCGGATGGCGCTGGCGCGGCTGTAGTCGACCGCGGCGCCGACAAGGCCGACGACCGGCACGATCGCGAGCGCGAAAATGGGGGCGACGTTTGCCCGCCGGTCCTTGAAAAACTGCTTCGCCAGCATGGAAGCACCTTGGATCTAGGGACGGTTGATTCAAATTTTGCGGCAGACAAATTGCATTTGACCTGCAGAAATCACTCAAATTGTCTGCAGTTGTGCGAAATGCCCGCGGACGGGGCCCGCAAGGAAAGAGGCGTCGACAGGCCACCAGGGGGAAAGCGCGAGGGCCCGCGCGCCTCGCAACCCGGCCGTCGCAGGAGAAGCCAAGTTCAGGGGCTCGACGAGAAGGCGACGGCAGCCGCAGGAGGGCCGAGTTTTCAGCGGCCGCGCCGCGGGAGAGCTTGGGCCGGGAAGCCGGGCAGCATTCGGCTGCCCGGGCCTATCGGGCGATCCTGAGCTTCGCCAGGCTCGTGCCGATCTGGCGGAAGGTTTCGACCATCTGCGTCGCCGAGGTCAGATAAAAGAACTTGGTCGAATCCGACGCGCAGTCCCTCAAGAGGGTCGAGACCGGATCGCCATCGGTGTTCACCTGCACGGTGTAGACCTGAATGCCGGCCGCCTTGACGTTCGCGCAGGCGAGCCGCATGCGGTCGTCGACCTTCGTGGAGACGCTCGAGCCGTTCCCGTCCCAGCGGTTCTGGGTGTTCAGCCCGTCGCTCATGAGAACGATGATGGGCAGGGTGTCGGGCGGCAGCGGCGGCGCGTCGAACGGGGCGCCCGGGCTCAGGGTCTGCCAGGCCATCACGAGCCCGATCGTCTGATTGGTCGAGCCGCTCGGCTGCATCGTGTCGACCATCGCCTTCATGGCGGCCCAGTCGTGCCCCAGCGGCATAACGGCCGCCGGCGTGCAGTACTGGTACTGGTCGGGGACGAACCACGTGGTCTTGTCGCTGGTCGGCGCCGTGTTCTTGACGTCGTAATCCTTGGCGCGGTCGGTCACGCACCCGTTCCAGGTCGAGTGGCTGGCGGGAGTCCAGACCCTCGGGACCCAGCCGGAGCCGTTCCAGCACCAGTTCCCGAAGCAGAACCCGCCGCCGCCGTAGCTGCCGTTCGCCGCGTCCCACTCGGTCCAGTCGAGCCAGGTCGCCGTGTAGTAGCTCTTGCCGATATTGACGTCCTTCGAGAAGGGAACGATGGAGACCTCAATATCGCCGGGATTGACGGCCAAGCTTTGCAGCTGGGTCAGGAGCTGCTTGGTGGCCGTCTTGAGCGCGGTCATCTTGCCGGCGCTTGCCATCGACCCGGTGTTGTCGAGCGCCAGGGCAACCCGCAGCTTGGTGGAGCCCCACGTCACCGTGGAGGAGGAACCGATGCTGATTTCCGGGATGCCGATGACGCGCATGAAATCGGACTGGACTGCCGCGCTGCCCTTGAGGGTGAGGGTCGTGGGCTGGCTCGTATAGGTGGCCGTGACGGCGAGTCCCTGGACCTCCGGGCGGTTGAAGAGCGCCTTCACGTAGTCCGTCGCCTTCTGGTTGATCTGATCGGAGGTAAGCCCCGCCGCCTCCTTCGACAGCATGAGGGCCGCCGAATCGAGGGCGGCCTGCAGGGCCGTCCGGGCCGCGGAGGCCCGGCTGTAGTCGATCGCGGCTCCGACGAAGCCGACGACGGGGATGATCGCGAGCGCAAAGATGGGGGCAACGTTGGCGCGCCGGTCCCTGCAAAAATGTCGCAGCAACATCCGGACTTCCCGATGAACTCGTCCAACCCGCTACACTGATAGGAAGGAATTGACGAGGGCTTCGGAATGACTTTCAATTTTTAGACGTTCGGACAGAGGTATGCCGGCAGCGCCTTCGGGCCACCGACGCGCAGGCGGCCGCCGGTCTCCCCCAGGAAAAATGGAGGCCGCGCGGGTGCGACTGGAACGGACGGTCCCGGATCACTATTATGAAAGCGGCTGTCCTCGTGGCGCCCCCAAAAGGGCGCGAGGTGGGGGCCCCACCCCGCGGGGGGCCCCCC
>JADGHE010000077.1 GCA_019689555.1 Variibacter sp. | reverse complement strand
AACAGCGGTGCAATCAGCGCCCATTCGCCGTCACTCAGGTCGTGGCGTCCCGTCATCAAGCCCTCCATCGCGCAGCTTGAATCACGCCTTCCCCCAAAAGGGAATCCCCTTTATGGGTTCACGACCTAGCCGGTGATTCGTGGGGAGCGAGCGGCGGCCGTCACTGGACCAGGGACGCGTTGATCGGGTCGGAGCTCTGATTGGCGGACGTAGGCCGCCGTTCGAGCTGCTCGTAGGCCGCCTTGGCGATGTTGTGCAGCCGCTCGCGATCGGCCGGTCCGCTCACCACATAGCCGAGCCCGCCCTCGACCCAGTAGATCGCCGCGACCTGCCCGCCCTCGCGATAGCGGAACGCCGTTTCCGGCGCCGGGGCGCGGGAACAATACAGGGTGAACCGCTCCCCCGAGGGGCCTTCGTACATTAGCAAGGCGGCGGCGCCGCGCGGACCCGGCAGCAGGCGGCCGCCGATCATCCTGAGGCCGAACGGCTCAAGGTCCGGCGCGCGCAGCTGGTGGCCGATGCGGCGCGACAGCCAGGGAATGAGATGGGCGGCCTGCGCGGGCACCTCGATCGGGTGGCGCACCTCGGCGATGTAGAGGCGATGCGCGTCCAGCGCGTCGGCGACCACCGCGCGAACGACCGGGGATCCCTCCCAGGCGCCGCGCCCGAACCATCCGGTCAGCCCGCCTGCGAGAAAAATCGCGAGCATGGCGGCCGCGCTCAGCCAGCGCCATGAGCGACCGCGCCGCCCCAGCCGATCGAGGTCGAACCGCGCCGGAACCGGCTCGTCGGCCACGCCGGCAAAGCGCGCGCGGATCAGCTCGTTCTGCCGGTGCCAGGCGGCGACGCGGCCGGCATCCTCGGGATGGTTGGCGAGCCAGGCATCGACGTCCTGCCGGCGATCCTCTGGGAGTTCGCCGTCCACCAGCGCATGGAGCTCGTCCTCGGTTACGCGGACCTCCGGGTCGCTCATCCCACTCCCCGGTTCATTTGACCCGCCGCAGCGACGGGCGCTCGCCGTCGAGATACGCTTTGATCTGAGCCCGCGCCCGCGCGAGCCGCGACATGACGGTGCCGATCGGCACCCCCTGAATGTCCGCGACCTCGCGATAGCTCAAGCCCTCCAGCACGATCAGCAGCAGGGCCGCGCGCTGGTCGTCGGTCAGGGTCGCAAGGGCGCGCTCGATGTCGCGGCCATTGGCTTCCGGTCCGGCCGCCCCGGCAGGGTCGAACTCGTCCAGCGGCAGCGCCGCCGGCCGTCGCGCCAGCGTGCGGAGGCGGTTCCGGTTGAGATTTGTCAGGATCGTGTAGAGCCATTTGCGTACGTCGCCGCCATGGAACAGGCGCTCGGATCGCAAGGCGCGAACCAGCGTATCTTGCACGAGATCGTCGGCCGCATCCGCATCGCGCGTCAGCGCACGCGCATAGCGCCGCAGGGCGGGGATCGCGGCCTCGACCCCTTGCCGGAACCCGTCTGCGCCGCCAAGCGTCACTCGTCCGCTCCCAGCCGGCATCCGCCTGCCCGCAGGTGAGAGCCGACAGCCGTGGCTCCCGCTCGGGCCAGCCTGTTGACGCCGTGCGTTGGCGAACCCGCATGAAGAACAGCGGGTCGCGGGCTATATTCCCGGGCCGCCGAGGCGTCTCATCCACAGGGGCTTTGCTTGAAAGCCCGCCAAACCCTATGCCATAGGTGACCGCCGGCCGAAAGCGCCGCGGCGAGGAATAACATGGCGGAAGCCTCAAATTTGATGCGCGGCAAACGCGGCCTCATCATGGGGGTCGCCAACAACAGATCGATCGCCTGGGGCATCGCCCGGGCTTGTCGCTCCCACGGGGCGGAGCTCGCCTTCACCTACCAGGGCGAAGCGCTGAAGAAGCGCGTCGAGCCGCTGGCGCAGGAGGTGGGGGGCTTCGTGGCCGGTCACTGCGACGTGACCGAGCCGCAGACCATCGACGCGGTGTTCGCGGCCGTCGCCGAGCGCTGGTCGAGCCTCGACTTCGTCGTCCACGCGATCGCCTTCTCCGACAAGGATCAGCTCGACGGCCGCTACGTCGACACCACGGCCGACAATTTCACGAAGACGCTGCTCATCAGCTGCTACTCCTTCACGGCGGTCGCCCAGCGGGCGGAGAAGATGATGCCCGAAGGCGGCACCCTGCTGACGCTCACCTATTACGGCGCCGAGAAGTGGATGCCGCATTACAACGTCATGGGCGTCGCCAAGGCGGCGCTCGAGGCCTCGGTGCGCTACCTTGCGGCCGATCTCGGCGAGAAGAAGATCCGCGTCAACGCCATCTCGGCGGGCCCCATCAAGACGCTGGCCGCCTCGGGCATCGGCGACTTCCGCTACATTCTCCGGTGGAACGAGCTCAATTCGCCGCTGCGGCGCACGGTCACGATCGAAGAGGTCGGGGAGGCCGCGGCCTTCCTCGTGTCCGACATGGGGCGCGGCATCACCGGCGAGATCCTGCATGTCGACGCCGGCTACCACATCGTCGGCATGAAGCACCCGGACGCGCCCGACATCTCAGTCGCGAAGGAGTAGCGGACCGGGCGGCTGCCGCGCGGCGGGGTGCGGGACGCCCGGCGGTTCCGTGCTTCAACGAGCGCGCCGCCCGTGAGCATGGCGCTCGGCCTCTCGGAGCCCGCCCGCCGATTACGACTTCGGCTCGAAGCCCGGCTCGTAGTGCGCGCCCGACATCTTGCCGTCCGCCGGGGTGCCCTTGATCCCGTGCGAGAGATCCTTGACGACGAAGAAGACCACGTCCTCCTCGGGCAGCGCCACGGTGTTGTGCACCTTGTTGGCGGGGAAGTAGAGCAGCGTGCCGGGGCCGCAGATGCGGTCCGGCTCGCCCTCGATGGAGACGCGCAGCCGGCCCTTGACGATGTAGTTCCACTGCTCGTTGGGATGGCTGTGCGGACGCGCGCCGGTGCCGCGCGGCTTGTACATGAGCCCCACCTGCGTGCGCTCGCCCTCGACCACGGGGCCGTGCGTCGTCGCATAGCCGGTGCCGGTGTCGATGCTGGCCATGGAGGGCAGGTCGAAAACATAACCTTGCGCCCCGGCCTTGACCGCGCCCTCGTTCTTGGTCCTGGGCGCCTCGTCCTTCTCGCTCATTGTCGAACTCCTTCGGATTCCCGCGCGGCGCGCCGGCCCACCGTGCGCGCCAGATAATCGCGGATCAACGCGTGCGTTCGCTCCGCGCACCAGGCCTGCGTCACCGCCTCCGCAAACGTCCGCTCCGCCTCGCGCATGCGCGCGAGCGTTGCCGCGCGCAACTGACGCGTGGTGAGCGCAAGCGCCGCGCGCGGCGCCGCGTAGCGCTGCGCGATTTCGAGCGCGCGCGGCACAAGCCGCGCCGGCTCGACCACCTCGTCGATCAGGCCGAGCGCAAGCGCCTCGGCGCAAGGGTAGGTGGCCGCGCCAAAGAGAACGTCCTGCAGCCGCCGCGATGGAACGCCGAAGCGGATCACTTCGAGCGCTGCGGGGGGAAACGGCAAGCCCACCTGCAGCTCGGTGAAGCCCACCTTGCCTTCGCCGTCGCTCATCAGCCGGTAGTCGGCGGCCGCGAGAAGCACCGCGCCGCCCGCGATGGCGTGGCCGCTCGCCGCCGCAACAAGCGGCACTTCAACCGCGAACAAGGCGAACATCAGTTCAGCGAAGGCCGGCAGGAAGCGCCGCACATAGTCGGGGCCGCCGTCGACGACGCGAAACAGGTCGACACCGGCGCAGAAGATGTGGCCGGCGCTCGTCAGCACGACGGCGCCGGCGCCGTCGGCCTCCGCCTGTTTGATCTCGCGCGCAAGCGCCTCCACGAGTTCGAGATCGAGCGCGTTCGCCCTTCCGTGCGAAAGCCGCAGAACCCGCACCGCCTCCACATTCTCGATTGCGATCATGTCGCCTCTTCCCGCGCGTCAGGAAGTGAGGCGGCGCGCGGCGCGGATGTCAAGCCGGGCGCCGAGCCTAGTAGACGGCCCACAGTCCCGGCGTCGCAAGTTCGAGCAGGTGCCCGTCGGGATCGCGAAAATAGATGCTCTGTCCGCCGCGCGGCCAGGTGGTTTGCCCTTCTATCGCGATGTTCGCGGCGCGCAGGCGCTCCCGCCATAGGGGCAGCTGCTCCGCCGCGACGGCGAAAGCGACGTGCAGCGGTCCGCTGCCGTCGTGCGGCGGAATGGTGCCGCCCGCCATCCGCACGGTCTCGAGCGAGGCGCCCCGGCGGAACAGCAGCAGCACGCTGCGCGCTCCCGCCGCGAACGCCCGCATCCGCGTATCGCTGTAGAGCCGCGCGAGGCCGAGAACGTCGGC
Source organism: Variibacter sp. (assembly GCA_019689555.1). Taxonomy (GTDB): domain Bacteria; phylum Pseudomonadota; class Alphaproteobacteria; order Rhizobiales; family Xanthobacteraceae; genus JADGHE01. Next base: position 6,797 of record JADGHE010000077.1, on the reverse strand, counting down.
ATAGAAGCGGTCGGCGCGGTCGAGATCGTCGACGTAGAGAGCCGTTTCCAGAACGCCGTCGATGCTGGCCATGAGCTGCTCCCGCTGCCACAGGCTCGACGCGGAGCCTTTTTCCGGCACCGACCATCGGGCGCGCCGGCCTTGCAATCAACCCCTCGGCCCTTGTTCGCGGGCAACGAAAAGCCCGGCATTGGGCCGTTTCGGCCGCATGTGCCCCTTTGCCCGGCCCCATGCGCCCGCAGAAGAGATCAAAGCAATCCGCGCCGCGCGAGATTGCGCATCAACGCCGCGACGCCGAACGTCCAGGGCGGAGCCCGATCGCACGTCGTCACCACGTTGACCAGCGCGCCGAGCTTTTCCGACGCGACGGTGACCACGTCGCCGACGTGATGGGTGAAGCCCTGGCCTGGCGCATCGCGGTCCTGAATCGGAGCGAACATTGTGCCGAGATAAAGCACGGCGCCGTCCGGATATTGATGGTGCGCGCCCATCATCTCGGCGACGAGCGCCGCCGGGTCGCGGCTGATGTGCGCCATGGCGCTCGCCCCTTCCAGGCGGAAGCCGTCTGTGCCTTCGATCGTCAACGCAATGTCGGCGCGGCGCACGTCGTCGAGCGAGAACGTTTCGTCGAACAGGCGCACGAACGGGCCGACGGCGGCCGAGGCGTTGTTGTCCTTGGCCTTGCCGAGCAGCAGCGCCGAGCGGCCTTCGAGATCGCGCAGATTGACGTCGTTGCCGAGCGTCGCGCCGACGATTGCGCCCCGCGCGTTGACGACCAACACGATTTCTGGCTCCGGGTTGTTCCAGGTCGAGCCCGGCAGAATGCCGACGGCGGCGCCGGTGCCGACCGCCGCCATGGGCTGGGCCTTGGTGAAAATCTCGGCATCAGGCCCGATGCCGACCTCGAGATATTGCGACCACAGGCCCTTGGCCTGCAGGAGCTTCTTGAGCGCCAAGGCCTCGGGCGAGCCGGGTTTGAGGCCGGCGACCGCTCCGCCGAGCGCCGCCTCCACCTCCGCCCGCACGGCGGCGGCGCGCGCGGGCGCGCCGCGCGCCTGCTCCTCGATCACGCGCTCGAGCAGGGATACGGCGAAGGTCACGCCCGCGGCCTTGACCGCCTGGAGATCCACGGGCGCGAGAAACCACGGCCGTGTCGCATCGCGCGTCGGCTCCGCCGTGTTGGCGAGGATCGCGGCGAAGTCGCCCAGGCGTTCGCCGTCCGCTTTCGCCGCCGAGGCTGGGTCGGCGGCCTCGCAGAGGTCGCGCATGGTGGGAAAGGCGCGCGAGATGTCGAAGACGCCGTCCGAGCGGATCGCCACCACGGACGGCCCCTCGACGTCCGGGCGCCACACGCGACCGACCAGGGTGGCCCGGTCCGCGTCGGCGGGCAAAGTGCGGAAAGGATCGAGCCGCAGCGTCAGAGTCATGGCTCCTGTCCCGTGAACGCGGCCCCGACCGGCGGGCCCCGGGCCGGATGAAACGGCGCTTGCGCACGATACTGCACGGCGCAGGCGCGGAACAGCACGCGAGTTGACAGGTTCCCGGACTCGGCGTCGAATTCGGCGCAATGCGGGGAATGCGGAACGAGGCCGCGTCTTGAGCCTCGATACGGGGGGAGGGGCCGTGCACGCCGTCACGAAGGAAGAATGCTCCGCCTGGTTCGGCCTCGCGGGTGCGGCGCTCGTCGCCGCCGCGGGCGCTGCGCGGGACGGCGACCTCGTGCCCTATGCGGCGCACTGAGCACAAGCACATCAGAAGACATCGGAAAGCGGGCATGCAGATCACGGCAGCCGTTGTTCGCGAGAAATCCGGGCCCTTCGTCATCGAGACGCTGGAGCTTGACGATCCGCGGCCGAACGAAGTGCTGGTTCAAATCGTCGCGAGCGGCATGTGCCATACGGATCTGCACGGCCGGGACGGCTACTATGGCACGCCCTTTCCCGCCGTGTTCGGCCACGAAGGCGCAGGGCGGGTGACGACCGTCGGGCGCGACGTAAAAAGCGTCGCGCCGGGAGATCATGTCATCATCTCCTTTCCCTGGTGCGGTCAGTGCCCGAGCTGCAAGGCCCATGTGCCGGCGCACTGCCTGCGCCAATGGGACCTCAAGATGCGGGGCACGCGGCCGGACGGATCGACGCTGATGCGCAAGGGGAGCGCGCCGGTCTACAGCGCCTTCTTCCAGCAGTCGTCGTTCGGCACCTACGCCATCTCGCAGGAGCCCTGGGTCGTGAAGGTGAGGCCCGACGCGCCGCTGGACCGGCTGGGGCCCTTCGCCTGCGGCATCCAGACCGGGGCCGGCGCGGTGATGAACGTCGTCCGCCCGCAGGCCGGCGAAAGCCTGGCGGTGTTCGGGGTGGGTGGCGTCGGTCTCTCGGCGCTGATGGCCGCGAAGCTCGCCGGCTGCGATCCGCTTATCGCCGTCGACATCCGCGCCGCGCGCCTTGCGCTCGCGCGCGAACTCGGCGCGACGCACGCAATCGACGCGGGCGTAACGCCCGACGTGGTCTCCGAAATCCGCAGGATCACGCGCTACGGCGTGCGCCACTCGATCGAAACGACGGCGGTGCCGGCGATGTTTCGCCAGGCGGTGGATGCGCTGATGCCTCTCGGCACGTGCATTCTACTGGGGAGCGCGCGGCCGGGCGTCGAGGCCGCCTTCGAGATGGTCAAGCTGCAGGAGGGGCGCGGCGTGCGCGGCGTCATCCAGGGCTGGAGCGAACCGCAGACCTTCCTGCCGCGGCTCGTCGACCTGATGATGGAGGGCAAGTTGCCGGTCGAGCGCCTGATGACCTGGTACGAGCTTTCCGACATCAATCGCGCCGCCGAGGACGCGACGAGAGGCGCGACCATCAAGCCGGTGCTGCGCATGCCGCATTGAGCGGTCGCGGTCGGCAGGGGTTTTTACCCGTCCGAAGCCGATGCTTGCGCAATGGCCGGAGGCCGGTATGGTGCCGCCGTCCAACCGCCGTGCCGGGGCCCCTGTGCGCAAATGCCGACCGCTTCGCCATCGCCGCGCTGCTCGGTGCAATGGTTGCGGCGACCGTCGCGGCGGCGGCGTAAACGAGCCGCCGTTGGCGCCTCGATCCACGGGGCTTTCGTTCTGGGGAGATCATCGTGGCCAAGCTCAAACTCACGCTCGCCTGCATCGCGACCGACCGCTCACGCCCGATCCTCGACGGGCGGGTCGAAATCGAAGGCTGCGAGATCGAGCCGCTCAACATCGAGCCGGAAGAAATCTTTCGCCGCGCGCTGAACGAGAAGGCGTTCCATCTCACCGAGCTGTCCATGGGCAGTCACATCGTCACCACGGCGCGCGGGGATGCCGCATATATCGGCGTGCCGGTGTTTCTTTCGCGCGTGTTTCGCCATTCGGCGATGTTCGTGCGCACGGACCGCGGCATCAGGAGCCCGGCCGATCTCGCCGGCCGGCGCATCGGCGTGCCGGAATATCAGCAGACCGCCGGCATGTGGGTGCGGGGCATTCTGCGCGACCAGTACGGCGTCGATACCACCAAGATGACTTGGTTCACCGGCGGACAGGAGAAGCCGGGGATCGCCGAGCGCATCGCCCTCGACCTGCCGCCGCACATCGACGTGCGGCCCATCGGCCCGACCGAGACCTTGAACGGCCTTCTCGCGGCCGGCGAGATCGACGCGATCTTTTCGCCGCGCCCGCCCTCGTGCTTCGTGCAGAAGACGGCGCCGGTCGATCGCCTGTTTTCGAACTATCGGGAGGCGGAAATGGACTATTTCCGCAAGACCCGGTTCTTCCCGATCATGCACACGCTCGCCGTGCGCAAGGACATCGCGGAGGCGCATCCGTGGCTGCCGGCGAAGCTGTTCGCCGCCTTCGCCAAGGCCAAGGCGATGTCGCTCGCCGAGCTTGCCCAAAACAATGTGCTGCGCGTCGCGCTGCCCTGGGTCGCGAGCTGGTACGAGGAAGCCCGCGTCCTCATGGGTCCGAACATCTGGCCCTACGGGTTCCGCGAAAACCGCGAGGAGATCGCCGCCATGACGCGCTATGCCCACGCGGACGGCCTTGCGGCGCGCGTCGTCGATCCGGCGGAGCTTTTTCACCCCAGCACGCTCGATCTGGCGGACGCCGCTTAGAGCGGGTTCGATCTGAGTGGAGACGACGTCTTCCGCGCGCGGCGCGGCGCGCAAGCGGCGCGCCGCACAGGCGAGACCTCGCGTCCGCAGCCGCGCGGTAGCCGAAAACCCGATCCAGTCGATGCTGCGTTGCCGTGCTGCGCCCCATCCGGGGCGCGGCATCGCGCGATGCCACTCGTCCGAATTTCGCGCTACCGCTCGATCTCGATCGGCACTTCCTTGAACATCTGCCGCCAGTGCGCGTACTCGCTCGCCACCCACCGCTTCGCCTCCTCGATCGACCTCGTGGGCGCGATGGTGATGCCCTGGCGCTTCAACGCCGCAAGCGTGGTCTCGGCCTCCAGGGCCTTGAGGGCGGCGGCCTGCACGGCCTCGATCGCCTCCTTCGGCGCGTTGGCGTGGGTGAAGATCGCAAACCACTGCACGGTGCCGATGCCCGGATAGCCCTGTTCGCCGAGCGTGGGCAGGTCCGGGTAGTCGGGATGGCGCTGTTCGTCCGCGAGCGCGATCGGTCGCACGTTGCCGGCCCGGATCTGCGGCAGGGCGGTCGCCACGTTCATCATGCCGACCTGGGCGTCGCCCGTCGCGAGGTCCTGGACCGATGCCGCGGCGCCCTTGGCGTTCGGCACGTGGATCATCTCCACGCCCGGCCGCTTCGCAAGCAGCTCAATGTCGAAATGCGGGAAGCTGCCGACGCCCGTCGACGTGTAGCCCACCTTGCCGGGGTTCTTTTTTGCGTAGTCGATCAGCTCGGCCAGCGTCTTCACCGGAAAATCCTTGTTGACGACGACGATGTTCGGCACCTGGGCGAGCCGCACGACCGGCGCGAGCGCCGTCTCGGCGTCGAACGCCATGCGCTTGGGATAGAGCAGCGGCGCGATGACGGTGACGGTCTGATTGGCGAGGATGAAGGTGTACCCGTCGGGCTTGGCGTTCGCGAGCTCCTGCAGCCCGACGAGCCCGTTCGCGCCGGGCTTGTTCTCGACGAGGATCGGCTGCCCCAGCGTCTGCCTCATGTGGTCGGCGACGATGCGCCCTACGATGTCGGTGCCGCCCCCGGGTCCATAGGGCACGATCAGCTTGATGGGATGCTCCGGGTACTTGCCCTGTGCGTAGGCGCTGCCGCCGCAGGCGAGCCACAGCGTCCCGAGCAGCGCTGCGAGTGGGCGCCACATCCTGTGATCGTGTCGCATGATCGTTCCTCCTCCGGTGGGCCGTGTTGCGCCGCGCGGTCGGCGCCGCGGTCGCGACGTTTGTTGGCTCGGCATCGTTTCAAGCGGTCCCGGCCTTGTCAACGAACGGAGGCGTTACCCGCGCAGCGGCGCGAGCTCGAGCGGTCCGTGACAAAGCGAGCGCACGAGCGCGAGCGCCGCCTCGATGCGCTCCGCGCTCCAGCCGCCGTGGCGGCAGTTGAGGCGGAACTTCGCCTCGATGTCGCCGCGCGTGAGCGGCTCCTGCGCGCCGCCGCGCAGATGCGGCTGGCGTTCCTCGACCACGTGGCCGTCGCGCAGCCGCGCGCGGATGTGGCCCGTATAGGCTTTGGGGTAGGGATTGGCGGGGTCGATCACGTAACGCACTTTGGCGGCGAGCGCGCGCACCTGCGGGTCGCGCACGGCCTCGTCGGTGAAGGCGTCGAGGCCGAGGTTTTCGCGCAAAAAGGCGCTGGCGATGCAATAGGGCGTCGAAAACTTGGCGGCGTAGCCGTTCGGCGGCCGCTGCTTGTCGGCGAGCGGCTCCCACAGGCGATGCACGGTGCCTTCCGCGACCTCGCAGAGGATCTCCTCGACATCCTCGGCGGCAAGGCCGCGTGCCGCGAGCCGCCGCGCACAGTCGATATAGGGCTGGGTCATGGTCCCGCACGGATAGGGCTTGAACGCCAGCGTCTCGATCACCCAGCGCTCGCCGAAGTCGCGGGTCAGCGCCGCATAGTCTCCCGCCGCCGTGCGCGCGAAGCCGTTGAACAGCCCGTGCGTCCCTTCAAACACCGTGCGCGGGCCGACGAATCCGCCGCGGGCGAGCAGCGCCGCCCGCAACCCCGATTGCGCCGCCCAGCCCGCATGCATGCGCTTCGTCCAGGCGCCTTCGGCGAGATATTCGATGATGCCGCTCGCCATGCTCCCGGCAACGCCCAGCGCATCGACGATGGCGTGCGGCGAGAGCCCCAAGGCGGCGGCGACGCCTGCGGCCGCGCCCATTGCGCCGAGCACGGCCGTTGGATGAAAGCCCGCGCGATGAATGAGCTTCGGCGTCACCAAGCTCAGCCGGCACAGAACCTCGGCGCCGACCGCGATGCCGACCAGGGCGGCCGGCCCTTGCGCGCCTTGCCTCTCGCAGGCCGCGACCACGGCGGGCACGACGACCGCGCCGGCATGCACCGGCCCGCCCTCGAAGGTGTCGTCGAAGTCCTCCCCGTGCGCCGCGGTGCCGTTGACGAAGGCCGCGCCCGCGCCGGACAGGGTCCGGCCATGGCCGAAGACGGTGGCGGGCCCGGCATCGTCGAAGCCCGCGAGCGCCGCCTTGACATAGGCTTCGTTCCGGGCGGCGACGCACAGGCCGACGACGTCGATGAAAAGATCGGCGCATTTGTCGCGAACGGCCGGCGGCAGGCGCGCGGGCGCGACCGCGGCGATGCGGTGCGCGAGGTCTTCGGCCACGGAAGGTCGGGGAAGGGGGACGCTCATGGGGGC
>JADGHE010000029.1 GCA_019689555.1 Variibacter sp. | reverse complement strand
CGGCCGCGACCTCCTAGTTCCGGGGGGGGGCGACGCGCGACCGGGCGCTTTTCTCCGGGGCGGCGTCCGGTTATATCCCGCGGGCGTTATCCGGGAACTCAAGGAATGGCCGACATGAGGCTGGTGATCGCCGGCGCCGGCGGGCGCATGGGGCGCACGCTCGTCAAGGCGGCGGCCGAGACGGGCGGGCTGAGCCTCGTCGGCGCGCTGGAGGCCGCGGAATCGCCGCTCATCGGGCAGGATGCCGGCGTCCTCGCCGGACTGCCGGCGCTCGGCGTCGCGATCACGAGCGATCCCGCCCCGCTGCTGCGCGCGGCCGACGCGATCGTCGATTTCACCACGCCCAAGGCCACCGTCGCGCTCGCCGCGCTGGCGGCCGAGGCCGGCTGCGCCCACATCATCGGCACCACCGGGCTCGAACGCGATCATGAAGCGCGCCTCGAGGAGGCGGCGCGAAAGATCGCGATCGTCAAGTCCGGCAATATGAGCATCGGCGTCAATCTCCTCGTCGGTCTCGTCAAGCGCGTCGCAGCGGCGCTCGATGCGACATTCGACATCGAAATTCTCGAGATGCACCACAACAAGAAGGTGGACGCGCCTTCCGGCACCGCGCTGATGCTCGGCCAGGCGGCCGCGGAGGGCCGCGGCATCGACCTCGACGCGCACGCTGCGCGCGGCCGCGACGGCATCACCGGCCCGCGCCGGGCGGGCGACATCGGCTTTGCCTCGCTGCGCGGCGGAACCGTCGTCGGCGAGCATCGCGTGATCTTCGCCGGGCCGGCCGAGCGCATCGAGCTTGTCCACAAGGCCGAGGACCGCATGCTGTTCGCGCACGGCGCGCTGCGCGCGGCCTTGTGGACGCGCGGCAAGCCCCCCGGCCTCTATGCCATGACGGACGTGCTGGGGCTGTGATGTCTTTGCGGCCGCCTTGGAACCCGCGGTGAGATTGCTGCCGCGGGCGGTGAGAGCGGCGTGCCTGGGAAAGGACCAAGAGGATGGATCGGTTGCTGGTGCTCGTCCGCCACGGCGAAAGCGAGTGGAACAAGAAGAATCTCTTCACCGGCTGGCGCGACGTCGACCTCTCGGAGAAGGGCGTCGAAGAAGCGCGGCTCGCCGGGCGCAAGCTGAAGACGCAAGGGCTGCGGTTCGACGTCGCCTTCACCTCGGCGCTCAAGCGCGCCCAGCGCACGCTCGACATCATCGTGGAGGAGCTCGGCCAGCCGGGACTGCCGATCTTCCGCAACGAGGCTCTCAACGAGCGCGACTATGGCGACCTGTCGGGCCTCAACAAGGACGAAGCCCGCAAGAAGTGGGGCGAGGAGCAGGTGCACATCTGGCGGCGCTCCTACGACGTCGCCCCGCCGGGCGGCGAGAGCCTGAAGGATACGGCCGCGCGCGTGCTGCCCTACTATCTCCAGGAGATCCTGCCGCGCGTTTTGCGCGGAGAGCGCGTGCTCGTTTCCGCGCACGGCAATTCGCTGCGCGCGCTCGTGATGGTGCTGGAGCGCCTGTCGCCGGCCGAGATCGTCAAGCGCGAGATCGCGACCGGCGCGCCGATCATCTATCGGCTGGAGGCCGATTCGACCGTCGCCGACAAGCTCGATCTCGCCGCCTGAAGCCTGCGGGCTTCGGCCGAGCGGCCCCCGCCGCGCGGGCGGCGGGCACGAGACCCCACGGGATGAAAAGCGGGCGCCGCAGCCGGGGGCTGCGGCGCCCGCCTGTTCGCGACAGCCCGCGTTCAGCGGCGGGGGCTCACCGGCGTGTTGGGGTTGGCGCGGGGATCGCTCAAGGGCTGTTCCGGCGCGCTCGAGCCCTGGCCCTCGGCCTGGCCGCCGCCCGAACCGGCTTCTGAACCTGTGGACATGCCGGCGGGCGGTGCGGACCGCTGCATCGCGCCGGTGGTGTCGCCCGGGCTCATCGGCGCGCCGCGATCCTGCATGACGCCCGACTTGGCCGTCGGATCTTCGGTGCCGGACTTGCTGCCTTCACCCTGCGCCAGAACCGGCGTGGCAAGCAGGACCACTGCCGTGGCCAGCGTGCCGGTGCGGAAGCGAGCCGAAATACCACGTCTCATGTCGTTCTCCTCGGCGTGCATCCCCCGACGCCGGGACAACCTCGCGCTTTCCGTGATGGTTCCGCGGATGCGGTGGTCCGGCCGGCCTGCGGTTCAGCTTGCGGCGACGCGGCCGGCTTCCCAGCCGAGCATGGCGCGCTTGCGGGTGAGGCCCCAGTGATAGCCGCAGAGATCGCCCGAGCGGCCGACCACGCGATGGCACGGCACGACGAACGAGATCGGGTTTCTGCCGATCGCTGCGCCGACGGCGCGTGCGGCCTTGGGGCGGCCGAGCCGCGCGGCGATGTCCGAATAGGTGGTGGTGCGCCCCATCGGGATCGCGAGCAGCGTCTCCCACACCCGCAGCTCGAAGTCCGTCCCGATGAAGACGATGCGCAGCGGCCGGTCGGGCCGCCACAGCGTCGGGTCGAAGATGCGCTGCGCGATCGCGGCCGTCGCCGCCGGGCTCTCCACATAGCTCGCGCGCGGCCAGCGCCGCTGCATGTCGCAGAAGGCCCGATGCTCCTCGCCGGCGTCCGCAAAGGCGAGGCCGCACAGGCCCCGCGCGGTCGTCATCACGAGCGCGGTGCCGAACGGGGAGGCATGGTAGCCGTAGGTGATGAGGAGCCCTTCGCCGCCCGACTTCCATTCGCCGGGCGACATCGCCTCGTGGGTCACGAACAGGTCGTGCAGGCGGCCCGGTCCCGACAGTCCGACCTCGTAGGAGGCGTCGAGCACGCTCGCCGAGTCGCGGAGCAGCCGGCGGGCATGATCGAGCGTGATCGCCTGCAGGAAGGCCTTGGGGGTGATCCCGGCCCACCGCCGGAAGAGATGATGCAGGTCGGTCGGGCCCACACCCACGGCGAAGGCGATGGTCTCGATGTCGGGTTGCGCGCGCCAATTCTCGGATATGAAGGCGATGGCGCGGCGCACGATGTCGTAGTCGGTGGCTGCCGTGGCCAGCGACAGGGCGTCCGGACGGCGATCGGGCGAGAGCATGGCGCACTCGCGGGTCATGATTTCCATGCCCTCCAACTTAGGATTCCTGACGCCTCAAGCCACCCGGTTTCTGCCTCCGCTCAGGGCAGGACAGTGCGGGTCGGTCCGCGCTTCGCCTCGGCGAGCGCGGCGGCGAGCGCGGCCGCGAAGCTCTCCCTCTCGGCCGGGCTGAGATAGCTCGCGATCGGCAGCCGCCGGCCGTGGGAGACCAGTGCGATCTGTTGGAGGCCGAAATCGTCCATGCTCTGCCGGTCGAGCCGCACCCAGAGCGGGTTGAGCGACCATTCGCCGACCTCGCCGCGGTGGCTCACCTTGCGCACGGTCAGTTCGCTCGGCGTGACGATCACCTGCTCGTAGGCGGCGGCGCTGCGGTAGTTGGCCTTCAAGGCCCAGTACATCAGCGCGACGTCGAGGCCCATGAACCCCACCACGGGCCAGGCGCCGGCCATGTAGAACGCGAGCCCGCCGGTGAAGCTCACGCCGCCGATCACCAGCATCAGCGCGAGGAAGCCCTTGCGCGACAGCGACCGATGCGGCGTGATGACGGCCGAGAAGATGGGGGGCTCCGGACCGCGGTCGTTGTCGATGCGCATGGGGCCCAATATAGGGAAGAAATGAGAAAAAGCGCCACTCCTGCACCGGCCGAAGTTCGGCCCAAGGCGAAAGCGCCCGCCAAGAGCGCGGCCGCGCGCGGCACCGTCAAGCCGGCGCCTGCGCCGGCGGCCGACGGGCGCGCGGCCGCGGTGCGGCCATGGACGAAGGCCGAGATCGAGGAGGCGTTTCGCCGCTTCCAGACCGCGAACCCCGAGCCCAAGGGCGAGCTCGAATATGTGAATCCCTTCACGCTCCTCGTTGCGGTGGTGCTGTCGGCGCAGGCAACCGATGCGAGCGTCAACAAGGCGACGCGGCCGCTCTTCGCCGAGGTCGATACGCCCGAGAAGATGGTGGCGCTCGGGGAAGAGCGCCTGCGCGAGGCGATCAAGACGATCGGCCTTTACCGGACCAAGGCGAAGAATGTCATTGCGCTCGCGCAGAAGCTCATCGCCGAGCACGGCGGCGAGGTCCCGCGCGACCGCGGCGCGCTCGAAGCGCTGCCGGGCGTCGGCCGCAAGACGGCGAACGTCGTCCTCAACGCCGCCTTCGGCGAGCCGACCATCGCGGTCGACACCCATGTCTTTCGCGTCTGCAACCGGACCGGGCTCGCGCCCGGCAAGACGCCGCTCGAGGTCGAGACGAAGCTCGAGGCGCGGGTGCCGCCCGCATACAAGCGGCATGCGCATCACTGGCTGATCCTGCACGGCCGCTACGTCTGCAAGGCCATGCGGCCGGACTGCGAACGCTGCCTCATCAACGATCTGTGCCGTTGGCCGGGAAAGAAGACGCTTGCCGCCCCCGCCCGGGCCGGCAGGTCCTGAGCCTCGCCCTCTTGCGCAGGCCCCCCGGCCTTTCAGGAACGCGCCGGCGCGCCGTGGACAGGACGGGCCTGGCTCTGCCGGGGCGCGGGGGCCACGCGCGGGCCCTGCCCCCTGCGCGGCGATTCGCGTGATGGGGTCGGTCGGCGGCAGGTGGCAAAGCCCCGCGACCCCTGATAGAACGCAACTTCCCCGAACCGCCGCGGCCCGCCGCCGCGAGAGGCGAAAGGCATCCGATGCGCAAGGCATCGCTGAAGCGAACCACCAAGGAGACCGACGTCGAGGTCGCGGTCGATCTCGACGGCACCGGCGCGTGCGACGTCGCGACCGGCATCGGCTTTCTCGACCACATGCTGGAGCTGCTCGCCCGGCATGCGCGCATCGACATGCGCGTCAAGGCCCAAGGCGATCTGCACGTCGACCACCACCACACCACGGAGGACGTGGGCATCGCGCTCGGGCAGGCGGTCAAGCAGGCGCTCGGCGACATGAGGGGCATTACCCGCTACGCGGACGCGCACCTGCCCATGGACGAGGCGCTCACCCGCGTCGCCATCGACATTTCCGGTCGCCCCTTTCTCGTCTTCAAGGTCGCCTTCGGCCGCGACAAGATCGGGGACTTCGATACCGACCTGGTGCGGGAGTGGTTCCAGGCTTTCGCGATGAATGCCGGCGTCACCCTGCATGTGGAGACGCTGTATGGCGCCAACGACCATCACATCGCCGAGTCCTGCTTCAAGGGCCTGGCGCGCGTCCTGCGCGCCGCGGTGGCCGTCGATCCGCGCGCGGCCGGCGAAGTGCCGTCGACCAAGGGCGTGCTCGGGGAAGCGGCCGTCGTCCCCGCTTCGTCCGCTCGGGCGCGGCAGGCGACCTGAGGGCGCGGCGTCGAGCGCAGGCGCGAAGGGGCTCGCGTTCTGCCGGTTTCGGCGGTCACTGGGCATGGAAGGCGGAACGGAAAGGGGTTTCGAGGCGCGCGGCTAGGGCAGGGTGCCTTTCGACAGCTGCGCCCTTGGCCGTCAGCGTCCGGCGAGGATAGAGGCCATGGCGATCTTTACCGTGCACCAGCCGCCTGAGCACTGGCCCGAGGCGCGCCGCGGGCCCGAGCGCTTCGTCTTCGTGCGCGACGGCTTCCATCTCTGGGCGTTTCTGTTCGCCCCGTTCTGGATGCTGTACCGGCGGCTCTATCTGGTCTTCATCGGCTATGCGGTGGTGGCCGTCGCGCTGAACATTGCGCTGCTCTTCGCCCACGCCTCCGGTCGCGCCACCTTTCTCGCGCATGCGCTGCTCGCGCTGCTGGTGGGACTCGAGGCGGGGACGCTGCGCCGCTGGACGCTGCAGCGGCGCGGCTGGCGCGAGGTCGGCATCGTCTCGGCCGAGGATCGTGAAGTGGCGGAGCGGCGCTTCTTCGCGCGATGGAGCGCGGAGCACGAAGGGCAGCCTTCCGCCGCCGTGAGTGCGCCGGGCCCGATGAGGCGGCCCGCTTCGGCATCCGACGTCATCGGTCTGTTTCCCGAGCCGGGAGCCCCGCGGTGAGCGTCGCCATCGTCGATTATGGCTCGGGCAACCTGCATTCGGCCGCCAAGGCGGTCGAGCGGGCGGCGCACGAGATCGGCTATTCCGGGCCGGTCATCGTCACGGCCGATCCGGCCGTGGTCTCGAGGGCCGACCGCATCGTGCTGCCCGGGGTCGGCGCCTTTGCGGACTGCCGCCGCGGCCTCGATTCGATCCCCGGCATGGTGGAGGCCATCGAAGAAACGGTGCGGCGCAAGGGGCGGCCGTTTCTCGGCATTTGCGTCGGCATGCAGCTCATGGCCGAGCGCGGGCGCGAATATGCGGTGACGCCCGGCTTCGGTTGGATCAAGGGCGAGGTCGATCGCATCACGCCGGCCGACCCCGCGCTGAAGATCCCGCACATGGGCTGGAACACGCTCATTCAGCTCAAGCCGCATGCGCTGCTCGAAGGCATTGCGGTCGGCCCGCAGGGGCTGCACGCCTATTTCGTGCACTCCTATCATCTCAAGCCGGTCGATCGCGGCGATCTCGTCGCCGAGACGGACTACGGCGGGCCGATCACGGCGATCGTCGGCCGCGACAACTTCGCCGGCACGCAGTTTCATCCCGAGAAGAGCCAGCGGCTCGGCGTGGCGCTGATCGGCAATTTCTTGAAGTGGAAGCCGTGATTCTCTTTCCCGCGATCGACTTGAAGGACGGGCTGTGCGTGCGCCTGGAGCAGGGCGATCCCGCGCGGGCCAGGGTTTTCCATCACGACCCGGCCGCCCAGGCGCACCGCTTCGAGGCGCAGGGTTTTCGCTATCTCCACCTGGTCGATCTCGACGGCGCCTTCGCGGGCAAGCCGATGAACGCCGCCGCGGTCGACCGCATCCTGGAGACGATCAGCATTCCGGTGCAGCTCGGCGGCGGCATCCGCGACATGGCGACGGTGGAGGCCTGGCTCGCGAAGGGGGTCGATCGCGTCATCATCGGCACCGCGGCGGTCCGCGACCCGGCCTTCGTCAAGGAGGCGGCGCGCCGCCACCCCAATCGCATCGCCGTGGGGCTCGATGCGCGCGACGGCAAGGTGGCGGTCGAAGGCTGGGCCGAGACGTCGGAGCTTTCGGCGCTCGACATCGCCCGCCGTTTCGAGGATGCGGGGGTCGCCGCCATCATCTATACGGACATCGCCCGCGACGGCATGCTGCAGGGCCTCAATCTCGACGCCACCATCGCGCTCGCCGACGCGGTGTCGATCCCGGTCATCGCATCGGGCGGCCTTGCCTCGCTTGCGGACGTCCGCGCGCTTCTCCAGCCGCGGGCGCGCAGGCTCGGCGGCGCGATCGTCGGCCGCGCGCTCTACGACGGCCGTCTCGACCCTGCGGCCGCGCTCGCGCTCATCACCGCGCACGGGGGCGCGTGATGCGATGCTGAAGGTCCGCGTCATTCCCTGCCTCGACGTGAAGGACGGCCGGGTCGTCAAGGGCGTCAATTTCGTCGATCTGCGCGACGCCGGCGACCCCGTCGAAGCGGCCGTGGCCTATGATGCGGCCGGCGCCGACGAACTGTGCTTCCTCGACATCACCGCGAGCCACGAGAACCGCGGCATCATGCTCGACGTCGTGCGGCGCACCGCGGAAGCCTGCTTCATGCCGCTCACCGTCGGCGGCGGCGTGCGCACCGTCGACGATATTCGCACGCTGCTCACCTCCGGTGCCGACAAGGTGTCGATCAACACGGCGGCGGTGCACCGGCGCGCGCTCGTGAAGGAGGCGGCGGAAAAATTCGGCGACCAATGCATCGTGGTGGCGATCGACGCGAAGAAGGTGTCGCGCCCGGGCGAGCCGGACCGCTGGGAGGTCTTCACCCACGGCGGGCGCAAGCCCACGGGCCTCGATGCGGTGGCCTATGCGCAGGAAGTCGTCGCGCTCGGCGCCGGCGAAATCCTGCTCACTTCCATGGATCGCGACGGCACGCGCGCGGGCTTCGACATCGCGCTCACCCGCGCCGTGGCCGATGCCGTGCCGGTTCCGGTCATCGCCTCAGGTGGCGTCGGCAACCTGGATCACCTGGTCGAGGGCATCCGCGACGGCCACGCGACCGCCGTTCTCGCGGCCTCGATCTTCCACTTTGGCGAGTACACTGTCCGCGAGGCCAAGGAGCACATGGCCCGCGCGGGCCTGCCCGTGCGGCTCGATCCCTGACCGCGGAGGTGGTATGGAGGCCCTCGCTATGACCGCCTTCACCATTCACGATCTCGCCGCGCGCGTGAAGGAGCGTGCGGCCGCCTCGCCCGACGTCTCCTACACGCGCAAGCTGCTCGACAAGGGCGTGGCCCACTGCGCCAAGAAGCTCGGCGAGGAGGCGGTGGAGACGGCGCTCGCCGCGGTGACGGAGGATCGTGAGCGCCTGGTCGCGGAGACGGCCGACTTGCTCTACCACCTGATGGTGGTGCTCGAAGCGCGCGGCGTTGCGTTCGCCGAGGTCGAGGCGGCTCTCGAGAAGCGGACCGCCAAGTCGGGCCTTGAGGAAAAGGCTTCTCGACCACGCGATTGAACGATCGGGCAGAGAAAAGAAGCGCCATGGACCAGCGCGCGGACGACGGACTTTCCCCCTATCGCATTTTCTCGCGCGCTGAATGGGCCAAGCTGCGCGAAGACACCCCGATGACGCTGACGGCCGAGGAGGTGACGCAGCTGCGCTCCCTCCACGACCGGCTCGACATCGCGGAGGTGGAGGAGATCTATCTGCCGCTCTCGCGCCTCCTGTCGATGTATGTCGCCGCGACCCAGCGGCTCTTTCGCGCCCAGCAGCGCTTCCTCGGCACCGAGGACGCCAAGATGCCCTACATCATCGGCATTGCGGGCTCGGTCGCGGTCGGCAAGTCGACCACGGCGCGCGTGCTGCAGGCCCTGCTCGCGCGCTGGCCGAACGTGCCGCGCGTCGACCTCGTCACCACGGACGGCTTTCTCTATCCCAACGCCGTGCTCGAGCGCGAAGGGCTGATGCAGAAGAAGGGCTTCCCCGAAAGCTACGATCTGCCCGCGCTCCTACGCTTTCTCACCGATGTGAAGGCGGGCCGCCGCCCGGTGCGCGCCCCGGTCTATTCGCACCTCATCTATGACGTGCTGCCGAACAAGTGGATCGAGATCGACCGGCCCGACATCCTCATCGTCGAGGGGCTGAACGTGCTGCAGACGGGGCGGCCGCCGAAGGACGGGAAGGCGATCCCCTTCGTGTCGGACTTCTTCGACTTCTCGATCTATCTCGACGCCGACGAGGACGCGCTGCGCCACTGGTATGTCGATCGCTTCCTCGCCCTGCGCGGCACCGCCTTCCGCGATCCGCGATCCTACTTCCACCGCTACGCCCAGCTCAGCGACGCCGAAGCGATCGAGATGGCGACCTCGATCTGGACGCGCATCAATTTGGTCAACCTTCACGAAAACATCCTGCCCACGCGCCAGCGCGCCGACCTGATCCTCAAGAAGGGCGAGAGCCACGCCATCGAAGAGGTGGCGCTGCGGCGGCTGTGACGGGGGCTTTCCCGCTCAGGCCGCGTGGCGCTCGGCGCCGGGGCCGAAGTGCTGGATGTAGCGCCCGCTGATGGCGGCGACCGGAAGCACGATCAGCACGTCGGTCGTGCCGAACTGGTGGTCGATCACGGCGCCGTCGCCGACGAAGGCGCCGAGGCGCAGATAGCCCTTGATGAGCGGCGGCAGCTCGCGCCAGGCGGCTCTCACGTCCACCGCCTGCTTCGGCATGCGGTTCATCTCGACGCGCCGGTGCGGCAGCGCGCGGGTGGACCAGGGCGCAGGCGCGGCATGGAAGTGGTGCAGATAGGACAGAACCAGCGCAAGCCTCGCCGGGTCGGTTCCGTCCAGGCTCGCGCAGCCGAACATCACGTCGATGCGGCGGTCGAGCACGTAGGCCCAGATGCCGTGCCAGAGGAGTTCGACCGTCCGCTTGCTGCGGTAGGGCGCGAGCACGCAGGAACGGCCGAGTTCGAGGAAGCGTGCGCCGGGATGGCGTGCCACAAGGTCATCGACCGCGAATTCGCCGGCGCTGTAGAAGCCGCCGTGCCGCTCGGCCACTTCCTGGCGCAGCAGCCTGTAGGTGCCGACCACGCGCGGCTTGCGCCGCAGCCCGGTGCCGATCGTGTCGTGGTCGAAGACGAGAAGGTGCTCGCAGATGGCGTCGAAGGCGTCGACGTCGCGGCGCGCAAGCCGCGTCTTGGCGTCGGCGATGGCCGACATTTCCTCGTAGAAGACGTGGTAGCGCAGCTTCTGGGCAAGCCGCACGTCCCTGGCGCGGCGCGCAAGCCGGATTTCGAGGGAGCCCAGGCGCCCCAGGGGCTCGGCCTGCCCCTCGCCGCGGGCATCGGGAACGCGCACGCCGCTGTAGGCCCGCAATGTCGGCAACAAGGCCGCTCCGCTCCGGTGGCCGGCTGAAGGGCGTAAACGGGCAAGCAGGCTGAACGCGAAGCTCCCACCCGCATCCGCATCACGCCGCATGCTGGCCCCCTCCAACTGGCGCCTCCGGCGCCGCTCGCGCCGGCGCGAGACCGCGGCGGTGATTCGCCGCATGGATCCGCTGCCATGGCTACAGCATGAGTTGAGGACGGCTTTGTGACAAGCGCGCCTTATGCCGCGAGCGGCTTGCGTGCAAGGACCTCGTGCAGGCAGGCGGCGAGCTGATCCCGGTCGAGCGGCTTGGTGAGGAAGCCGTCCATGCCGGCGGCGAGGCAGGCGTCGCGGTCCTCGCTCGCGGTGTTGGCTGTGAGCGCGATGATGGGCGTGCGCCCGCCTTGGGTTGCGGCCTCGGTCGCGCGGATTTGCCGCGCCGCGGCGATGCCGTCCATGGTCGGCATCTGCACGTCCATGAGAACGAGGTCGAAGGGTCTGCCCGCCGCGCGCGCCATGTCCCACTCGGCGCAGGCGCGCGCCCCGTCGGCGACGACGGTTGCGCGATGGCCGAGGCGGTCGAGCAGCGAGCGCGCGAGCAGCGCGTTGATCTCGTTGTCCTCGGCGACGAGGATCGACAGCGCGCGCGTCGCGGTGGGCGGGTTCGTCGCGCGGGCGGGCGCAGTTTCCTCGGGCAAGGCCGTCCCGGCGGCGGCCAGCCCCCGCTGCGCGAGCACCGCCGCGAGCGAGGCCGCCCGCACGGGCTTGACGAGATAGGCGTCGAAGCCGGCCTGCCTGAGGGCCGGCAGCTCGCCCCGCTCGGCGGGCGTGAGCAGCACGATGCGCTGAACGCCCGGCGCCGCGGCGGCAAGCTGCGCGAGCGCCTCCGGCCCCAGCCGGCGGTCCGCGAGCACGGCGCTGAAGCTCTCGGCTGCGAGCAGCCTGCGGGCATCGGCGGCGCCCGCGGCCGCGCGGACGGAGGCCCCCCATGCGGTCAGGCGCCGCGCGAGCAGCGGCATGGCGGTCGACGCTCCGACGAGCAGGACCTTCCGGCCTGCAAGGCACGGCAGCGCCGCGGCCGGCTGCACTCCCTCGGGCGGGAGCGCGACGGCGAAGCGGAAGCACGATCCGTGGCCGGGCCGGCTTTCGACCGAGATGCGGCCGCCCATGTGCTCGACGATCCGCTTCGAGATGGCAAGGCCCAGCCCGGCGCCGCCGGCCTTGCGGCCGACGCCGGGATCCGCCTGCTCGAATTCGTTGAAGATGCGCTCCTGCGCCTCGGGCGGGATGCCGATCCCCGTATCCTCGACGGCGAAGAGGACCTCGTGCCCGCCCGCGCCGGGCTCGACCGCGATCGACAGCCCGCCGGTCTCGGTGAACTTGATCGCATTGCCGGCGAGATTCAGCAGCACCTGCCGCAGGCGGGCGGGATCGGCGAGGACCCGGTGCGGCAGGCGGTCGTCCACATAGGAAGCGATTTCGAGACCCTTTTCCTGGGCGCGCGGCGCGAGCAGCTCCACGGTCTCCTCGACGAGGGCGGCGAGGGCGAAGGGGCGCGGTTCGAGGTGCAGTTTGCCGGCCTCGATCTTGGAGAAGTCGAGAAGGTCTTCAACGAGCGCCAGCAGCGACTGTCCGGACGTGCGGACGGCCCGGGCATAGGTGGCCTGTTCGGGGGAGAGCGGCGTGTCCAAAAGGAGATCGGTCATGCCGAGAATGCCGTTCAGCGGGGTCCGGATCTCGTGCGACATTGCGGCGAGGAAGCGCGACTTGGCGCGGCTCGCCGCCTCGGCGTGATTGCGCGCCGCGGCGAGCATCTGTTCGGTCTCGACGCGGGCCGTGACATCGCGGCCCACCGCCTGGCGGATCGCCTCGCCGGATTTCGGATCGCGCACGGTGACCTCGCGCCAGGCGATCCAGCGGGCATCACCATTGGCGGCGATCTTCTGATCCTGCAGCCGGGCGCCGTCCGCGAGCTCCGCCGCCGGCCGCTGTTCGAGGACCGGAAACGCGAAGGCGGTGCCGATGAGTTCAGCGGCGGGGCGTCCGGCGAGGGCGCAGTAGGCTTCGTTCGCGTAGAGGATCGTGCCGTCGCCGGCGCGGCAGACGATGAGGTCGCCCTGCGCCTGCAGCAGGCTTCGGGCGCGCTCCGCGGCCTCCCGCAGCTCCCAATTGCTGTCGGTGAGCTCTTCGATCCGCTCCTTCAGCGCCCGCACGGCGGCGCGCAGGCGCCGCTCGCGCAGAATCGCGAAGCCGCCCGCCGCGGCGAGCGCCGCGACGCCGGAAAGAAGCAGGGGGACGGAAACGGCGATGTCCATCGCGGGCCTTTCGCTGCGGGCCAAGGTGAGGATCGAGGTGCGGGCCGAGGATAGGGACGCATGTCTTGCCGTCCCTTGAACGCGGCCGCTCTCGCATCCCGCGCGGGCGGGCCGAACGCGAAGAGTGCGCGCGTACGGTTAGCGCCCGTTCACGCGAAACGGCGCAATTTTAGCGATCGCGGTGACAGGGCCGCTTCGGCTGTGCCGTCGCGGGGGGGAGGGGGGCGAAGGCGGGGAGCGAACGCATGTCATTCCTCGGGCACGGCGAGGAGGCTTGCATTGCCGCCCGCGGCCGCCGTGTTGATGCTCACGACCTGCTCGCATGCGAAGCGCGCGAGATAAGCCGGTCCGCCGGCCTTGGGGCCGGTGCCCGAGAGGCCGGAGCCGCCGAACGGCTGCGTGCCGACCACGGCCCCGATCATGCTGCGGTTGACGTAGACGTTGCCGTGGGAAAGTCGCGCCACGACGTGCGCGACCGTGGCGTCGATGCGGGTGTGAAGCCCGAGCGTCAGGCGGTAGCCGCTCGCATCGATCGCGTCGAGCAGCGCGTCGAGCGCGTCGGCGCGCCAACGCACCACATGCAGAATCGGGCCGAAGACCTCCTCCTTCAGGTCGCTCGCGCGCTCGAGCTCGATGACCACCGGCGCGACGTATGTGCCCTGCTGCGGCAAGGGGCGGCCTTCGTCCCAGCGGAACCGCACGCGCCGCTCCGCCGCCATGCGGGTCACCCAGGCGTCGAGCTTCGCCTTGGCTTCGGCGTCGATCACCGGTCCGACATGGGTTGCCGGATCGCGCGGGTCGCCGACCTGCAGCTCGCGCGCGGCGCCCTCGATCATCGTCAGCACGCGATCGGCGATCTCGTCCTGCAGGCACAAGAGCCGCAGCGCCGAGCAGCGTTGGCCGGCGGAGCGGAACGCCGAGGTGATGACGTCGTCCGTCACCTGCTCGGGCAGCGCCGTCGAATCGACGATCATGGCGTTGATGCCGCCGGTCTCCGCGATCAGGGGCACGATGGGCGCATCCTTGGCCGCAAGCGCGCGGTTGATCGCCCAGCCGACGGCGGTCGAGCCGGTGAAGGCGACGCCGCCGACCCGCGCATCGCTCACCAGTGCCGCGCCGACTGCCCCGTCTCCCGGCGCGAAATGCAGCGCCGTCGCGGGTACGCCCGCCTCGTGGAGCAGGCGAACGGCCTCCGCCGCGATGAGCGGCGTCTGCTCGGCGGGCTTCGCCACCACGCTGTTGCCGGCGACGAGCGCGGCCGCCACCTGCCCGAGAAAGATCGCGAGCGGAAAATTCCACGGCGAGATGCACACGAAGACCCCGCGGCCGCGGTGGGAGAGCACGTTCGACTCGCCGGTCGGACCCGGCAGCGTTACGGGCGCGAGCGCACGCCGCGCCTCCGCCGCGTAATAGCGACAGAGGTCCACGGCCTCGCGCACTTCCGCCACGGCGTCGTCGATCGTCTTGCCGCCCTCCAGCTGCAGCAGCGCGATGAAGCGGGCGCGGCGCTTTTCGAGCGCATCGGCGGCGCGCTCGAGCGCGGCCGCGCGCGCCTCGAGCGGCGTTCGCGACCAGGCGGCGAAGCCTGCGGCGGCTGCCGCCATAGCGGCCCGCGCAACATCGTCGCAGGCCTCGACGACGTGTCCGACTGCCTCGCCGTCGATGGGCGAGCGCACGGCGCGGTCCGGGCCGGGCATTTCGGCGCCGTTGACGACAGGTGCGGCCCGCGCCGGCTCGCGCCGGGCGGCTTCGACCTCGGCAAGCAGGGCTGCAAGCGCGGCAGGATCGCCGAATTCGAGGCCGGCCGAGTTCCGCCGCTCCGGCCGGTAGAGATCGGGCGGCCGCGGAATGTGCGGATGCCGCGCATCGGCGGGCGTGCGGATCCATGTCTGGGGACGCCGCAGGATCGACTCGATCGGAACGGCAGGGTCGGCCACGGCCGAAACGAACGAAGAGTTCGCGCCGTTCTCCAGAAGGCGCCGCACGAGATAGGCGAGCAAATCGCGATGACCGCCGACCGGCGCATAAACGCGGCACCGCATTTCGGGGAATGCGGCCGAAAGCGCCTCGTACAGCGCCTCCCCCATGCCGTGGAGCCGCTGGAACTCGTAGCCCGAGACGCCCTGCGCCTCCTCCACCACGGTTGCGACCGTGAGGGCGTTATGGGTGGCGAACTGCGGAAAGAGGCGCGGCCGGGCGGCCAGCAGCTTGCGCAGGCAGTGGAGATAGCAGAGGTCCGTCATGGCCTTGCGCGTGAACACGGGGTAGTCCGCAAGCCCGCGCTCCTGGGCGCGCTTCACTTCCGTGTCCCAATAGGCGCCCTTGACGAGCCGCACCATCAGGCGACGGTCGAGCGCCTCGGCTGCGTCGATGACCCAGTCGATGACCGCGGGCGCGCGCTTTTGATACGCCTGGACGGCGAGGCCGAAGCCGTCCCAGCCGGCGAGCGAGGGGTCGGCGAGCACTGCGGCGATGACGGCGAGCGACAGTTCGAGCCGGTCGGCCTCCTCGGCGTCGACCGTGAGCTTGAGGTCGTAGGACTTGGCCTGTCGGGCGAGGTCGAGGAGGCGCGGCACAAGCTCGGCGAGCACGCGTTTCCGGGAGAGTGGCTCGTAGCGCGGGTGCAGCGCGGAGAGTTTCACGGAAATGCCCGGCCGCGCGGGCCGCGGCGCATCGCCCGCCCCCTTTCCGATTGCGTCGATGGCCTCCGCATAGGCCGCGAAGTAGCGTTCGGCGTCCCGCGCCGTGCGCGCGCCTTCGCCGAGCATGTCGAAGGAGTAGAGCCGCTCGGGGTGCGTGCCCGCGCGGTCGAGCGCCTCGCCGATCGTCTGGCCCATGACGAAATGCAGGCCGAGCAGCCGCATCGCCTGGCGGGTCGCCGCCCGAACGGCCGGCAGGCCGATCCGCCGGACCAGCTCCGCGACGATTCCCGACGGCGTCTCGCCGGGTTGGACGATGCGCGCGGTGACGCCGAGCGCCCAGGCGGAGGCCGAGACCAGGATGGCGTTCGACCGCACGTCGTGATGGGCCCAGTCGCCGGCCGCGAGCTTGTCCTCGATCAGCCGGTCGGCCGTGGCGGAATCCGGCACCCGCAGCAGCGCCTCCGCCAGCACCATGAGAGCGAGACCCTCCTTGGTGGTGAGCGCGTATTCGTGCAGGAAATCCTCGATTCCGCCGAGGGCGCCGGTTCTGGCCCGGACCGCCTGCACCAGGCGCGTGGCGAGCGCATCGATGCGCTGCTCGCTCGCGGCGCTGCGCGCGGCCTCGGCGAGGAAGCGCGCCGCAAGCGGCTCGTCCGGGGGCGCATAGGGCGCCGTGAATGGCGGCACCGTCTTGCGGTCCATCGTGGCGCGGAGTTGAACCTCGTCGGTCATCGCGAGTCCCTCTGCGGGACGGCGTCGCCGCCTGCGGCGACGCCGCACCGGCGGCCGGCGGAGCAAAGCCGTGCTGCGGCATGCCGCCGCGCTTCGTTTGAAATAGTCTCGCAAGGGTTTCGGCCGCCTTGCGTTCCCGCGCGGCATGCTCTTTGCTGTTGCAACTGTAGGCCGAGGGGCCAGAATGTCGTTTCTCGCCGGCCAGTTCCGGCCAAGGGTAATAAGTATGGGCTTTGGCGTCATCCGGCACGGCTTGAGGACCTTGGCCGTTGCCGTTGCGCTTGCCCTGACGCCCCTCTGCGCCCCGCCCGCGCCGGCGCAAACCCCGCTGAGGCTCACTCTCGACGGCAGGATCGAAGGTCCGTCGGCGCCGTTCCTTGTCGCGCTCGAACGGGGGCACTTCAAGGCGGAGGGTCTCGAAGTGACGCTCGAGGCCTCCTCCGGCGCGCTCGAGCCGATCGCGCGCGTTGCCTCCGGCGCCTACGACATCGGTTTCGGCGACATCAATGCGCTCATCCGTTACCGCGATCAGAACCCGAACGCCCCCGTCCAGGCGGTGTTCGTCGTCAACAACCGGCCGAACTACGCCATCATCGGGCGCAAGAGCCGCGGGGTCGAGGCGGTCCGCGACCTCGTGGGCAAGAAGCTCGGCGCGCCGGTGGCCGATCCGGCCTCCGCGGCCTGGCCGATCCTGGCACATCTCCGCGACGTCGACCTCTCGAAGGTCACCGTGATCGACGTCGGCCTGCCGGTGCGCGAGCCGATGCTGGCCGCTGGCGAAGTCGACGCCATCACCGGCTCGTCGTCCTCCTCGCCGATCAATCTGCGCGCCAAGGGCGTTCCCGCCGACGACATCGTCGTGCTCCTGATGGCCGAGCGCGGGCTCGAACTCTACGGTGGCACGATCTTCGTCAACACCCGGGCGCTCTCCGAGAAGCCCGAAGCGGTGAGAGCCTTCCTCAGCGCCTTCGTCCGCGGGCTGAAGGACACGCTGCGCGATCCCGCCGCGGCCGTAGAGTCGGTCGTGCGGCGCAACAACACCGCCGCGCGCGATGTCGAGCTCGAACGCCTGCGCGTCGCCATCCGCGATTCGGTCGTCACGCCCGAGGTCATAGCCAACGGTCTCGGCGGCATCGATCCGGACCGCTTCGCGAGGGCGCTCGATCAGATCGGCCTCGTCTATTCGTACAAGAACAGGCCGAAGCCGGAAGACATCTTCGATCCGTCCTTCCTGCCGCCCGAGTCGGAGCGGAAGCTCGATTGAGCGGCGGCGCGGCGCGCCATCGTCGCTCGCGCCGCTATTTCTGACACACCGGACAATAGAAGGTGGAGCGGCCGCTCTGGACGATGCGGCGGATGCGGCCGCGGCAGCCCGGCGTGGGGCAGGGCTCGCCTTCGCGATCATAGACCCGGAACTTATGCTGGAAGTAGCCGAGCTCCCCGTCGGGGCTCCGATGGTCGCGCAGCGACGAGCCGCCCGCCGCGATCGCGTCGCGCAGCACGGCCTTGATGGCGTCGACGAGCGCGACGGCCCGCGGCGTTGGCGCGCCGCCGCGTCCGGCCAGCGTTGCGGCGCGCCGCTTCGGCGACAGCTGCGCGCGGTGCAGCGCCTCGCAGACATAGATGTTGCCGAGGCCGGCCACGACCCGCTGGTCGCTGAGGGCCGCCTTGAGGCTCGTCGTCTTCCCCGCGCAGGCCTTGGCCAGCGCCGCGGCGTCGAAGGCGTCGCTCAGCGGCTCCGGGCCGAGGGAGGCGATCAGCGGGTGCGCCGCGAGCTCGGCGCGCGGCACGAGCCGCATGAAGCCGAAGCGGCGCGGATCGTTGAAGGTGACGACCGCGCCGGACGACATGCGGAACACCACATGATCGTGCGTGCGCTCGGCCGAGCGCGGATGGTGAAAGCGGCCGAGCGTCTCCGCACCCTCTTTCCATGCGACGCGGAACGAGCCCGACATGCCGAGGTGCATCAGCAGCACCTCGCCGGACGAAAGTTCCGCGAGCAGGTATTTGCCGCGGCGGGCGAGCGCCTCGACGCGCGCGCCTTCGAGCCGCTTGCCGAAGTCCTTCGGCAGCGGAAACCGCAGATCGGCCCGGCGCGTCTGGACGGCGAGGAAGCGGGCGCTCTCCATCGCCGGCCCGAGGCCGCGCCGCACGGTCTCGACTTCGGGCAGTTCGGGCATGGGGCAGGTTTCCAGGCGGGCGCGGGCGGTGCAAGCCGTTGATAGCGCCGGTTTTCGCCGTGCGCTATGGTCGCCGCGCCGACGAATAGGACTGCCATGCCCGACCCCACAGAGACCTCCGCCTCATTCGGCTTCCGCTCGGTGCCGCTCGACGCCAAGCAGGCGCTGGTGGACGACGTTTTTCACAAGGTGGCGCGGCGCTACGACCTGATGAACGACGTCATGTCCGGCTTTCTGCACCGGGCGTGGAAGGATGCGCTCGTCGTCGCGGTGAACCCGCCGCGCAGCGCCCGGCCCTTCGCGCTGCTCGACATCGCCGGCGGCACCGGCGACGTCGCCTTCAAGGTGGTCGCGGCGGGCGGCGCGGGCACGCGGGCCACGGTCGCGGACATCAACGAGGATATGCTCGCGGTCGGCCGCGCGCGTGCGCGTGAGCGCGGCCTCGACGCCGCCGTGACCTTCATCGAGGCCAATGCCGAGGTGTTGCCGCTCGCCGATCGCAGCTTCGACGCCTGCACGATCGCGTTCGGCATCCGCAACGTGCCGCGCATCGGGGCGGCGCTCAAGGAGGCGTGGCGCGTGCTCAAGCCCGGAGGGCATTTCCTCTGCCTGGAGTTCTCGCGCGTCGACGTGCCCGGGCTGCGCGAGCTGTACGATCTCTATTCCTTCAACGTGATTCCTGCGCTTGGCCGCGTCATCGTCGGCGACGCCGAGCCCTACCGCTATCTCGTCGAATCGATCCGCCGCTTCCCGCCGCCTGCGCGCTTCGCCGAGATGCTGGGCGAGGCCGGGTTCGCGCGCGTGTCCTGGCGCGCGCTGAGCGGCGGCATCGTCGCGCTGCATTCGGGCTGGCGATTGTGATTCTCGCGGTTGCTCATCTTGCGCGCCTTGCGCGGGCCGGCTTTGTGTTCGCGCGCGAAGGCGTTCTCGGCCTCGCCGATCCGAACTTGCTGCCGCTGGGGCTGCGCGGGGCGCTGCGCCTGGCGCGGCTTTTGGAGCGTCGCGCCGCGCCGGAGGGCCGCGCGCGGCTTGCCGCGGCGTTGACGCGGCTCGGGCCGAGCTATGTGAAGCTCGGGCAGTTCCTGGCGACGCGGCCGGACGTGGTCGGCCTTGCGCTCGCCCGCGACCTCGAAACGCTGCAGGACAAGCTGCCGCCGTTTCCGCAGGCGGAGGCCGAGGCGGCGGTCGCCCGCGCTCTCGAATGCAAGCTCACGGAGTGCTTCGCCTCGTTCGGGCCGGCGGTTGCGGCGGCCTCCATCGCCCAGGTGCACCGCGCCGAAGTGATGACGCCGGAAGGCCCCAAGGCCGTGGCCGTCAAGGTGCTGCGGCCGGGCGTCGAGCGGCGCTTCCGGGCGGATCTCGCGGCCTTCTTCTTCGCCGCGCGGCTCGCCGAACGCTACTCGCTCGAGGCGCAGCGCCTGCGGCTCGTCGATGTCGTCGAGACCCTGGCGCGCTCGGTCGCGATCGAGATGGACCTGCGTCTCGAAGCGGCAGCGCTGTCGGAAATGGCCGAGAACACGCGGGACGATCCCGATTTCCGCGTTCCCGCGGTGGACTGGGACCGCACCGCGCGCGACGTGCTGACGCTGGAATGGGTCGACGGCACGCCGCTGAGCGACCGCGCCGCGCTCGTCGCCAAGGGCTTCGACCTCGAGGCGCTCGCCTGCGCCGTGATGCAGACCTTCCTGCGCCACGCGCTGCGCGACGGCTTCTTCCATGCTGACATGCATCCTGGCAATCTGTTCGTCGACGACGTCGGGCGCATCGTCGCGGTCGATTTCGGCATCATGGGCCGCATCGGACCGAAGGAGCGGCGGTTCCTCGCCGAGATCCTCTACGGCTTCATTACCCGGGACTACCGCCGCACCGCGGAGGTGCATTTCGAGGCCGGCTATGTTCCGCGTCACCATTCGGTCGAGAGCTTCGCGCAGGCGATCCGCGCCATCGGCGAGCCGATCCACAACCGCACGGCCGAGGAGATTTCGATGGCGCGGCTGTTGGGGCTGCTGTTCGAGGTCACCGGCCTCTTCGACATGCGCACGCGGCCGGAACTTTTGCTCTTGCAGAAGACGATGGTGGTCGTGGAGGGCGTGGCGCGCTCGCTCCACCCGAAGCTCGACATGTGGAAGACGGCCGAGCCGGTGGTGAGCGAGTGGGTGAACCGCCACCTGGGCCCGGTCGGGCGCATCCGGAACGCGGCTGACGGCGCGTCCGAACTCGGGCGCTTTCTCGGCAATTTCCCGGCGCTGCTCGGACGCACGGCCGAGGTGGTGGATCAGCTCGACGCCATCACCCGAGACGGGCTCGTGCTCGCGCCCGAGACGGTGCGCGCCATCGGCCACGCGGAGGCGCGGCGCAACCGCTGGACGACGGCGGCGCTGTGGGTGATCGCCCTCGCGCTCGCCTGGCTGGTTTTCGCGAAATGATCGCATTGATGGCCGCGCGACCGCAATTATGCAATTATGATATGATGAAAGCCGCACCCATCGCGGCATCGGTTCCGGAGTCGATCGCGCACGGGCTGCGCGCGACCCGCAACACTGACAATTCTGCCCATTGCGGAATCGAAGAAATCGTCCCTCCGTGGACATCTGGAAAGCGGGATCGTCCGTGCTGTCCTCCAGGCGCATCCTTCTGATCATCGGCGGCGGCATTGCCGCCTATAAGAGCCTGGACCTGATCCGGCGTCTGCGCGAGCGCGGCGCGTCCGTTCGCGTCGTCATGACCGCGGCGGCCCAGCACTTCGTCACGCCGCTCGCCGCCGGTTCCATCGCCGGCGAGCGCGTCTACACGGATCTGTTCAGCCAGGCGGACGAGTTCGACATCGGACACATCCGCCTCGCGCGCGACTGCGATCTCGTCGTGGTCGCGCCGGCGACCGCCGACCTGATGGCGAAGGTGGCGCAGGGACTCGCGAACGACCTCGCCTCCACCGTCCTGCTCGCGACCGACCGGCCGGTGCTGATGGCGCCCGCCATGAATCCGCGCATGTGGGCGCATCCGGCCACGCGTCGCAACGTCGCCGCGCTCGAGCGAGACGGCGTGGCCTGGGTCGGCCCCAACGAGGGCGAAATGGCGGAAAGCGGCGAGCGCGGCGTGGGCCGCATGGCCGAACCGCTGGAGATCGTCGCCGCGATCGAGCGCCGGCTCGCCGTCGGCGGCGACAAGCCGCTGCGCGGGCGGCGCGTACTGGTGACCTCCGGCCCGACCCACGAACCCATCGACCCTGTCCGCTACGTCGCCAACCGGTCCTCCGGCAAGCAGGGCCACGCCATCGCCGCGGCTGCGGCCGCGGCCGGCGCGGAGGTGGTGCTGGTGAGCGGCCCCGTGGCATTGCCGGACCCGCCCGGTGTCGCTACCGTGAGGGTCGAAACCGCGCGCGAGATGCTGGCCGCGGTGGAAAAGGCCTTGCCCGTCGACGCCGCCGTCTTCGCGGCCGCTGTCGCGGATTGGCGCGTGGACAATGCGGGCCAGCAAAAACTCAAGAAGGGTGCGAACGGGCCGCCTGTGTTGACGCTGGTGGAGAACCCGGACATCCTGGCGACCATCGCCCACCGCAAGTCGAACCGCCCGACGCTCGTCGTCGGCTTTGCGGCCGAGACGGAACGGGTGCTTGAGCACGCCAAGGAAAAATTGGCCCGCAAGGGCTGCGACTGGATTGTGGCGAACGACGTGTCGATCGAGAGCGGCGTCATGGGCGGCGACCGCAATACGGTGCATCTCGTCACCCGGGACGGCGTGGAGTCCTGGCCGACGCAGTCGAAGGAGGATGTCGCGCGCGGCCTCGTCGCCCGTATCGCCGCCGCGCTGGAGGGCAAGCGGTGAAGGTTGTGGAGGTCGCCATCGCGCGGTTGCCGCACGCGGCCGATCTGCCGCTGCCGGCCTATCATTCGGCCCTCGCCGCAGGGTTCGACCTCCATGCCGCCGTGGCGGCCGACGCCCCGATCGTGATCGCGCCCGGGCAATGGGCGGCGATCCCGACCGGCATCGCGATCGCCCTTCCCCCCGGCACCGAGGGGCAGGTGCGGCCGCGCTCCGGCCTGGCCGCGCGCCATGGCGTGACCGTTCTCAACGCGCCCGGCACCATCGATGCGGATTATCGCGGCGAGGTGAAGGTGCTGCTCATCAACCACGGCCGCGAGCCGTTCACGGTCGAGCGCGGCACCCGCGTGGCCCAGCTCGTCGTCGCTCCTGTCGTTCGCGCCGATCTCTGCGAGACGACCGATCTTTCTGCGACGGCGCGCGGCGCCGGCGGATTTGGCTCAACCGGGATGGCAGCACACGCTCCGTCCGGCCCGCCTCGCTAAGCTGGCGGCCATGAATGCGGCTCCCGCAGACACCCCCGCCCGCCTGTTGGACCGCCGCGATCTGCTTGCCATCACGGCGGTGGTCGACATCGCCCTCAACGCGCGGGGGAGGCCGGTCTCGGCCGCCTCGCTCGCCGAGCGCAACGGGCTGAGGCCGCGCCATCTCGAACCGCTGCTGCAGGCCCTCGTTCATCACGGCATTCTCAAGGGCACGCGGGGGCCGCGCGGAGGCTACGAGCTTGCGCGCGAGCGCCGGCGCATCAGTGCGGCCGCCATCGTGCGCGCGGCGCGGGCGACCGAAGAGCGCGCCCCCGCCGCGGAAGGCTCCGCCCTGCTGCGCGATGTCGTGGCGCCGGCCATGGCCGAGGTCGAACGCAGCTTCGCCGCCGCGCTCGCCGCGGTGACGATCGAGGATCTCGTGCGCCGCGCGACCGGCTCCTCCGGCCATGCCGGCGAGATCGATTTTACCATCTAGCCGCCTTTCTGCGCCCCGCGCGGATCGACAGGCGGGCCGGCACTTTCCTATAGACTCCCGACGGGAGCCTTCTTCACCCGCGCGAAAACCGCCATGCCTGCGCCGCCAGAGACAGAGATTCGCGAGGCCCCGCTGCGTCGGCCGGGGCGCGGTCGCATCTTCGAATCGATCACCGATACGATCGGCGACACGCCGCTCGTCAGGCTCAACCGTCTGCCGAAGCTGCACGGCGTGAACGCCCAGATCTGCGCCAAGCTCGAATTCTTCAACCCGCTCGCGAGCGTGAAGGACCGCATCGGCGTTGCGATGATCGACGCCCTGGAGGCGGCCGGTACGCTCACGCCCGACACGGTGCTGATCGAGCCGACCTCGGGAAACACCGGCATCGCGCTCGCCTTCGTCGCGGCCGCGCGCGGCTACCGCCTCATCCTCGTCATGCCGGACTCGATGTCGATCGAACGGCGCAAGATGCTGCTCCTGCTCGGTGCGGAGCTCGTCCTCACTCCGGCGGCGCAGGGCATGCGGGCGGCCGTCGCCAAGGCGGAGGAGCTCGCGCGCGAAATCGGCAATGCCGTCATTCCCCAGCAGTTCAAGCACCCCGCCAATCCCGAAATCCACCGGCGGACCACCGCGGAGGAGATCTGGAACGATACGGGCGGGGCGGTGGACGTTCTTGTCGCAGGCGTGGGGACCGGCGGCACCGTGACCGGCGTCGGCCAGGTGCTGAAGGCGCGCAAGCCGTCCCTGCACGTCGTCGCGGTGGAGCCGGAGGACAGTGCGGTGCTCTCGGGCGGACGGCCGGGGCCGCACAAGATCCAGGGCATCGGGCCGGGCTTCGTGCCCGAGATTCTCGACCGCTCGGTCATCGACGAGGTCCTCACCGTCGCCAACCAGACGGCCATCGACACCGCGCGCGCGCTCGCCCGCCACGAAGGCATCCCGGGCGGCATTTCCTCGGGCGCCGCGGTTGCGGTCGCGCTGGAGGTCGGCGCGCGGCCCGAGATGGCCGGCAAGACGATCGTCGTTGTGCTGCCCTCGTTCGCCGAGCGATATCTTTCGACGGCGCTGTTCGAGGGCCTGTGACGCCGTCCGCAGCGGCTGCATGCGGTCTGCGCCCAATGCAGGCCACGTTCACGATCTGGACTCTTAACCGCCGAGTCCCCTGAGGTTACAGTGCAGCGATTCGTGCGATATGGCGGACGTTGCACGATCGAAGTTCGGGTGGGCGAGGCCTCCAACATGCCGCGCATCCGACCGCGAGGGGGCATTTGCATGCCGGAAGCGATCCGGGCGGGGAGCGGAATCAAACGATCAACTCCGCGACGCGCACGCCTTCTGGCCATCGTCAGCGGTTCCGGGGTGGTATTGTCGGGCGGGTGCGCGCGGGCGTCCGCGCTGTCGTCGTCGCTCGACGGCCTTGCATTCGCCTTCGCGGCGCTCGGCGGTCACGAGATCGCACAGCTCGCGCTCACGCTGGGCGCGATCGGATTTGCGGTGTCGACGGCGATCATGCTGGTGCGGGCGCGCGCGCGCTGGGCGCAGGACCTCGCCGGCGCGAGGACCGAGAACGCGGCGCTGCGCGCCGAGCTCGATCAGGCCATGGCGCTGCTCGGCGCCGAACCGCAGGTGCTGGTGGTGTGGCCCGCCGCCGGCGACGATGAGCCGCAGATCATCGGCGACACGCGGCTCGTCGCCGCGGTGCCGTTCCCGCGCCGCGTGCTGGCCTTCGGCACGTGGCTGAGGCCCGATCTCGCGCAGCTCATGGAGGAGGCGGTCGCGAATCTGCGCGCGCGCGGCGAAGGGTTCGCCATGCCGCTCACGAGTCTGGGCGGACGCCATCTCGAAGCCGAGGGGCGCGCCATCGGCGGCCGCGCGATTCTGCGCCTGCGGGACGTGAGCGGCGCCCGGCGGGCGCTGGCCGAACTCACGGCGGCGCACCGGAAGCTTCTTGCCGACATCGAGCCGCTGCGCACCCTCATCGAGGCGGTGCCGGCGCCGATGTGGGCGCGGGAATCCGACGGCCGCATCAAATGGGTCAACGCCGCCTATGCGCGGGCGGTCGAGGCGAAGGATGCGGCGGACGCGGTGGCGCGCCAGCTCGAATTGCTGGAGCGATCGGCGCGCGAGGATCTCGACCGCGCCCGCGCGCTCGGCCAGTCCTATGCCAAGCGCATGCCCGTGATCGTCGCCGGCCGCCGTTGCGTGGTCGACGTGCTCGACGTGCCCGCCGAGACCGGCAGCGCCGGCATCGGCATCGACGTGACCGAGGCGGAGGCGATGCGGGCCGAGCTCGTGCGCATGATGGAGGCGCACCGGCGCACGCTCGACCAGCTCCCGACCGCGGTCGCGATCTTCACCGCCAAGCAGCGGCTCGCCTTCTGCAACACCGCCTACCGTCAGCTGTGGGGGCTCGACCCGGCCTTCCTCGACCAGGAGCCGACCGACTCGGCGATCCTCGAGCGGCTGCGGGCCGAGCGCAAGCTTCCCGAGCAGGCGGATTTCCGCCAGTGGCGCAACCAGCTCTTCGAGGCCTATCGCGCGCTCGAACCGCGGGAACATTGGTGGCACCTGCCGGACGGCCGCACGCTGCGCGTGGTGACGACGCCCAACCCGGAAGGGGGCGTCACCTACGTCTTCGACGACGTCACGAAGCAGCTCGAGCTCGAGCGGCGCTACGACGCGCTGATCCGCGTCCAGGGCGAGACGCTCGACAACCTCGCCGAGGCGGTGGCGGTGTTCGGCAGCGACGGTCGCCTGCGCCTGTTCAATCCGGCCTTCACCGGCATGTGGCGCATCTCGCCCGCGCTTCTCGCCGACCGCCCGCACATCGAAAACGTGATCGAGCTGTGCCGGCCGCTGTACGGCAATCCGGACTTCTGGCAGAGCCTGCGCGCCGCCATCACCGGTCTCGAGACGCGCGAATCCTTGTCCCGGCGGCTCGAACGCAACGACGGCAGCGTCATCGACTGCGCCACGGTGCCGCTTCCCGACGGGGCCACGCTGGTGACGTTGCAGGACGTGACCGACACCGTGAACTTCGAACGCGCGCTGCGCGAGCGCAACGACGCGCTGGAGGCGGCCGACGTTCTGAAGAACGACTTCATCCACCATGTGTCGTATGAGCTGCGCACGCCGCTCACGAACATCATCGGCTTCGCCCATCTGCTGCACGACGATGCGATCGGTCCGCTCACGGAGAAGCAGCGGGAATATCTCGGCTACATCTCGTCCTCGAGCGCCGCGCTGCTCGCGATCATCAACGATATCCTCGACCTCGCCTCGATCGACGCCGGCGCCATGCAGCTCGATCTCGGGCCCGTCGACATCCGCAAGACCATCGACGCCGCGGCCGAGGGCGTGCGCGACCGCATCGCCGAGCACGGCCTGCGGCTCGACATCCGCACGCCCGCGGACATCGGCAGCTTTATCGCCGACGAGCGCCGGGTGCGGCAGATCCTGTTCAACCTGCTGTCGAACGCAATCGCCTTTTCGTCGCCGGGCTCGACGATCGTGCTGGCGGCCGAGCGGCGGCCGGACGCGGTGGTGCTCTCGGTCATCGACCACGGGCGGGGCATTCCCGAGGAGATCATCGACCGCGTCTTCGACCGGTTCGAGACGCATTCGCTCGGCTCGCAGCACCGCGGCGCGGGTCTTGGCCTGTCGATCGTGCGCTCCTTCGTCGAACTGCATGGTGGTACGGTCTCGCTCAAGTCCGTCGAGGGCGAGGGTACGACCGTGACCTGCGTCTTCCCCGTCGAACAGACGACGAAGCGCATCGCGGCGGAGTGAGGCGATGGACGCGGGCCTGTGACGCGGGACGATCGGCGGCCGACCATGGATGCGAGCGCGCCTTCAGTCGAGACGTTCGAGGCGGTGCTACCGGACGAGCAGGCGACGCTGCGTCTGGCGGCCGAGCTTGCGCCTGTGCTCGAGGCCGGCGACATGGTCGCGCTCACGGGGGGCCTGGGCGCCGGAAAGACCACCTTCGCGCGCGCGCTCATCCGCGAACTGGCCGGCGATCCGTCGCTCGAGGTGCCGAGCCCGACCTTCACGCTGCTGCAAACCTACGAGCTGGAGCGCGCTCCCGTCGTCCACGTCGATTTCTATCGCATCAACGACCCCGAGGAGCTGCGGGAGTTCGGCTGGCCGGACTTGGCGGAAGACGCCGTCACGCTGGTCGAATGGCCGGAGCGGGCGGGCGGCACGCTCCCCGCCGAACGCATCGAGGTTGAGCTCGCGCTCGCGCCGGAGCTGGGCCGGGACTGCCGGCGGCTCCGCCTCACCGCCACGGGCGCGCCGGCGGCCCGCCTCCGGCGTCTTGTCGCCCTGCGGCGCTTCTTGAGCGAGGCGGGCTACGAGACGGCCGAGCGCATTCCGCTGCAGGGCGACGCCTCGACGCGAATTTACGAACGCCTGCGGCTCGGCGAGCGCACCGCCATTCTGATGATTGCCCCGCGCCGGCCGGACGGGCCGCCGGTCCGCGACGGCCGGCCCTACAGCGCCATCGCCCATCTCGCCGAGGACGTGACGCCTTTCGTGGCGCTGGCGCGGGGGCTGCGCGAGCGCGGCCTCTCGGCCCCGCGCATCTACGCCGCCGATCTCGCCGAAGGACTGCTGATTCTCGAGGACCTCGGGTCCGAGCCGGTGGTCGCCGGCGATCCGCCGGCCGCCCTCGAGGACCGCTACGCCGTCGCGGTTGATGCGCTGGTGGCGCTGCACCGGCAGGACCTGCCGGATACGCTTTCGGTCGCCCCGAGCGTCACCTATCGGCTGCCCCGCTACGACATGGATGCGCTGCTGATTGAGGTCGAGCTGCTGCTCGACTGGTATCTGCCGCACCAGCAGCGCGAGATCGGGGAGGAGGCGCGCGCGCAATTCGCCGCGCTCTGGCGCGAGGCGCTGGCGCCCGCTCTGGCGACCCAGCCGACCTGGGTGCTGCGCGACTACCACTCGCCGAACCTCTTGTGGCTGCCCGAGCGCGAGGGCATCGCCCGCATCGGAGTCCTCGATTTCCAGGACGCCGTGATGGGGCCGGCGGCGTACGACCTCGTCTCGCTTCTCCAGGACGCCCGCGTGGACGTGCCCATTGCGGTCGAAGACGCGCTCTTCAGCCGCTACATGAAGGGGCGCCACGCCGCCGATCGCGATTTCGACATGAGCGAGTTCATCGCCCTCTATGCGCTGATGGGCGCGCAGCGGGCGACCAAGGTGCTGGGCATCTTCTCCCGGCTCCACCGCCGCGACGGAAAGCCGCAGTACCTGCGGCACCAGCCGCGGGTGTGGCGCAACCTGCGCCGGTCGCTGGCGCATCCGACGCTCGCGCCTTTGAAGAGCTGGTACGACGCCCACGTGCCGGCGCCGCGGCAGACCTGAGCGGGAGGGGGACGGGCGTCAGCCGCTCTCGGCCGCGGCGGGCTGCTGCGCCCCGTGCGGCAGGGCCAGGTAGGATTGCGAGCGCATTTCCATGAGCCGCGAGGCAGTGCGCTTGAACTCGATGGCCTCGATGCCCTCGCTCGCCTGATACAGCGCGTCCGGCTCGGCGTCGGCGGAAGCCACGATCTTCACGGCGTTGTCGTAGAGCGTGTCGATCAGGATGATGAAGCGCTTGGCCTCGTTGCGCCGCGCGAAATCCATGACCGGAATGCGCTCGATCATCACCGTGTGGAACTCGTGGGCGATCTTCAGGTAGTCGGCCGCGCCGAGGGGCTGGCCGCACAGATCGTCGAAGGTGAAGCGGGCCACGCCCATCGCCGCCGCAGGCACGCGCACCGTGCGCCCCCGGATGGTGAGAACGCGCGCCGTCGCCGGCTCGCCGCCGGTCAGGCGATGCCACGCCTTGTCGAGAAGGGCGTGCGCCTCCGCATCGGCGGGAACGTACCAGACCGGCATGTCCGCGAGCTTCTCCAGGCGGAAATCGGTCCGCGCCTCGAGGCGCACGACTTGCATGTGCCTTTTCAGGAGGTCGATGAAGGGCAGGAACAGCGCGCGGTTGAGGCCCCCCTTGTAGAGGTCGTCCGGCGCGACGTTCGAGGTCGCCACGACGACCACCCCGAGCTCGAACAGCCGCGTGAACAGCCGGCCCAGGATCATGGCGTCGGCGATGTCGGTGACGTGGAACTCGTCGAAGCACAAAAGCCACGCCTCCTCGGCGATGTCGGCGGCTGCGAGCCGCACCGGGTCCTGGTCGCCGATCTCGCCCGCCTTGATCTTCTGGCGGTAGGCCTGCACGCGCTCGTGCACGTCCAGCATGAACTCGTGGAAATGCGCGCGGCGCTTGCGCTTGACGATGCTGCCCTCGAAAAAGAGGTCCATCAGCATGGTCTTGCCGCGCCCGACCTCGCCGAAGACGTAGAGGCCCTTGATGGGCTCGCGCTGCGCCTCGCGCCGCCCGAACAGCCAGCCGAGCGCCGAGGACTTTCGCGCGAGGCGATGCTCGCGCAGGGCGGATTCGAGCGCGTCGAGCCGGGCGACGACGGCTTCCTGGGCGGGGTCGCGCTCGATCTCTCCGGCCGCGGCGAGGGCGGCGTAACGCGCACTGAGCTGGATGGGCATGAAATCTCGGGCGGGTTGCCTTCGCAGGTGCACATAGCCGCCCGGGCGCGGACGGTGCAAGCCCTTAAAAGCGCGCGCCGCCGGGGCGGCGTTCGGCGCGCGCCGCGGCGGGTTCCGGCCAGCGGCGGCGCGATCGCGGTGCGGCACGCGGCGCAGGCCAATTGGCGCCGATCCCGATTGCATCGGGGTTGCAGGGCGAATAGCATGCCCGAACAAGGAAAAAGT
Organism: Variibacter sp.; assembly: GCA_019689555.1. Lineage (GTDB taxonomy): Bacteria > Pseudomonadota > Alphaproteobacteria > Rhizobiales > Xanthobacteraceae > JADGHE01. The sequence goes on along the minus strand of JADGHE010000029.1, from coordinate 8,876 downwards.
GACGGGGGATTCGCCTAATCCACTCACCTCACGGAGCGAGCTTGGGCCATGTCGACAACATACAACATCCTGATTCTGGGCGCGTCCTACGGGTCGCTTCTTGCCTCCAAGCTGCTGTTCGGTGGGCACCAGGTGAAACTCGTCTGCCTTCCGGCGGAAGCGGAGCTGATCAACGCCGAGGGCTTCCGCGTGCGCATGCCCGTCAAGGGCCGCAAGGATCTGATCGAGATCGATTCCCGCCGGCTGCCCGGCAGGGTTTCCGCCGCCGGTCCGGCCGACGTCGACCCGCGGGACTACGACCTCGTATGCCTCGCGATGCAGGAGCCCCAATATCGCTCCCCCGGCGTGCGCGAGCTGCTCGATGCGGTGGCGCGGTCCCGCGTGCCCTGCATGTCGATCATGAACATGCCGCCGCTGCCCTACCTCAAGCGCATCCCGGGCCTCGACGCGGACGCGCTGAAGGCGGCTTACACCGATCCGAGCGTCTGGGACAATTTCGATCCGGCGCTGGTCACGCTGTGCAGCCCCGATCCGCAGGCCATCCGCCCGCCGGAGGAGAAGGTCAACGTCCTCCTGGTCACACTGCCGACCAACTTCAAGGCGGCGCGGTTCGAGTCCGAGGCGCACACCGCCATTCTGCGCAAGCTGCAGGACGACATCGAGGCCGTCCGCTTCGACGCGCCGGAGGGCAGGATCGAACTGCCTGTGAAGCTCAAGGTCTACGATTCGGTCTTCGTGCCGCTCGCAAAATGGGCGATGCTGCTCGCCGGCAACTATCGCTGCATCACGAGGGACGGCATGCGGACGGCCCAGGAGGCGGTCCACTCCGATCTCGAAGAGTCGCGCTCGGTCTACGATTTCGTGTTCGATCTCTGCGTGAAGCTTGGGGCCGCGCCCGGCGATCTCGTGCCCTTCGAGAAGTACGCGGCCGCGGCGCAGTCGCTCACTCGCCCCTCCTCGGCCGCGCGCGCGCTCAACAACGGCGCGCCCAACATCGAGCGAGCCGACAAGCTGGTGCAGCTCATCGCGCGGCAGAAGGGTCTGAGCCATCCGGTCATCGACGCGACCGTCGCGCTCGTCGACTCGCGGCTGGAGCTGAACCGGAAGAAGGCCGCCGCGTGAGCGGCGGCCTGCGCACGGTGCGGCGCGACCGCGGGCGCATCTGACCGCGGCGAGGCTTGCGCGCTTGCGACCCCCCGGCGGGCCAGGACACGCCGTGTGACGCCCGCGCAACAGAGGCCCGACAATCGAGCGGCGTGTGGGCGCAAGCGCCCAAAAAGGCAGCAACTGCCGAACCTTTCGGCTTGCTGAGACGCACCCCCGAATGGCGAATTTGCGCAAGATGTTCGGCGGGGAATTTCTGCCCCACGAATGTCGAGCCAACCCGGCCATTCAGGGGCTGATGATGAAGACAACCACCCTTGCAACAGCGCTCGTTCTGGCGGCCACGGCCGTGCCTGCGCTCGGTGCAGACCTGCTGTACAAGAAGGCGGCTCCGCCTCCGGCGCCGGCGCCGTCGATGTTCGACATCGCTCTCGGCGCTGCGATCGCGACCGATTATAACTTTCGCGGCATATCGCAGTCCGACCGCGGGCCTTCGGTCAGCGGCTATTTCGAGCCGCGGTTCAAGATAGCGCCGAACTTCGAGATCTATGCCGGTATCGGCGGCCTGAGCGTCAAGCTCCCGACGGATCCCACGGCGGAGATCGATCTTTACGCCGGCATCCGGCCGACGTTCGGCCCGGTCAATTTCGATTTCGGTGTTCTGTACTACTACTACCCGAACGAGACGCAGCTCTTCTGCGTGGCCGCCTGCCCCTCCGCCGGAACGACGGGCGTAACCCCCTTCCCGTGGACCAAGGCCAACACGGATTTCTGGGAGGTCTACGGAAAGGCGGCCTACACCTTCGCCGACGTGGTGACGCTCGGTGCCAACGTCTACCATTCGCCGAACTGGCTCAACACGGGCGCGACCGGCACGTACGGCTCGCTGACCGGAAAGGTGACGGTGCCGACGTCGTGGATGCCGCCCGACATCGGCGCCTATGTTTCGGCCGAGCTGGGCCGCTATTGGCTCGGCACCACCGACGCCTTTTTCGGCAACACGCCGTTGCCCGACTACACCTACTGGAACGTCGGATTGGGCTTGACCTACAAGGCGTTCACGCTCGATCTGCGCTACCACGACACGGATTTGAACCGGGCCCAGTGCTTCGTCCTGACCGGAGATCCGGGCGGTCTTCCGGCCGGGCCGGGTCAAGGCCTGTCCCGCTGGTGCAGCGAGGCTTTCATCGCCAAGCTGTCGGTGGACACGACGCTGGCGGCGCTCAAATAGGCTTTTCGAGTCAGGGCCGCGAACGGCCGAAGACATCAGTTGAAGCAATTGCACGGGGCCTTCGGGCCCCGTTTTTGTTTCGTCGGAAAGCGGCCGTGCGAGCGTTCGCCCGGTCTTCCGCGACGCGCTGTCACACGCGTACGTGAAAAGAGCGCCCTTGTGGCGTCACTCAAATCCCGACACACTGCCCATAGCCCGCTTGGCATATCAGTCGCATTCCGCCGGCCGGGAATGAAAGGCGGTGCTCTGAAGTTGATAAGCGTGGCCCGCAAGAAGGCCAGTCGCTAGGGGAGAGGAGGGGTTCATGTCTAAGACAGCAGAGAAAACGACGACACGACGTCGACTTTTAACCGGCGCAGCGGTCGCCGGCGCCGCCGCTGTGGCCATGCCGCAGGTCTCGCGCGCCCAAACCGTGACCCTGAAGATGCAGGGCTCGTGGGGCGCCAAGGACGTGTTCAACGAGTTTGCGGAAGACTACGTCAAGCGCGTCAACGAAATGGCCGCGCCGCGGCTGAAGATCGACTATCTGGTCGGAGGCTCCGTCGTGCATCCCTTCCAGGTGCTGGATGGCGTGCACGGCGGGCAGATCGACGCGGCCCACACCGTCACCGTCTACTGGTACGGCAAGCACAAGGCGGCGTCGCTGTTCGGTACCGGCCCGGTGTTCGGCTTCAACGCCAATGAGGGCCTCGCCTGGATTTACAACGGCGGCGGCAAGGAGCTTTTCGACGAGCTGCAGACGCAGATCATGAAGGTCAACGTCAAGAGCTTCTTCGCGATGCCGATGCCGACCCAGCCGCTCGGCTGGTTCAAGAAGCCGATCCGTAGCCTGGCCGACCTGCGGGGCCTCAAATACCGCACGGTCGGGCTTGCGGCGGACTTGTTCCAGTCCATGGGCCTTGCGGTCGCGCAGCTGCCGGGCGGCGAAATCGTGCCGGCGATGGAGCGCGGCGTGATCGACGCGTTCGAGTTCAACAATCCGACTTCGGACCGCCGCTTCGGCGCGCAGGACGTAGCGAAGTACTACATGATGGGCAGCCACCATCAGGCCACCGAGTACTTCGAGATCATGTTCAACCGGACGAAATTCAATTCGCTGCCGAAGGAGCATCAGGCGATCCTGCAATACGCCGCCGAGGCCGCCTCGTCCGCGAGGAGTGGAAGGCGTACGACTACTACTCGAAGGACCTCCAGGACCTTCGCGAGAAAGACAAGGTCAATGTCCTGCGCACGCCGAAGGACGTGTTCGACGCACAGATCAAGGCCTGGGATGGCCTCATCGCGCAGCTCGGGCAGGACCCCTTCATGAGGAAGGTCATGGACTCGCAGAAGGCGTGGGTGAAGCGGGTCGTCTACTACAGCCTGTTCAACGCGACGGATTATCGCGGCGCCTACGAGCATCACTTCGGCAAGCTGGAACTCGGCTGACCGGAACGCGGCCGCGCCGGCGGTTGACGACGTTTGGTCAGGGCGGCGCAAGCGCGCCGCCCCATGCCTTGACAGGGGGCGAGCGATGCGCGGCCCGCGGAATGCGACATGACCCGTTTTCTGTTTTTCATCGACTCGCTCAGCGCATGGGTCGGCAAGGCCTTCGCCTGGCTCATCCTCGTGCTCACGCTGGGGGTGAGTTACGAGGTGTTCGTGCGCTAGGCCCTGCGGGCGCCGACGACCTGGGCCTTCGACGTGGCCTACATCACCTATGGCGCGATGTTCCTGATGGCCGGCGCCTACACGCTGTCGCGCAACGGGCATGTGCAGGGAGACGTGGTCTATCGCCTGTGGCGGCCGCGCACCCAGGCGACCGTGGACCTGATCCTCTACGTGATCTTTTTTCTCCCCGCGGTCGGGGCGTGGATCTATTCCGGCTGGAACTATGCGGCGATGTCCGTGCGGTTTCGCGAGGTGAGCATCTTCAGCCCGGCGGGCGTGCCGGTGTTTCCGCTCAAGGCGCTCATCCCGCTGACCGGATTCATCCTGTTGCTGCAGGGCACCGCTGAAATCATTCGCTGCGTTCTCTGCATTCGGCTCGGCGTCTGGCCGCAGCGCCTGCACGACGTGGAAGAGACCGAATCCATCATCCTTCACGAGCGGGCGCACCGCGCCGAAGAGAGCGAACAGCCGGGCGCTGAGCCGCTCTCGGGTCACAAGGGGACAGGCGTATGACCGACCCGCAGATCGGCATGATGATGCTGGGGCTGTTCATTTTCATCATCATGCTGGGATTCCCGATCGCTTTTACGCTGATGGCGATGGGCGTGGCGTTCGGTTACTACGCCTATTTCACGCCCGGGCAGGACTTCTTCGACAACCGGATCTTCACGCTGCTCGTGCAGAAGACCTTCGAGGTCACGTCGAGCGACGTGCTGACGGCCGTTCCCCTGTTCCTCTTCATGGGGTACGTGGTCGAACGCGCGAACATCCTCGATCGCCTGTTCCGCTCCTTGCAGATCGCGGCCAAGCGCGTGCCCGGCTCGCTCGCCGTCGCGACGCTCGTCACATGTGCGATGTTCGCGACGGCGACCGGCATCGTCGGCGCCGTCGTGACCCTGATGGGCCTGCTCGCCTTTCCCGCCATGTTGCGCGCCGGCTACGACACCAAGCTCGCGGCCGGCGTGGTCTGCGCGGGCGGCTGCCTCGGGATTCTCATTCCGCCCAGCATTCTGCTCATCGTTTACGCCGCGACCGCCGGGGTCTCGGCGGTCAAGCTCTATGCCGCGGCCTTCATCCCGGGCTTCCTGCTGGCGGGTTTTTACGTGCTCTACGTCATTGCGCGGGCGATGTGGAATCCGGCGTTGTGCCCGAAGCTGCCTCCCGAGGAGACGAATGTCCCCTTCAGCGAGGTGTTGACGCTGCTTTTCACGTCCTTTTTTCCGCTCGCGCTGCTGATCGTCGCGGTGTTGGGCGCCATCCTGTTCGGCCTGGCGACGCCTTCGGAGGCCGCCGGCGCCGGCGCGCTCGCGAGCATGGTGCTGGCCGCGGCCTATCGGGCGCTGAACTTCCGCATGCTGAAGGACTCCGTGTACCTGACCGCTCGCGCCACCGCGATGGTGTGCTTCCTGTTCATCGGCTCGTGGACCTTCTCCTCCGTGTTCGCCCTGCTCGGCGGTCAGCAGGTGGTCGAGAGCCTCATCCTGTCGCTGAATCTCTCGTCGACCGGCTTCCTGCTCCTCACGCAAACCATCATCTTTCTGCTCGGCTGGCCGCTGGAATGGACGGAAATCATCATTATTTTCGTGCCAATCTTTCTCCCCCTCCTCGACGACTTCCATGTGGATCCGATCTTCTTCGGCATCCTCGTCGCCCTGAACACGCAGACGGCCTTCAACACGCCGCCGGTGGCGATGGCCGCCTTCTACCTCAAGGGCGTCGCGCCCCCGCACGTGAAGCTGACGGACATCTTCAGCGGCGCTTTGCCGTTCGTGTTCATGGTATTTCTCACTATGGCCTGCGTTTACGTCTTCCCGCAGCTCGCGCTGTGGCTGCCGGATTATCTGTATCGGCCGCGGTGAGCGGGGCGACGCGCAGGAGGCGGTGACGCATGAGCCTTTATGCCCTCACGCTGACGGAGGCCGCCGCGGCGATCCGCGAGGGGCGGATCACCGCCGCCGAGCTTGTCGCGGCCTGCCTGGACCGCATTGACGCGGTGGACGCAAAGGTCGAGGCCTGGGCCTATCTCGACCGCGACCACGCCTTGCGGCAGGCGGAGGCGGCGGACCTGCATCGCAAGCTGGGCAAGGCGCTCGGGCCCCTGCACGGCGTGCCCATCGGCGTCAAGGACATCTTCGACACGAGCGACATGCCGACCGAGTTCGGCTCCGTGCTGTGGAAGGGCCGCACGCCCCGGCGCGATTCGGCCGCGGTCGCCAGGCTGCGCGCGACGGGCGCCGTCATCATGGGCAAGACGGTCACCACCGAATACGCCTATTTCCATCCCGGCAAGACGCGCAATCCGCACGACCCCGAGCGCACGCCGGGCGGCTCGTCGAGCGGATCGGCGGCGGCGGTCGCGGCCGGCATGGTTCCGGGAGCGATCGGCTCGCAGACCAACGGCTCAGTCATCCGCCCGGCGTCGTTCTGCGGCGTCGTCGGCTTCAAGCCGACTCACGGGTTGATTCCGCGCAGCGGCGCCCTCCTGCTCTCGCGCGCGCTCGACCATGTGGGCGTCTTCGCCCGCACCGTGGAGGATGCGGCCCTGCTCGCCGAAAACCTCGTCGGCTTCGACGAAGAGGACCCGGACACTCGTCCGATCGCGCATCCGCCCTTCGCCGCGGTGGCGGCGAGCGAGCCGCCGCTGCCGCCGCGCTTCGCCTTCGTGCGCACGGCGGCGTGGGAGCACGCGGAGCCGGCCACGCGCGCGGCGTTCGACGCGCTCGCAAGGGAGCTCGGGGACGCCGTTTCGGAAGTGGATCTCGGCGCCGCGTTTGCGCGCGTGTTCGACCTGCATCGCATCGTCATGGCGGTCGAGATGGCGTACAACTTCCATCGCGACTACGAGACCGGGCGCGACCGGCTGAGCGAGCCCCTGCGCAAGCTCATCGAGCGCGGCCGCGACTATGCGGCGGTCGACTATGCGCGGGCGCTCGCCGGCCGCGAGCCGTTGAACGCGGCGCTCGAAGAGGTGTTCGACGGGTACGACGCGCTCCTCACGCCCGCCGCCCCGGGCGCGGCGCCGCGCGGGTTGCATGCGACCGGCAACCCGGTTTTCTGCACCACATGGACCTATCTCGGCACGCCGGCGGTGACGGTGCCGCTGCTGCGATCCGAGGCCGGTCTGCCGATCGGCGTGCAGCTCGTGGGCCGCCGCGGCAACGATGCGCGCCTTTTGCGCACCGCGCGCTGGCTTGTCGGGCGGCTGTCGTCCAAGCGCGGATCGGGCCGCGGCGCGGCGCCCTCCGCTCGCTCGCCCGCGCGCCGATCAGCGAAGGAAAAGCGCCCATGACCAATCTCGTCTCCGGCCTCATCGGCATCGCCCTGGTGACGATTTTCCTAGGTATTCTGGCGTGGTGGATCAAGGCGCTGCCGCTCACGCTCATCGTCCTCGCGGTAGTGGCGATGTTGATCTACGACTTCATGCAGTCGCTGCGCCCCGCCGAGGGCCACGGAAACGCCCGCCCGCCGCGTTGAGCGCCCCCACAAGGGCCGCGCCTCGCCTCCCGCGCGCGGCGCGAAGCGCAGCACAGCGGTGCGCCGCAGACGCGGGACCCCGGCGCGAAACTCTCACCGAAGGACGGTGCCGCAGCCGTCCACCCGCGCCGGAAACGAAGACTGCCGCCGCGTCGAAGCGCGGATGCGGCGCCATTGCCGGCGCCATGGCCGCCGCGTAGCATCGCGCTCGCCGGTCGATAACGAACAGCAATGGCCTGGGGAGGATTTCGATGCGTTCGACCTTGCGCAAGGGGCTCGCGGTCGCGGCTTTCGCCGCCTCGGTAACGCTGTCGCTAGGCGGTGTGGCGAACGCCCAGAAATGGACGACGCTTGCGCCGTTTCCGGAAGCGTCCGAGGAGCTTTACGGCATCGCCGCCGGCGGCAGGCTGCATGTCTTCGGCGGCCTTGCGCCCGGCTGGAAGCCGAAGGGCCTCGTCTACGAATACGATCCCGCCAAGAACGCCTGGACCAAGAAGAAGCCGATGCCGCTCCTCTCGCATCACCTCGCGCTCGCGGAGATGAACGGCAAGATCTACGTCTTCGGCGGGTTCAAGCTGCCGGAGTCGGGCCCGCCCGCCTGGGAGCCCATCGACAATGCCTGGGAGTACGATCCCGCCGCCGATAGCTGGAAGCCGCTCGCGCCCTTACCGACGAAGCGCGGCTCCGCCAACGCCCTCGCGGTCAACGGCAAGATCTACGTGATTGGCGGCGCCGGCCTGCATCCGGGCTCGAAGGAGACCTCGCTCCACCCGGCGCGGCCGCACCGCTCCGTCTCCGTCAACGAGGTCTACGATCCGGCGACGAACACGTGGGAGACGAAGAGCCCGATGCCGACCGCGCGCAACCACGCGGCGGCGGGCGTCGTCAACGGCAAGATCTACGTCATCGGAGGGCGCATCGGCGCGGCGTTCATCACGCGCGCGTCGAACACGGACATCGTCGAGGAGTACGACCCGGCGACCGATCAGTGGGGCGCGCTGAAGGAGCCGATGCCCGGCGGTCCGCGCAGCGCCGTCGGCTGGGGCACGTTCAACGGCCGCATTTACGTGGCCGGAGGGGAATCGCGTTCCTCCGAGACGAACGCGACCTTCCGCCGCGTCGAGGCCTACGATCCTGCGCGCAATGCGTGGGCCACGCTCCCGCCGATGCAGTTCCATCGGCACGGCTTCGCCGCCGACGTCCTCGACGGCAAGTTCCACGTGGTGAGCGGCGACGTGCAGTCGGGCGGCGCGCCGGGCGCCCATGTCGAGACGGATTCGCACGAGGCGCTCGATCTCGCCGCGTTGAAATAGGCCCGCCGCCCGGCCGGCCCGACCGCGGGCACCGCCGCCCGGTCTGTCGGCAGCAAGCACGCCAACAGAAGGGCGGGGAAAAAGGGGCGGGCAAACACGAAGGG
>JADGHE010000076.1 GCA_019689555.1 Variibacter sp. | reverse complement strand
GGCGTCGGCTTGCCGAGATAGCGGGGGGAGGGTGAGCGCGCCATCGTCTATTCGGCGGTGATGTGGTTGCGGAAGGCGAGTGGGGAGGCGACCCCCGGAATCGGCTCGATGTCGGTTCCCGCGCCATGCACGGTGATGGTGCCGTAGTCGAGGAGGCGGCCGAGGATCGACTGATCGACATCGACGCTCGACACCTTGTCCATGTTCATTTCCATGGTCCTTCGCCAGATCAATCCCCGCTTGTAGATCACCCGCCGATTGGTCACGGCATATTCGGTGGTCCAGCGCCGCAGCCACGCCCGGAGCAGATCGTAGAGGGCGAGCGCCAGCAGCACCGCCGCCAATCCGACCCCGATCGTGTGCAGCGCGCCCGAATCGGGCGTCAGCAGCCACACGACGAAGGACACGACCAGCAGGGCGAACCCGCGAACGTAGATCACCCAGTGGATTCTGGCCTTGTGGCGCACCACCTCGCCGGGCTGGAGCACCCTCTCGACATATGCCATGGCGGTCTTCCTCGCGGGCTCGATAGCACATTTTGCCGCGGCGCGGATGGCGCCCGGCCGCCGCCGTCGGTTCCCCCAGACTTTCCGGCTCCCGAGGACCGTCGATCAAGGCCCCGCGCCGGCCGGCAAGGCGCGGCCGGGAAGGTCCCGGGAGGCGGGGCGACGCCGTCCGGGAGGGCCGTTCTCCCGCGCGGCTCTTCTCCCGCGGTCGGCGGGCGTGTATGACGCCGCCACAACCCTGGTCGACGGCGCCTGACACGCCGCACCCCCAACGCAAGCCATTCGGACAAAGCCCATGACCGCCATCATCGACATTGTCGGCCGCCAAATTCTCGACAGCCGCGGCAACCCGACCGTGGAGGTCGACGTGGTGCTGGAGGACGGCACGCGAGGCCGCGCCGCGGTGCCCTCCGGCGCGTCGACCGGAGCCCACGAGGCGGTGGAGCTGCGCGACGGCGACAAGACCCGCTATGGCGGCAAGGGCGTGCAGAAGGCCGTCGAGGCCATCAACGGCGAGATCTTCGACGCCCTCGGCGGCATGGAGGCCGAGGAGCAGGCGAAGATCGACGAAACCATGATCGCGCTCGACGGCACGCCCAACAAGAGCCGGCTCGGCGCCAACGCCATTCTCGGCGTCTCGCTCGCGGTCGCCAAGGCGGCCGCGGAGGCGAGCGGGCTGCCGCTCTACCGCTATGTGGGGGGCGTGGCGGCGCGCCTGCTTCCGGTGCCGATGATGAACATCGTCAACGGCGGCGTCCATGCCGACAATCCCATCGACTTCCAGGAATTCATGATCATGCCGGTGGGTGCGCCCACCTTCGCGGAGGCGCTGCGGATGGGCGCCGAGGTCTTCCAGACGCTCAAGAGCGCGCTGAAGGCCGCGGGGCACAACACGAATGTCGGGGACGAAGGCGGCTTCGCGCCCAATCTCCAGTCGGCCGACGCGGCCCTCGATTTCGTCATGCAGGCGATCGCGAAGGCCGGCTACCGGCCCGGGGAGGACGTGGTGCTGGCCCTCGACTGCGCGGCGACGGAGTTTTTCAAGGACGGCGCCTACCATTACGAAGGCGAGGGCCGCAGCCGTTCGCGGGAGGAGCAGGCGCGCTACCTTGCCGACCTCGTCTCCCGCTATCCCATCGTGTCCATCGAGGACGGCATGGCGGAGGACGACTTCGAGGGCTGGAAGGCACTCACCGATCTCATCGGGAAGAAGTGCCAGCTCGTCGGCGACGATCTCTTCGTCACCAATGTGAGCCGCCTGGCCGAAGGCATCCGGCGCGGCCTCGGCAATTCGATCCTCGTCAAGGTCAACCAGATCGGCTCGCTGACGGAGACTCTCGCGGCGGTGGAGATGGCGCACAAGGCCGGCTACACCGCGGTCATGTCGCACCGCTCGGGCGAGACGGAGGACGCGACCATCGCCGACCTTGCGGTCGCGACCAATTGCGGGCAGATCAAGACCGGGTCGCTCGCCCGCTCCGACCGCACGGCGAAATACAACCAGCTTCTGCGGATCGAGGAGGAATTGGGTCCGCAGGCGAAATATGCGGGCCGCGCCGCGCTCGCGGCGCTGCGGTGAGCGGGCTTGTGGTCCCGCGCGGCTTGCCTTTTGCCGAAGCGTGCCGCAATAGCTGAAACGTCGCGGCATGGCCGCTGGTTGCAGGGTCGGACGAATGGACGTTTTTGCGCGTGCCCGCCGGATGATGGTGGACGGCCAGCTCCGCACGAATGACGTCACCAATCCCCATTTGATCGCCGCGGTGCAGGACGTGCCGCGCGAGCGCTTCGTGCCGCCCGAGAAGGCCGATCTCGCCTATATCGATTCCGATCTCGCGGTGCAGCCGGCCGGCCCGGGGCGGCCGGCGCGCTATCTCCTCAAGCCGCTCGTGCTCGCGAAGCTCATCGAGATCGCCAAGGTCGCGCCGACCGACCGCGCGCTCGACGTCGGCTGCACGACGGGATATTCGACCGCCGTGCTCGCGCGTCTGGCCGCCTCGGTCGTGGCGGTGGAGGAGGAGCCTGCGCTCGCCAAGGCTGCCGCCGAAAATCTCGCCGCGATCGGGATCGAGAACGCCACGGTGCGGACCGGCCCGCTGACCGCCGGCGCCCCGACGGACGGGCCGTTCGACGTGATTCTCATCAACGGCGCGGTCGAGTTCCTGCCGGAGGCCCTGACGGCGCAGCTCGCCGAAGGCGGGCGGCTCGTTTGCGTCATGAAACGCGGGCCGGTGGGGCGCGGCATGGTTTTCTACGCCTCCGGCGGCCATGTGAGCGGGCGTTCGGAGTTCGACGCCGCCGCCCCGGTTCTGCCCGGGTTTGCGCGCGCGCCGGCTTTCGTATTCTGAAAACTCGCCCGTAAACCGGCTTTCGCGTTCCGAAAGGCCGGCCGCGCAAAGAGAAAAAGCCGTTGCAAGGGCCCGACGTGCGGCCGTTCGTCAAAAACGACGGCTCTGCGCGTTCGCTGGTGCAAAACAAGAAAGAAATGACCCGAGTTTCGAACCGCCGGGCCCGAAAGTGCGCCGGGCGGCGGTTCGCGCTGTGGCCGATCCGCCGCACACGCAGTCTTTTTGGTGGCGGCGTTGCTTGCAGGGGTCCCATCGGGCAAAGTCTACAGCTATGGTGATTCGGAGCGGGATGCGTACAAGGGGGCATCGACCTGCTCTGGTGCGCTGGAGGCTAGATGAGAGCGCCACGCGGGCCTGCGGCCGCTTTGTTGTTTGTTGTCGTTGCTGGTGTAGTCGGCGCGTCGGCTGATACTCGCGCTGAAACGTTGCAATCGGCCTTGGCTCAGGCCTATCGCAACAACCCGCAGCTCAACGCCGAGCGCGCGCGTCTGCGTGCCACGGACGAGACGGTTCCTCAGGCACTATCTGGTTACCGGCCGACGATCAGCGCCACCGCCGACGTTGGAGTTCAGTATCTCGATACGCGCACCACGACCGCGACCGGCTCGGTCAGCGGCACTACGGTGCCGCGGGGTTTCGGCGTCACTGCCACGCAGACGCTGTTCAACGGTCTGCGCACCGCGAACCGCACCCGCGCGGCGGAAAGCGGAGTCTTCGCCGGGCGCGAAGGGTTGCGGCTCCTGGAGCAGACGGTGCTGGTGGACGCCGTCACCGCCTATATGGACGTGCTGCGCACCCAGGCCGAGCTGGAGCTCCAGCGGCGCAACGTCGAGGTGCTGGAAGAGCAGCTCCGGCAGACGCGCGACCGTTTCAACGTCGGCGAGGTCACGCGCACGGACGTGGCGCAGGCCGAGTCGCGTCTGGCGGCCGCCCGGTCTGCGGCGCTGGCGGCGGAGTCGGCCTTGGTGACCGCGCGGGCGGTCTACCGCCGGGTGATCGGTGCCGAGCCCACGGGACTGACGCCCGGAAAGCCGGTGGATAGGCTTTCGCCCCCCAGCCTCCCGGCGGCGATCGCGCGCGGGGTCGCCGAAAACCCGCAGGTAACGGCGGCGATGTACGGCATCGACGTGCAGCTTCTGCAGGTGAAGATCGCGGAAGGCGCGCTCTACCCCACGGTCACTGTGCAGGGCAGCGTCCAGCAGCGCTTTGACGCGACACCCGCCACGCAGCGAACGCTGACCGCGTCGCTCATCGGGCAGATTTCGATCCCGATCTACCAGGGCGGCGCGGAATACTCGCTGATCCGGCAGAGCAAGGAGAGCCTGGCGCAGCAGCGGCTGAATCTCGAGCTCCAGCGCGACCTGGTGCGGGCCAGCGTGGTGCAGGAGTGGGGTTCGCTCGTCGCGGCCAAGGCGCAGATCGAGGCGGCGCAGGCCCAGGTGGCTGCGGCCGAGATCGCGCTCAACGGCGTGCGCGAGGAGGCGCGCGTCGGCCAGCGCACGACGCTCGACGTTCTCAACGCGCAGCAGGAGCTCGTCAATGCGCGGGTCACTCTGGTGAGAGCGCAGCGGGACCGCGTGGTCTTCTCCTACCGGCTTCTCGCGGCCACCGGCCGCTTGTCGCCGCAGGTGCTCGGCCTGCCGGTCGAGGTCTACGATCCGCGCGTGCACTATCATCAGGTCCGCGACGCCTGGTTCGGCGTGCGCACGCCGGACGGCCGCTGAGCGAATCGCTGGAACGCATCGCGACGAAGCAGGCTCGAATCAGCGGAAAGCGTGCGCCATTGCGGCGCGCGCACGCATGAATGCGCGCCGTGCGCCGCTGAACCTAAGCGAGCCTGTGCATCCGATATGTCGGGGCAGGAGCTGCGGGCCGCGCCGCCGTCGCTGCGGCTTGCGCCTAAACGCGGCGTCTGCGCGCGAGCTGGAGCCGGGCGAGGGCGCGTCACGCGCAATGCAGGCGAAGCGCGACAGGCGCGCCGGTTTCCCGTGCGCGCCGCATCGTGCCTGTTGTTTTCTCGATCCGTTGCTTGCGTCCGACCTTCGACATGACATACTGACTTCCATCCTTGGCGGTTGAGGCCAAACGCCACGTGATTCGCCGCAGATACGGCGCGGAGCGGCGGACTCCATGGGAAATGCAGCCATGACTCAAGCGGCGAAGGCGCAAGATCCTTCGATGGAGGAAATCCTCGCCTCCATCAGACGCATCATCGCGGACGACGAAGCCGGCAAGGCGCCGGAACCGTCGGCGCCGCCCGCGTCCGAGGCGACGGCCGCGGCGCAACCCGCGCCGCAGCAGCCGGTGACGTCGGAGCCGGGAGCCCCGGCTGCGCCTCCGCCGGAGCCGGACGCCGCAAGTCAGGCGGACATCGACAGCATGCTCGCCAATTTCGCGCCGTCCGAGGGCGCCTCCGACGCCGCGAACGCGCAGGATCCCGGCGACATTCTCGAACTGACCGAAGCAATGGAAGTAAAGCCCACGCCCCGCGTTCCAAGTTTCCGCACCGTCGAGCCGCAGGCCGACGTGGTGTTCGCTGAGCCGACGTCGCGCGAGCCGCCGGTCGAAACGCCGGCGCCGCCCCGCCAGGAGGCGCCCTCTTCGGAATTGATGTCCGAGGAGACCAGCGCCGCCGTGGCGTCCGCGTTCGGCGCGCTCACCCATACCGTCCTCGTGCAGAACGCGCGCACGCTCGACGATCTGGTGCTCGACATGCTGCGGCCGATGCTGAAGAGCTGGCTCGACGAGAACCTGCCGGGCATCGTGGAGCGGCTCGTTCGCGCCGAAATCGAGCGCGTCTCGCGCGGCCGCGGCTGAGCGCACCGGGCCGGAGAGCGCGCCGCCCGCTCGGGCGCCTGTCCCGCACTGCGACCGACCGTTGACAGGCCGGGGAGCCCTGGGCTTGTTACGCCCACGGAGCAGACGGCTAAGACATGATCGACAAGACTTACCAGCCGGCTGAGGTCGAAGGCCGGATCTATGCGGCCTGGGAGGCCGCCGGCGCCTTCCGGTGCGGCCGACCCGAACGGCGCGCCGCCGAGCCCTATTGCATCGTCATCCCGCCGCCGAACGTCACCGGCTCGCTGCATATGGGCCATGCGCTCAACAACACGTTGCAGGACATCCTGGCGCGCTTCGAGCGCATGCGCGGAAAGGACGTCCTGTGGCAGCCGGGAACCGACCATGCGGGCATCGCCACGCAGATGGTGGTCGAGCGCCAGCTCATGGAGCGTCAGCAGCCCGGCCGGCGCGAAATGGGCCGCGAGGCCTTCATCCGGCGCGTGTGGGAATGGAAGGAGGAGTCCGGCGGCGCCATCACGCGGCAGCTGCGGCGGCTCGGGGCCTCCTGCGACTGGTCCCGCGAGCGCTTCACGATGGACGAGGGGCTCTCGCGCGCCGTGCGCAAGGTGTTCGTCGAGCTCTACAAGGCCGGGCTGATCTACAGGGACAAGCGGCTGGTCAATTGGGATGTGCGCTTCCAGACCGCCATCTCCGATCTCGAAGTGCAGCAAATCGAGGTCCGTGGCCAGCTCTGGTATTTCAAGTATCCGATCGAGGGACTGGGCGACGCCTCCATAACGGTCGCCACCACGCGCCCCGAGACCATGCTGGGCGACACCGCGGTCGCCGTTCACCCCGATGACGAGCGCTATCGCGATCTCGTCGGCAAGCACGTCATCCTGCCGCTGGTCGGCCGGCGCATTCCCATCATCGCCGACACGTACAGCGATCCCGAGAAGGGCACGGGCGCGGTGAAGATCACGCCGGCGCACGACTTCAACGATTTCGAGGTCGGCCGCCGCCATCACCTCCCGCTCGTCAACGTGCTCGATCGCGAAGGGCGCTTGAACCTGCGGGAGAATGCGGACTTCCTCGCCGGCGTTCCGCCCTCGAGCGAGCTCGACCGCACGCTCGCCCTGCACGGCTTCGATCGCTTCGAGGCGCGCAAGAAGATCGTCGAGCGCATGCAGGCGCTCGGACTCCTCGAGCGGGTGGAGCCTCACGTCCACATGGTCCCGCACGGCGACCGCTCCGGCGTCGTGATCGAGCCGTTCCTCACGGACCAGTGGTACGTCGACGCCAAGGAGTTGTCCTATCTCGCCGTCGCCGCGGTGGAGGAGGGGCGCACCCAGTTCGTGCCCAAGCAATGGGAGGCGACCTTCTTCAACTGGATGGAGAACATCCAGCCGTGGTGCATCTCGCGCCAGATCTGGTGGGGTCATCAGATTCCGGCCTGGTACGGACCGGACGACAAGGTGTTCGTGGCCGAGAGCGAGGACGAGGCGCTCGCCGAGGCGCTCGCCTGGTACGTCGTTCATGACGTGCTGACGCGAGAGGAGGCGGAGGCGATCGCCCGCGATCCCGCGCGACGCGCGACCTTCCTCACGCGCGATCCGGACGTGCTCGACACCTGGTTCTCTTCGGCCCTGTGGCCGTTCTCGACGCTCGGCTGGCCGGACGAGACGCCGGAGCTCGAGCGCTACTATCCGACCAATGTGCTGGTCACCGGGTTCGACATTATCTTTTTCTGGGTCGCCCGCATGATGATGATGGGACTGCACTTCATGAAGGAAGTGCCGTTCCGCACCGTCTACATCCATGCGCTCGTCCGCGACGAGAAGGGCGCCAAGATGTCGAAGTCGAAGGGGAACGTGATGGACCCCCTCGACATCGTGGACCGGTACGGCGCTGATGCGCTGCGCTTCACGCTCGCCGCGATGGCGGCGCAGGGGCGCGACATCAAGCTGTCGACCGCGCGCGTGGAAGGCTACCGCAACTTCGCGACCAAGCTGTGGAACGCGGCGCGCTTCGCCGAGATCAACCGCTGCGTCACCGTGCCGGAGTTCGATCCGCGGTCGGCGAAGGAGACGCTCAATCGCTGGATCGCGCATGAGACGGCCCGCGCCGCGCGCGAGATCACGGCCGCGCTCGAAGCCTTCAA
Organism: Variibacter sp.; assembly: GCA_019689555.1. Classification (GTDB taxonomy): domain Bacteria; phylum Pseudomonadota; class Alphaproteobacteria; order Rhizobiales; family Xanthobacteraceae; genus JADGHE01. Next base: position 3,594 of record JADGHE010000076.1, on the reverse strand, counting down.
GTTCAACGAGGCGGCGGGGGCCGTCTACCGCTTCGTCTGGAACATCTACTGCGACTGGTATCTCGAACTGGTGAAGCCCGTCCTCGCCGGGCCCGACGGCGCCGCCAAGGACGAGACGCGCGCCATGGTCGCCTGGGCGCGCGACGAGATCCTCAAGCTCATGCACCCGTTCATGCCCTTCATCACCGAGGAGCTGTGGGCCGTGACGGCCGAGGAGGGGCCGAAGCGCGATACGCTTCTCGTGCTGGCGTCGTGGCCGCAGCTCGCCGGGCTCGAAGATCCGGAAGCGGAAGCCGAGATCGGCTGGCTGATCGACCTCGTCACCACCATCCGGTCCGTGCGCATGGAAATCAACGTGCCGGCGGGGGCGCAAATTCCGCTCGTGCTCGTCGACGCCGCGCCGCAGACGCGCGTCCGCGCCGACCGCTGGGCGGACTTCATCAAGCGGCTCGCGCGCCTCTCCGACATCTCCTTCGCGGACACCGTGCCGGGCACGGCGGTGCAGCTCGTCGTGCGCGGCGAAATCGCGGCCCTGCCGCTCGCGGGCGTGGTCGACCTCGCGGCCGAGCGCGCCCGCCTCGAAAAGGAGATGACCAAGGTTAATGCGGACATTGCGCGCGTGGACGCCAAGCTCGGCAACGCCGATTTCCTGAAGCGCGCGCCCGAGGAGGTGATCGAAAGCGAGCGGGAGAAGCGCGAAGAGGCGGAGGCGCGGCGGTCCAAGATCATCGAGGCGCTCCAGCGATTGCAGAGCGCCGGCTGAATGGACGCGCCCCGCTTCTGGATCGCCTGCGCCCTTTTGTGGCTGTGCGGCGCCGCGCTGCGGATCACGATTCTCGCTGTCCCGCCCGTCATCACCGCGATCCAGGCGGACCTGTCGCTCTCGGGCACGGAAGTGGGCCTTCTCTCGGGGTTGCCGGTGGTGCTGTTCGCGCTGTTTGCGGTGCCGGGCTCGCTGCTCATCGTCCGGCTCGGGGTCGCAGCCACGCTGGTCATCGGCCTCGTCCTGACGGCGGTCGGCGCAAGCCTGCGCGGCGCGCTGCTCAGCGTGGTCGTGCTGTACGCCGCCACGATCGTGATGGGCGCCGGCATCGCCATGATGCAGGTCGCGCTGCCGGCGGCCGTGCGCCAGTGGACCCCGCACCGCATCGGCTTCGCCACCGCGCTCTATACGAACGGGCTCCTGGTCGGCGAAATTCTGCCCGTCGCGCTCACCACCCCCTATGTGCTGCCGCTCGTGGACGGCAGCTGGCGCTTAAGCCTCGCCGTATGGGCCGCGCCGCTGCTGCCCTTCGCGCTTTTGGTCCTCGCCTTCGCGCCGCGGCAGAAGGCGGAGGGCGCCGGTGCGCCGGGAAGACGCTGGTGGCCGGACTGGAGCAGTCCGCTGCTGTGGCGGCTCGGGCTCGTGTTCGCCAGCACCACGGCGATCTACTTCGGCGCCAACGCCTTCCTGCCCGCGCGCCTGGCGGAGGCGGGGCGGGCGGATCTGATCGCGCCCGCGCTTACCGCGCTCAACAGCGGCCAGCTTCCGGCTTCGTTCGCGCTGCTGGCGGTCGCCGGCAGGCTCGCGGGCCGGCCGTGGCCGCTGGTGGCGATCGGCGTGCTCGCGCTCGGCTGCGTCGTCGGCATGGCGGCGAGCGCGAGCTATTGGACCGTCGCCTGCGCCGGCCTTCTCGGCTTCGTGCTCGCCGCCGCGCTCACGCTCGGCCTCACACTGCCTGCCGTGCTCTGCGCCCCGGAGGACATGGCACGCATGACGGCGGGCGTGTTCACCGTCAGCTATCTCCTGTCGGTCGCAACGTCGGTCGTCGGCGGCGCGGCCTGGGACGTGACAGACCGGGCGGGCGCGGCCTTCGTCGTGCTCGCCGCCGCGGCGCTGCCGCTCATCGTCGTGCCGCCGACAATGGACTTTCGGCGCGCGGCGCGGTCCGACGCTTGATTGCGCCCGCGCGACCTGCCACATCGAGCCGGCCATGAACATGCCGATCCGCGCGCCCTTGGGCGCCGCTGACCCGTCGCCGCTTGCGGCCGAGATCGAGCGGCGCCGCACTTTCGCCATCATCTCGCACCCCGACGCCGGCAAGACCACGCTGACGGAAAAGCTCCTGCTGTTCGGCGGCGCAATTCAGCTCGCCGGCCAGGTCAAGGCCAAGCGCGACCGCCGCTCGACGCGGTCCGACTGGATGGCGATCGAGAAGGAGCGCGGCATTTCCGTCGTCACCTCGGTGATGACGTTCGAGTACGAGGGCCGCGTCTTCAACCTGCTCGATACGCCCGGGCACGAGGACTTTTCGGAGGACACCTACCGCACGCTCACCGCGGTCGATTCCGCCGTCATGGTCATCGACGCCGCGAAAGGCATCGAGGCGCGCACGCGCAAGCTGTTCGAGGTCTGCCGCCTGCGGGACATTCCGATTCTCACCTTCATCAACAAGATGGACCGCGAAAGCCGCGATCCCTTCGAGCTCTTGGACGAGATCGAGAAAACGCTGGCGCTCGACACCGCCCCGGTGAACTGGCCGGCCGGACGCGGGCGCGATTTCGTCGGCACGATCGACGTCGAGAGCGGCGGCGTGCGGCTCGTGGAGGGCGATGCGGGAAAGGCCGGCCGCTTGCGCGAAATGAGCGTCGCGGAGGTTGCCGCGCTCAACCCCGCCCTTGATGCGGCCGCCCTCGAAAGCGAACTTGAGCTGGTGCGCGAAGCCTGCAAACGGTTCGATCTCGGCGCCTTCCGCGAGGGTCACCTGACGCCGGTCTTCTTCGGCAGCGCGCTGAAGAATTTCGGCGTCGGCGATCTGCTCGACGCGCTCGGCCGGCTCGCGCCGCCGCCGCGGGCGCAGGCGGCCGACAAGCGCCTCGTTGCCGCCGTCGAGTCCGCAATGTCCGCCTTCGTCTTCAAGATTCAGGCGAACATGGACCCGAACCATCGCGACCGCATCGCCTTCGCGCGGCTGTGCTCGGGCAAGCTCACGCGCGGGATGAAGGTGAAGCAGGTGCGCACCGGCAAGGTCATCAGTCTCCATGCGCCGCAGTTCTTTTTCGCGCAGGACCGCGCTCTCGCCGAGGAGGCCTACGCCGGCGACGTCGTCGGCGTGCCCAACCACGGCACGCTGCGCATCGGCGACACGTTGACGGAAGGGGAGGACCTCAACTTCCTCGGCGTGCCGAGCTTTGCGCCGGAAATCCTGCGCCGCGTGCGGCTGCCCGACGCCATGAAGGCAAAGAAGCTCAAGGCGGCGCTTCAAGAGCTGGCGGAGGAGGGGGTCGTGCAGGTGTTCCGCCCGATCGACGGATCGCCGGCGCTCGTCGGCGTCGTCGGCCCTCTGCAGCTCGACGTCCTGCTCGTACGCCTCAAGGACGAATACGGCATCGAAGCCGCGTGGGACGTGAGCGAATTTTCGCTTGCGCGGTGGATCGCCGCCGACGCCCCGAAGACGCTGGAGGCTTTCGTTGCCGCACACCGTTCAGCCATTGCCGAGGACCTCGACGGCGATCTCGTCTTTCTCGCCCGCAACGCCTTCAATCTCGACTATACCGGCCAGCATAACCCGGGCATCCGGTTCGCGGACGTGAAGGACGCGCACGCGAAGCCAC
>JADGHE010000005.1 GCA_019689555.1 Variibacter sp. | reverse complement strand
GGCCTGCACTTCCACGACGTGGCGAAGCTGCTCGAGGTGCTGCACAAGCTCGTCGACCAGGGCAACACCGTGGTGGTGATCGAGCACAATCTCGAGGTCATCAAGACGGCCGACTGGATCATCGACCTGGGGCCCGAGGGCGGCGACGGCGGCGGCGAGATCGTCGCGGCGGGCCCGCCGGAGGAGATCGTCAAGGTCGCCCGCAGCTATACGGGGCAGTTCCTGCGCGACGTGCTGGCGAAGGCCGGCCAGGCCAAGCGCCGTAGCGTGGCGGCGGAGTGAGGCTTACGCAGCGCGGTGTAGCAAGCCATAACGCCCCTTGTAACTCTCACAGCTGCGACTCGCGTAGATTGCGAGTCGCGGTGGCGGGCGGCCGAAGGCCGCGAGCCGGGTGAGGGAGACAAACCTCGGACGCCTTGCGACATCGCCGCCGGATGAGTGCCAATTTCGGCTATCGTTTTTTGGGAGTGGCGGCTCACGCCCCCTCACCCGCCCTCGCTTCGCTCGGGCACCTTCTCCCGCCAGCAAGTAGCCCGGATTGCGCGCCGCGAAACCCGGGGACGAGCTCGGTGTAGCCCGGATTGAGCGCAGCGAAAGCCGGGGACGAGCCCGGTGTAGCCCGGATTGAGCGCAGCGAAATCCGGGATCACGCGAATGCGGGCGCGCGTAGCCCGTAGCCCAAATTGAGCCCAGCGAATCCGGGAAAAACGACCAGCCAGCACCGCTGCTTCGCATTTCGCTGCCGCTCGATGCGGGCTGCGGGCTGCGCGCGACCCGCCCTACCGGGCCGCGGCTCGCCGGCTGCCGCTGCGCCGGGGCCGCCCTACGAACCTCAAATCCTGCGAGTCCTTCCGCCTTGACGAAACGCCGGGCAGCATGGCCGCCGGCGAGCGCCGCGGGGCCGCACGTCTTGCGCTTTGCCGCCTTCGGTAACGCGGCGTCCCCGCCGCGCTTCGGCGTCCCCGCCGCCGCATGGCGGGGCCGGGCGCGGCGCGCTACAATCCCGACGCGGAAAGCCGCGCGCGCGGGCGGGGGCGCCGACTGGGCGGGCGCGCCGACAGGGAGGTGAGGATGGCCACGAGCCTCAAGCAGATGCTGGAAGCCGCCAACGCCGCCGTGCCGAAGATCACGCCGGCACAGGCGCGCGAGATGATCGCCAAGGGCAATACGCTGGTGGTCGACGTGCGCGACGCGCCGGAGGTGGAAAAGAGCGGCAAGGTCGCCGGCGCCGTGCACGTCTCGCGCGGCATGCTCGAGTTCCGCGCCGACCCGGAGTCGCCCTACCACGACAAGAATTTCGCCAAGGACAAGACCGTGATCGTCTATTGCGCCTCGGGCGGCCGCGCCGCGCTCGCCGGCACGGTGCTCAAGGATTTGGGCTACGAGCAGGTCTATAACCTCGGCGCCTTCAAGGACTGGGTCGAGAGCGGCGGTGCCATCGACAAGCCGATCGAACCCGGCATGTGAGCGCATGATGGTTCGAGTCCGGCGTCGCCCGGCGTAGCCCGGATTGAGCGTCGCAAGTAGCGCGGATTGAGCGCAGCGAAATCCGGGATGGCGACCGGCAAGCCCCGCATGTCCCGCATTTCGCGACCGCTCAATGCGGGCTATGGGCTTGCCCCGCGTATGGATTGGATGAGGAAATGGCCGGGCGAACCCCCGGCCATTTGTTTGAGGTGCAAAAGGCCGTAGGGCGGGGTAGCCGAAGGCTCCGCAAGCGTATCTGGCCGACCTGTTCGCCCGCCTCGTCTCCGGCCACCCCGTCAGCCGTCTCGATGAGCTGCTACCGTGGAAATGGGCCGCGATTTATCAGCCCAAAAGGGCCGCCTAACGACGCTTACGGGCGACTCCCATCCCCGTCAACCAAAAGCTCGCCCTGGCGAACATTGGCGTCGGTATCGCGGTCCTTGGACTGAAATACCTCGCGTTCATGCTCACCGGCAGCATAGCGCTGTATTCGGACGCGCTGGAACGCATCATCAACGTCGCAGCAGCAATGGGCGCCTTCCTCGCCGTGCGCCTCAGTGCGAAGCCGGCGGATAAGAATCATCCCTATGGCCATCACAAGGTGGAGTACTTCGCGGCCGTGATCGAGGGCGTGCTGATCGTGGTTGCTGCGTTATCCATCTTTCGTGCGGCCTACCTTGCCTACCTGACCCCCCAGTTCCTCACCGCACCGATGAAAGGCCTGCTGGTGAACGCCATTTGTCACCGTAATCAACGGGATCTGGTGTTGGGTGTCAATTCGTCAGGGACGGCTGCGGCGATCTCCTGCGATTGTCGCCGACGGAAAAAACTTGCTCACAGACGTGCTGTCGTCGGTTGGCGTTCCGCTTGGTGTCTCACCTGGTTGTGGTCACCGGGTGGGCCGTTCTCGATCCGATCCTGGCGGCATTGATTGCGCTCAATATCATGTGGTCCGGCTGGGGCTTGGTGAAGACATCAGTCGGGCGCCTAATGGACGAAGCTGCCGCTTCGGATGTCGTGGAGCGCATTCGGACGTCGATCTCAACGCAGGCAATGGGCGCATTGGAGGCTCACGATCTGCGCACCCGTCACGCTGGGCGTGCAACCTTCATCGACTTTCATCTCGTCGTTCCGGGGCACATGGCCGTATCCCATGCGCACGACATCTGTGATCGCGTCGAGCGGCCATCAGGGATGAGATCGAGGATGCCATAACGACCATTCATGTCGCGCCCGAGAACAAGGCCAAGCACAGCGGCATCGTTGTGACCTGACCTGTCGTCATTTTGAGCCCACGCCGCCGCCTCGGTTGCCAGTCTTCGATGGAGCCAGAAAGATGACGCAGCGATATTTGCCGAATCGAAACACGCGAATAGATGCCGAAGGCGCCTGCGAAGGACGCCACAGCGAAGGAAATCAAGCGGGTACCTCCGGCGCCAAGTGATCATCGACTAGACAGCGCGAATGATCACTCAGAACCTCGATGACGCGGCATTCGGAAATTGTTCCATGCCGGCACTGTTCAATCATGCGCTCGAGCTCAGTCCTCAGCGCTTGCAGCCGCTCGATCCTGTGCATCACCTGTTCAAGCTGAACCCGAGCGATCAGATCGGCCGCTTCACAAGTCTGGTTCGGATTGTCGGCCAATTTGAGTAGGTCTCGGATTGCTTCCAGTGGGAATCCGAGCTGCCGGCTGTGTCGGATGAACGCAAGCCGCTCGGCGTGGCGCCGATCATATCGACGCTGGTTGCCTGAGGTTCGGATGGGCTCTGGCATGAGCCCGATCTGTTCGTAGTAGCGGATCGTCTGGACCTTGCAGCCAGTCTCGCGCGCGAGATCGCCAATTGAATGCTCGGCTGACATGATCGCCTCTTGAAGCTCTAGTGGCTGTAGGTTGTACTTAAGACGGAGAATCCCGGCCAGCAAGTGGTAAGGCCGGCCCATTTGCCGCAGCGCAGACGGAACGAAGACGTAATTCCTGATTTGCCCGCGAAAAGGATGTGACCATGCCCGAATGCGCAAGGACCGCTCACGACCATACCGCCCACGCGGACGATACCCATGGCATCGGCACGGAATCAGCGTGCTGTGGCGCCGATGAATGCGCGCCGTCGCAACGCAGCCCCGCCATAATTGCAGGGCGGGGACGCTACACGTTCAAGGTCCAGGGGCTCGATTGCGCTGAGGAAGTGGCGGTCTTGCGCCGCGAGGTCGGCCCGCTGGTCGGCGGCGAGGACAATCTCGCCTTCGATGTCTTGAACGGACGCATGACTGTGCTCGACGGCACCTCGCCGATCTCGGCCGATCAGATCAGCAATGCGGTTCGCCGTACGGGGATGACGGCTGTCGAATGGCGTCCCGAGACGAAGGGCACGCGTGACGCCAGTGACCGGCATCGCAGCCAGCAAGTCTGGTTCACAAGCCTGAGCGGACTGTTTGTTGCGGCCGGATTCTTCATCCACGTGTGGCTTGCCGGCGGCTTCGCCGATGCCTTTCGGCATCTCGCGCACGGCGGACAGGCCGTGCCTCTACCCGAGGTGGTTGCCTACGCCCTCGCGGTCTTGTTCGGCATTCGGTTCGTCATTGTGAAGGCCTGGTACGCAGCGCGCGCCCTGCGCCCGGACATGAATCTCCTGATGATGGTTGCCGTCGCCGGCGCGATCGTCATTGGCGAATGGTTCGAGGCGGGCACCGTCGCGTTTCTCTTCGCCCTGTCGCTGGCACTGGAGAGCTGGAGCGTCGCGCGGGCACGCCGCGCCATCGCGGCCCTTCTCGACCTCGCGCCGCCTATTGTTCGGCTCCTGCGCTCAAATGGGTCTGAGGCGGACGTGCCGGTGGCCGAAGTCACGCCGGGCGACCGTTTCATCGTTCGGGCCGGCGAGCGCATCGCGCTGGACGGGCGCGTCGTCGCCGGCGCCAGCGCCGTGAACCAGGCACCCATCACCGGCGAGAGCGTGCCGGTCGAGAAGGGACCCGGCACCGAGGTCTTCGCCGGCACCATCAACGGGGATGGCACGCTCACCGTGGAGGCCACCAAGGCGGCCGAGAACACCATGCTGGCCCGCATCATCCACATGGTCGAAGAAGCGCATGCGCGGCGCGCTCCTTCGGAGCAGTGGGTGGAGCGGTTCGCCCGCATCTACACGCCGACGGTCATGGTGCTGGCGCTTCTTGTATTCCTCGGGCCCCCGCTGGCTCTCGGCGGGACATGGGACGACTGGTTCTATCGCGCCCTCATCCTGCTCGTGATCGCCTGCCCGTGCGCATTGGTGATCTCGACGCCTGTATCCATCGTCGCGGCGCTGGCCTCGTCTGCTCGGGCGGGCGTGCTGGTCAAGGGCGGTGCCTACATCGAGCTCCCCGCCCGCCTCAACGCCATCGCCATGGACAAGACCGGCACCCTGACGCGCGCTGAGCCCGAGGTGGCGGAGGTCATACCGTTCGGCAACCACACGGAAGCCGAGATCATTGCGCGCGCCGCAGCGCTTGAGGCGCGGTCCACGCATCCGCTTGCGCGCGCCGTTCTGCGCCATGCCGAACAGAAGGGAATTGCGCCAGCGCCGGCGGCGGATGTGCAAGTGCTGAGGGGGAAAGGGGTCACGGGCATCCTCGACGGCGAGCAGTTCTGGCTTGGCTCCCATCGCTACGTGGTCGAGCGCGGCCAGGACACCCCTGAGACAGCCAGACAAGCAGAAGCGTTGGAAGCAGACGGCAAGACCGTCATAGCCGTGGGCAACTCGAGGCATGTCTGTGGACTCATCGCAGTCGCCGACACGATCCGGCCGCAAGCACGCGAAATCGTGCAGCAACTGCACGCCGCTGGCATCGCCCACGTGGTCATGCTGACCGGGGACAATCGGGTCACGGCGGACGCGATTGCCCGCGACCTCGGCATCGACGAGGCGCATGCCGAATTGCTACCCGAGGACAAAGTCAAGAAAATCGAGGAGCTCGTTGCGCGCTACGGCACGGTCGCGATGGTCGGCGACGGGGTGAATGATGCACCAGCCCTCGCGCGCGCGAGCCTTGGCATTGCGATGGGCACGATCGGCTCCGATGCCGCTATCGAGACGGCCGATGTCGCGCTGATGACCGACGACATCTCGAAGCTACCTTGGCTTGTGCGTCACGCCAAGCGGACGCTTGCCATCATCCGGCAGAACATCGTCTTCTCGCTCGGCGTCAAGGCGGTCTTCATGGTGCTCACCTTCGCCGGTTTCGCCACGTTGTGGGGCGCGATTGCGGCCGATGTCGGCGCCTCGCTCCTCGTGGTCGCGAACGCGCTGCGTCTCCTGCGGCCCAGCGGCGCACAGGAAGCGGCCTCCGGCCGCTGGAAGGAAACCGCCGACGCGATAGCCGTTGGCAGGCTGATACACGGACACTGATTGTCCCCAATGGAGGGACGACCGCCGCGAAGCGGCCGGCGAGTAGAGTACATCGCCCGTCACGGGTTATCTGCTCGGATATCCTCCGAGCCTCGCCAATCGACGGGATAGGCTCATGCGCCTGGATTTGCGGCTGCGTGTAGCGTCCTCGACAGGAATTTGACGACATGTTTGGCCATCACGCTCACCCAAAAAGCAGCAAGTAGCCCGGATTGCGCGCAGCGAAAGCCGGGGATGGCGACCGGCGCGCACCGCACATCCCGCATTTCCTGCCGCTCAATGCGGGCTACGGGCTGTCGTCATTTCCGCACATCGCGCGTGTCAGCCCTTCTCCCCGCTTGCGGGGAGAAGGTGACTTCCGAGCGCATAGCGCGAGGAAGTCGGATGAGGGGGGGCAATCAATGCTCCGGCGACCGACGGGCCCCCTCACCCGATTTTCTCGCTGCGCTCGAAAATCGACCTCTCCCCGCGCAGCGGGGAGAGGTAAGAAAGGCTGCCGTTCGCCGGCAAGGAGGACGACCTCGGCTGCGCTGCGTGCGGGTCACGGCGCGGATCGCGCCGCGGCCGGCGAAGATCGTTGACGCGCGCGCCGCGACGACGGGAAGGCAATTCTTCCTTGCCTTCTCAAATGCTCTTCCCCGCATTCTCAAATGCCGCCCGCCCTCGCGGTTGTCATGCGCGCGGGCGGCGTGCCATGCATCGGCGCATCGGCCGGCATCAGGGGGAAACGCCTTCATGAGCATCAAGGGCAAGGCCTATATCGCGGGCGTCTTTGAGCATCCGACGCGCAAGGCGCCGGACAAGTCGATCGCGCAGCTTCACGCCGAGGTCGCCGACGGCGCGCTGGCGGATGCCGGGCTCAGCCGGGCCGACGTCGACGGCTATTTCTGCGCCGCCGACGCGCCGGGCTTCGGCGCCTCGTCGATGGTCGACTACCTGAACCTCAAGGTGCGCCACGTCGATTCGACCGAGTTGGGCGGCTGCTCCTACATCGCCCACGTCGCCCATGCGGCGCAGGCGATCGCCGCCGGCAAGTGCAACGTCGCCCTCGTCACGCTGGCGGGCCGCCCGCGCAGCGAAGGCCATTCGGGCACGATGGCGCGCCCGCGCGACCCCAATCAGCCGGATCAGCCTTGGGAGCACCCTTACGGCGTCGCCACCGTGAACGGCTACGGCATGTGCGCCATGCGCCACATGTACCAGTACGGCACCACGAGCGAGCAGCTCGCCTGGGTCAAGGTCGCGGCCTCGCATCACGCGCAGCACAATCCGAACGCCATGCTGCGCGACGTGGTCACCGTGGAGGACGTGCTGAACTCTCCGATCATTTCCGATCCGCTGCACCGGCTCGACTGCTGCGTGGTGAGCGACGGCGGCGGCGCGGTCGTGGTCGTGAGGCCCGAGATCGCGAAAAGCCTCGAGCGCCCGCGGGTGAAGATCATCGGCGCCGGCGAAGCCATCAAGCACCAGAACGGCGGCGACATCGACCTCACCTATTCGGCCGCCGTGTGGTCGGGGCCGGCCGCCTTCGCCGAAGCCGGGGTGAAGCCCGCGGACATCAAATACGCGTCGATCTACGACAGCTTCACCATCACGGTGATCATCCAGCTCGAGGACCTCGGCTTCTGCGAAAAGGGCAAGGGCGGCAGGTTCGTGGCCGACGGCAACCTGATCTCCGGCGTCGGCAAGCTGCCCTTCAACACCGACGGCGGCGGCCTCTGCAACAACCATCCGTCGAACCGCGGCGGCATGACGAAGGTGATCGAGGCGGTGCGCCAGTTGCGCGGCGAAGCGCACCCGGCGGTGCAGGTGAAGAACTGCGATCTCGCGCTCGCGCACGGCACCGGGCTGCAGCTCGCGACGCGCCACGGCGCCGCCACCCTCATCCTCGAGCGGGAGTGAAACCATGCTGATGGCCAAGGACCGCAAAATCCCCGCCCCCACGCCTGGAATCGAGTCGCAGCCCTTCTTCGACGCCGCGAAGGAGAGCCGGTTCCTCATCCGCAAATGCCGGGCCTGCGGGCGGGCGCACTGGTATCCGCGCGCAATCTGCCCCTTCTGCGCGAGCGCCGACACCGCATGGGTCGAAGCCTCGGGCAAGGGCACGATCTACGCCTACAGCGTCATGCGCCGCGTGCCGGAGCCGTTCGCGCTCGCCTATGTGACGCTGGCCGAGGGGCCGACGATGCTCACCAACATCGTCGACTGCGACCTCGACGCGCTGCGCATCGGCCAGGCCGTGGAGATCGTGTTCAAGCCGGCCGAGAACGGGCTCCCCGTGCCGATGTTCAAGCCCGTCTGATGCGCGCGAGGCGCCGCTCACGCAGCCGTCAGTCCGCCGTCGAGCACCAGCGTCTGGCCGGTGATGTAGGCGGCCTGCGGACTGACCAGATAGCGGATGGCCGCGGCCATCTCCTCGGCGGTGCCGAACCGGCCGAGCGGAATGCGGCTCAGCATGCGCGCGCGATGCTCCGGGATCTGCAGCCGCGGCGCACGGCTCTCGGTCTCGGTGGTGCCCGGCGCGATGGCGTTGACGCGGATGCCGAACGGGGCCCACTCGATGGCGAGCATCCGCGTCATGTGGCTCACCCCCGCCTTGGCGATGCCATAGGCGGACGCCCCCGCAAAGCCGACGATGCCGTGCGTCGAGGCGAGGCTGACGATGGCGCCCGGCCGCTTGTCTTCGATCAGATGCCGGCCCATGCGCTGGGTCATGAAGAATACGCCGGTGAGGTTGACGGCCTGGACCTGCTCCCATTCGGCGCGCGTCACCTCGAGCGCCGGCTTGGCGAGCGAGGGAACGGCGGCGTTGTTCACGAGGACGTCCAAGGGGCCGATCGCGGCGATGGCCGCGGCGAAGGCCTTCTCGATACTGTCTTGCGAGCGCACATCGAGGCTGATGGGCACCCCTTTGCGGCCGGTCGCTGCAATGCGCGCAAGAGTCTCCGCGAGATCCTCGGTGCGCAGATCCGTCACCGCGACGTTGAAGCCGTCCTCGGCGAGTCCGATCGCCGTCGCGGCGCCGATCCCGTAGGAAGCCCCCGTCACCAGCGCGGCGCGCCGCTTCTGCCCAGCCTTGTCCGCCATCCTGAACCGTCTCCTTCGCGCCCGGCGGGCCCACCCGCCGCAGCGATCATTCGCAACCCAATGTTCGCGTGCAACGGCGCCCCCGCCGCCCCCGCGCCCTCCGCTCCTGGGACTACTGCGACGATTCGATGCTTGAAAGGTCCGTAATGAGCGATACACTTGTGCCAAAATGGCAATAAGACGCTTCCCGAGGGCTCATTCGTGAACAAACTTCAGGCTATCAAGGCATTCACCCATGTCGCCGAACGCCGCGGCTTTACGGCGGCGGCCAAGAAGCTCGGCATGTCGGCGTCGGCCGTCACCAAGAGCATCGCCCGGCTGGAGGACGAACTCGGCACGCAGCTCTTCAATCGCACCACGAGGCGCATCGCCCTCACCGACAGCGGGCAGGAATTTTACGAGCGCTGCGTGCGCATCCTGGCGGATCTGGAGGATGCCGAGACAGCCATCCGCGAATCCAACGCCACGCCCCAGGGGCGCGTGCGGATCGTGATGCCGTTCTCCTTCGGCCGCGTCACCTTCGTGCCGGCGCTGCCCGAGTTCTACCGCCGCTATCCCGACATCGTGCTCGACGTGAGTTTCAGCGACCGCGCCGTCGATCTCATCCAGGAAGGCTACGATCTTGCGGTGCGCACGGGCGACCTCAACGACTCGCGTCTGATCCGGCGGGTGTTGACCAAAGGCCCGATGCTCACCGTCGCCTCCCCCGCCTATCTCGCCGCGCGCGGCAGGCCGAAGACGCCGGCGGACCTCGTCCACCACAACTGCATCCTCGGGCGGTTCGGGCCGGAGTGGACCTTCCGCGACAGCAGCGGCGGCCTCTTCAATGTGCGGGTGAACGGAAATGTGTGGCTCTGGAGCGGCGACGCCGTAAGGGAAGCGGCGGTCGCCGGCGTGGGCATCGCCCGCTCGACCCGCTGGCTGTTCCGCAAGGACCTGGAAAAGGGGCTCGTCGAATCCGTGCTCGACGAATATGCGGTCGACGGCGTTCCGGTCTCGGTGCTCTATCCGGCCAAGCGGCACATGGCCCGCAAGCTCGTCGCGGTGATCGATTTCCTCAGCGAAATCACGAGCCACGATTAGGCCCGGGGCTCGGGGCGCCCCGCGCCGCCCGGAAGCGGGCTCGGCCGTCGGCGGCGCCTCCCTTCGGGCAGGCTCCCGGAAATCCGGACGGCCTCAGTAGGCCTGGAAGGCCGCCGGTTTCGGCGGGCAAATTGCGGATAAAAACGACGAAAAGCATTTCCATTTTCGTACTTTTCGGCAGAAGTCACCGCTCCTAGGGTATCCCCGACGGTATTCAGCAACAGCGGACCGGCACGGCGCCGGGCCGCTGCGGAGGAAGTGCATGCGTTTTGGTCTTTTCGGCAGCGCGACAGCCAGACACAGCGGGCCCGATGTGGACAGCGGCCAGGGCTACCGGGAATTTACCGAGTACAACGTCGAGGCGGAGGCGCTGGGGTTCCACAGCACGTTCGTGGTCGAGCACCATTTCACCGGCTTCGGGCAGGTCTCCGCGAGCCTGACGCTGCTGACGTGGATCGCGGCGAAGACGACGACCCTGCGGCTCGGAACCGCGGTTCTGGTCCTTCCCTGGCACAATCCGGTGCTGATCGCCGAACAAGCCGCCACGATCGACCTGCTCTCCGGCGGCAGGCTCGATTTCGGGGTCGGCAAGGGCTACCGGCACAACGAGTTCAGCGGCTTCGCGATCCCCATCGAAGAGGCGGAGGCGCGCTTCGAGGAATCGCTCGAGGTCATCACCAAGGCCTGGACCAGCACCGAGCGCTTTTCGCACCAAGGCCGATACTGGCGGTTCGAGAACATCATCGTGGAGCCGCCGACGGCGCAGAAGCCCCATCCGCCCTTCTGGATGGGCGCCGGCAGCCCGGAGTCGATCCGCAAGGTGGCGGAACGCGGCTACAACCTGCTGCTCGACCAGTTCGCCTCCTTCGAGACGATCGGCGAGCGCATCGCCCTCTTCAAGGCGGAGGTGGAGAAGCGCGGCCGCAAGTTCAATCCACAGGATGTGGCGGTCGCGCGCGGCTTCTACGTCGCCAAGGACAAGGCCGACAAGGAGGAGGCGCTCGAGCGCCGCATCGAGGCGCAGCGCCGCCTCACGGCGAGCTCCATCGCGCCCGGCCGCGAAAACAAGGCGAGCATTCTCGCCTTCTCCGACACGCGGGAGGCGAACGAGGCAAGCGCGCTCTACGGCACTCCTGACGAAATCGCCGCCAAGATCGAGAAGTTGCGCAGCCTCGGCGTCGAATACATCCTGCTCAACGGCGGCGGCCATTCGCGCGACAATCTGCGGCGCTTCGCCCGCGAGGTGATGCCGGCCTTCCTGGACGAGCCGCGCATGCGGGCGGCGGGCTGACCATCACCGCTATTGCGCCGGACGGCAGGCGCGGTGCATCTCTTGCGCCGCGCTTTCGCGCCTTTACAGTGCCGCGCAGCCGAGTGGGAGGAGTTCGACACGCGATGATCAACAAGTTCGTCCGCACGATGGCCGAAGCGATGGAAGGGATTCAGGACGGGTCCACCGTCCTCATCGGCGGCTTCGGCAGCGTCGGTCAGCCCAACGCCCTGATCGACGGTCTGATCGAGCAGGGTGCGAAGGATTTGACGGTCGTCGCCAACAATCCCGGCGTGGGCCGCGTGGGCCTCGCCCGGCTTCTGGATCTCGGCCGCGTGCGCAAGATCATCTGTTCGTTCCCCCGCAGCTCGGATCCGATCGTGTTCGAGACGCTCTATCGCGAGGGGCGCATCGAGCTCGAAATCGTGCCCCAGGGCACCATGGCCGAACGCATGCGCGCCGCCGGCGCCGGCATTCCCGCCTTCTATACGCCGACCGGCGTCGGCACCAAGCTCGCCGAGGGCAAGGAAATTCGCGAGTTCAACGGCCGCCCCTACGTGATGGAGACGGCGATCCAGGGCGACGTCGCGTTGATCGAAGCCTGGGAGGCGGACCGCTGGGGCAACCTCACCTACCGCGCCTCGGGCCGCAACTTCAATCCCATCATGGCAATGGCCGGCAAGCTCACCATCGTGCAGACGCAGCACGTCGTCGAGCTGGGGCAGCTCGATCCGGAGAAGATCGTGACCCCTGGAATCTTCGTCGACCGTGTGCTTCATGTGCCGTACGGCGATCCGATGATCTCGTGATCCGGATTGGGGGAGGAACGGAATGGCCGCACCCGTGGCAGCGAATTGGAAGCCCCTCACCCGCGACCAGATGGCGGCGCGAGTGGCGCAGGACATCCCGGAGGGCTGGTACGTCAACCTCGGAATCGGCCTGCCGACGCTGATCGCCAATCACGTCCCGCTCGACCGGGAGGTGATCTTCCACTCGGAGAACGGCGTGCTGGGCATGGGCCCCGCTCCTGCCAAGGACAAGG
Source organism: Variibacter sp. (assembly GCA_019689555.1). Lineage (GTDB taxonomy): Bacteria > Pseudomonadota > Alphaproteobacteria > Rhizobiales > Xanthobacteraceae > JADGHE01. Next base: position 76,798 of record JADGHE010000005.1, on the reverse strand, counting down.
TCGACCCCTGGCTCATCAACGCCGGCAAGCAGCACGTCACGCTCCGGCCCGGCGGCTCCTACTGCCACCATGCCGACAGCTTCGCGATGATTCGCGGGGGCCATATCGACCTGTGCGTGCTCGGCGCCTTTCAGGTCGCGGAAAACGGCGACATCGCCAATTGGGCGACTTCGGAGAACGACACCGCGCCCGCCGTTGGCGGCGCCATGGATCTGGCCGCCGGCGCCAAGCGGTTGTGGGTCTTGATGGAGCACACGACGAAGACCGGGGAGAGCAAGCTCGTCCGCAAATGCACCTATCCGCTGACCGCTCCCGGCGTCGTCAAGCGCGTATACACGAACCTGGCGGTGCTCGACGTCACCCCCGCCGGATTCGCGGTGATCGAGATGGTGCCGGGCATCACCTTCGACGAACTGCAGGCGTTGACGGACGCGCCGCTCCACCGCGCCTCTGCCGCCCGCGCGGCGTGACGGCCGCGCGCGCCGCCTCCGGCCGATCCGGTGCGCCACAGGGGCGCACGGCGGCGGCCGCAAGGCATTCCGGCCCCCGCTTCGTAAAACAGCGGGCGCGCTGCACGCCTTTACCCTTGCGCGGCGCGCGCAAACGTTGCGATTGCCGCGCGCGACCGGGCGAGCGCGCGTTGGACGCGTCGCTCAGGCCGCGTCCGCGGCGCGGAAGGCGTGGCACTGCGCGGGCGAGATGCGGATCTGCACGGCGTCTCCGCGGACGAAGGGCTTGTCGACCGGTCCCTCCGCCTTGATCTGCAACGGTCCGGCATGGATCGTGTAGTCGATGAACGTGCCGAGAAAGGCCGCCGCCTCGATGTCTCCGGCAATAACGTTGTCGCCCGGCGGCACCGTGCCCCTCGGTTCGACGGCGACCCTGTCGGCGCGGAAGGCGATCGTTCCCCGCTCTCCCTTGCGCGCCGGCTCGGACGCGCGCCAGCGCGCCGCGAGCAGAACGCCGTCCCCGAGATCGATGCGAACCTTGCCCGCATCGGCGATGTCGGCGACCTCCCCCGCAAACACGTTCGCATAGCCGAGAAAGCGCGCCGTGAACGCCGTCGCCGGGTTCTGAAACACATCCTGCGGCGTGCCCTCCTGCTCGAGCCGCCCCCGGTTCATGACGATGATGCGGTCCGACAGCGACAGCGCCTCCTGCTGATCGTGCGTGACGAAGATCGCCGTGAAGCCGAGCCGCGCCTGCAGGAGCTGCAGCTCGGTGCGCATGCGTTCGCGCAGATTGGCATCGAGATTGGAGAGCGGCTCGTCGAACAGCACCACCTGCGGCTCGTGAACGAGGGCGCGCGCGAGCGCGACGCGCTGCTGCTGGCCGCCGCTGAGCGCCGCCGCCGGCCGGTCGTGCAGGTCGCCGAGGCCGACGAGCTGAAGGATCGCGCGCGTGCGCTCCTCCACCTCGGCCTTGGGGCGCCCGCTGATCTTGAGCGGAAAGCCGACATTGCCGCCGACCGTCATGTGCGGCCAGATGGCGTAGGACTGGAACACCATGCCGATGTTGCGCCGCTCCGGCTCGACGAAAATGCCTTCCGCGTCGTCATACACGACCCTGTCGCCGACGGTGATGCGGCCCGCCGTCGGCACTTCGAGCCCGGCAATGCAGCGCAGCGTCGTCGTCTTGCCGCACCCGCTCGGGCCGAGCAGCGTCACCGTCGTGCCGGGCGCGACCGTGAAGTCCACCCCTTGCACCGCCCGCACGGCCCCATACGTCTTTGCAAGCCCGCGCACATGGACGGGCACCGACCGGCCACTCACCCCTCACCCCTTTCCGATCATGCCGCCTGACTGCTCTGCCGCGCCGACGAAAGCTGCCGGATCAGCGCGACGCACCCCAACAGCAGCAGCGTCTGCAGAACCCCGAACGCGCCCGAGACCCCGTACGGCTCGTATTCCATGATGCGGATCAGCGCGATCGACATCGTCTCGGTGCCGTAGGTGAACAGCATCATCGAGGCGCTCACTTCGCGGATGAAGGTGACGAACAGAAGGAGCCAGATCGACACCATCCCCGGCGCCACCAGCGGCACCACGACCCGCGTCATCGCCTCCCACCATGTGGCGCCGGACATGCGCGCCGACTCGTCGAGCTCGCGCGAGATCGCCTGCACGAGCGACTCGGTGTTGCGCAGTCCGGTCGGCAGATAATGGACGATATAGGCCAGCATGATGAGCCACAGCGTCCCATAGAGCGGCGTGGACACGAAGGCGACGAGAAACCCGAAGCCGAGCACGATGCCCGGTACCGTCACCGGCAGCATGGAGAGCCAGACGATGCCCTGGCGGGCCGGCAGCCGCGTCCGCTGCAGCACCAGGGCCAGCAGCAACGAAACGGCGACCGCCAGGGTCGCGCCGACGGTCGAAATGACCAGGCTGTTCATGAGACCGCGCTTCGCCGTGACGTCCACGAACAGCACCTGGTGGTAGTTGGCGAGCGTGAGCCGCGCCCACTCGAACGAGCCGGTCCAGGCGTCCTGCAGCGACACGAGAAGCAGCGCAAGGAAAGGCACGATCACAAACAAGAGATAGAGCGCGTTGATGCCCGCCCCGACCCAGCGCCACGCGCCGAGATCGACCGTGCGCGGCCTGTAGCCCTTGCCCGTCACCGTCGTGAACCGCCGCCCGCGCAACAGCGCCATCTGCAGCGCTGTCAGAGCCACCGTGAACAGGAAGAGCGCCGAGCTCAGGATCGCCGCCGCCGCAAAGTCCGACGGATATTCGGCGATGTAGCGATAGATCAACGTGGAGAGCGTGTGCACGCGCCCCGGCACGCCCAGCACCAGCGGCACACCGAAAATCCCCGCGCTCGTGACGAAGACGAGAATGCAGGCGGACAGAATGGCGGGCGCGGACAGCGGCAGCGTGACGCGGACGGCGGTCTGCAGTTTCGAGGCGCCGGACATGCGGGCCGCCTCCTCGAGCGCCGCATCCATGCTCTGCAGGCTGCCGAGGGTGAACAGATAGACATACGGAGCGTAAAACAATCCGAGGACGAAGGCGATGCCCCAGACCGAATAGATGTTGAAGGGCGCGTAGCCGAGCAGCGGCTCGAGCCACGTATTCGCCATCCCCGTGCGGGGCGCCGCGATCACCTGCCAGCTCAGCGCGCCGACCACGCTCGACAGGTAGAACGGGATCATGTTGAGCGGATCGAACACGCGCTTGAGCGGCATGTTCGAGCGCGCGACCAGCCAGGCCAGCGTCACGCCGACGCTGCCCGCGAGCACGACGGCGAGCGCGCTCACCACGACCGTGTTGACGGTCGCGTCGACGATGCTGGGGGAGGAGAAGACCTCCCGAATTTTGGCGAAGCTGAGCCCCTCGTCCGCGACCACGGCCTGAAAGAGCACGGCCGCGAGCGGGAGAACGACCGTCACCGCGAGCCCGGCGTAGATGGTCGCCACGGCGATCACGCCATGGCCGCGGAAGAGCGGCAGTCGTACGGATCCCGAAGCCGTCGAGGCGACACTCAAGGGAGGTGTCCTTGCTTGCGATTGGGCGGGCGGCGCCGCGCGCGCCCCTTGCTTCACGCCGTAGGCCGACTATTTGGCGCCGATGCCCGCGGCCCGCAGTTTCTCGCGGAACGCCTTCACCGCCGCCGTGGACCCTTCGGTCTCCCAGTCGAACGGAATGGCCTTCACCTCCTCCATCACCGGCAGGATATCCGGATATTTCGACTTCACGCCGGGCCGCCCGAAGAACAGAAGCGAGCCGGAGTTCATCACCGTCTGCGCCCCGTAGGCGCTGCGCACGAAGTCGATGAACAGCTTCGCCGTGTTGGGGTGCGGCGCGCTGCTGAGAATGATGGGGGCGAAGGGGATCAGCACCACGCCTTCCTTCGGAAAGACCTGCTTCGTCGGAATGTTGCGCTGCTGCAGGGAGAGCGCGTCCTTGGGGCTGTTCAACAAGGTGGCGGCGAACTCGCCCGAGCCGACCCACTCGCGACCCTGCGCCGCCTTGATGTGCAGCGCCGGCTTGAGCGCCCCGAGCTTCTTGAGCCACTCGTCGCCCATCGCCTTGACGACGCCTGCGAGCACGGGCGCCGCCGAGGTTGAAACCATGACGTCGATCATGCAGATGCGGCCGGCCAAGCGCGGATCGACGAAGTCGTTCCAGCTCGTCGGGTTGAAGTTCTTGAGGCCGTTCTGCTCCATCGTCTGCGGATTGTAGATGGGCGCGAAGGCGTAGGCGTCGGACGCCCAATACCCCTTCTGCGACATGCCGTTCTGGTCGGAGAGCGTGTAGGCCGCATAGTGCGGCGAGTCGTACTGCATGATCTCGCCGCGCTTGAGCAGGTCCTTGTACCAGGCCCACGACGCGGTCCAGACGATGTCGAACTCCTTGCGCTTGGCGCGCAGAAGCTGCTCGATGCGGGTGACGATTTCGCCCGTGCCCGCGTAGGTGTACTCGCCCTTCAGATCATCGAGGCCGTAGTAGCGCTTGAATTCGGCCAGGATCGGATTGGCGTGGCCGGGCTCGATCTGCACGCCGATCCAGGACAGTCCCCCCTCCTTGCGGGCGCCCTCGATGAGCGCCTGTACGCGGGCGCGCTCCGCCGTATCGCTGATCGCGGCGAGCGCCGGCACATCTTCGGCTCTCGCTGTGGCCGCAGCCGCGGTCACGAGCCCCGCCGCGGCGACGGCGAGGTTCAGCCATCTCTTCATGCGATCCTCCCCTGGCGAGACGTCTTAGATCTGCGCTCGACAGTCACCCTCTGTAGCATTGCACGGTGCCGAGGGTGAACCGGCTTGTTGGGTCCGGAAATCGTCCGTCACGGGGACGTGATGTCGCAGAGCGCGCAAGCTTGTATCGCGATTGTCGCTCACTCGAAGCGTCACTCGCAGCATCAACAACGCGTCCTCCGGCTACAGTCCGCCGGACCGAAGCCGCGAGCGCCATCTTGAAAAGACGGCATGTCCGCAGTGCCCGCTCCTGCGCCCATTATAATGGGTTTCGAACCGCGCCGCTCCTGCCTTGCGGCGTGCGCGATCGCTTGCGACGGAAAAATGTTCTTCGCTTCGAGCACAGGCCGCATCGCGGACAGCGGCCAATGGTCCGGCGCATGGTCCGGCGCATGGTCCGGCGCAGGCGGTGCAGTTTTCCGTGCCCCTACGCCAGCGCCGTCGGCCGGGCGGTCGAGCGCTTGCGGAGCACTTGTTCCAGGCGTGCATCGAAACCATGTTAGGCGGTGCATCGGGACCCATGGTCGTCGGCAGGCGTCCCGGGCCGCGCCTTGCGCCCGCGATCGCGTCTGCCAGGGAGAGCGCCGCTGTTCGCGCGACGTCCGAAAGCCGTACAATCGCCCGCCGTCATTCCCCTTCGAGACAGGATCATCGCGTGACCCTACGTCCGCCGCGCAAAGTCGAGTCACGGCTGTGGCGCAAGACTCCCTTCGACGCGCTGGAATACGAGATCGGGCAGGAGCAGGCGGCGACGCTCGGCCGTCTCGGCCGCCGGCTTGAAGACGCGCTTGCCGCCCTGGCCGCCTTCGATGCCGACACCGAAGATGCCGCACTCTCCGCCGAACGCCGGGAGCGACGCGCGGCCCTCGTCGACGAAGCCGGAGAAGCGCTGTGGCACTTCATCGTCCAGCGGGAGGTTCTGGGGTTGCGGGACAGTGCGCGGGTTCTCCGCGACTATGGGGTGCCGGACGAGGTGCGTCACCGGATGGGCGTCGTGCGCCCAAGCCGGGGGTGAATGTCGACCACCGCCGCGGCGCAGGCGGGGTCGCCCGGCGACGAGGGCGAGCTACGGCCCCGACGCGGCGCCCTCCGGGGCGCGCCGGGCGTCGATGGCCGCCCGCAGCAGGATGAAGATCACCAGCGCGTTCAGCCCGTGCCAGAGGAAATGCGTGCCCAGGGGAATCGTCGGGCAGACGGCGAGATCGACGCTGCGCAGGACGAGCGAGACGGCGAAGAAAAGGGCCGCGGCCAGAACGGCGCGCTGGGCCTTTCGGGGCGCCAGCGCGCCCACCGCCGCCATGGCGAGCAGCGCCGGGACATAGCTGATCGAACCGTTGAGAAACCCGGGCGGAAAAGCTCCCTCGAACAGCCGCGAAGCCGCCGCAAAGATCACGAGGATCGGCGCCGCCGCCCACATCCGCAGGCGGAGGAAGCGGCGCAGGGCCAGCAGGAGATAGCCGTAGATGAAGACGGCGATCGGAACGACGTCGAGAAGCGCCGCGCCGCGGGTCGCGAGCGTATGGAAGCCGAACGATCCCACTCCGACGGCCGCGGCCGCCAGGACGAGGGCGAAGGCCGGCCAGTCCGGGCGCCCCTGCGCCCGGAGCCGGAGATGGGCCGCGGCCGCCGCCACGAGAAACCCGACATTGCTGACGGCGTTGAAAGGCTCGGCCCAGAACGACGGATCGGTCCGTTCGCAGTAGAGATCGACCGGGATGGACCAGGCGTTCATTCATCGCGTCCAGGTGACCAGCGTCACGCCCGCAGCGGGGTCGAGCAGGCGAACGGGACCCGGCCGCAAGCCGTGCGCCTTGAGCAGGCCCGCCGCCGTGCGCTCCTTGTCCATGCCCGGAAAGAGCGGCCGGCCCGCCCCGAGGCGCACGCGATGGGACACCGTGAGATGAAACGCATCGTAGCCGATTGCGAGGAAAACCGCGTAGACGTCGGTCCCGCCCAGGACCGCCAGGGCGCCCTGGCGCAGGCCCAGCGCGAGGCGCGCCGCCTCGAAGGGAGCGCCGGCCGGGTTCCAGAACAGCGCCTGCGGGTCGCGCGAGTCCGGCGCGAGCCCGGACACGCGGCGCGTCAGCACCAGACGCCTCTTGCCGGCGTTGGGCTCCTGCTCGTGCGTGATCCGCCCGCGCGCGACGGCCGCCGCCCGGTCGACCGCGGACTTGAAGAAGCGCTGGTCGGCGTCGTTACGCAGAACGTCCGGGAAGCGCCCCTGTGTGTCGGCGATGAACCCGTCCGACGAGATGATGGCATAGCCTTCGATACGGTACGCGCGGTTCACCGGCACCTCCGGTCCTGCATTCCCCGCATCGCAAGGATGCAACATAGGCCGGCAGGCACGGCGGCGCAGGGCTGTGCTAAATGATGCGCGAGACTGCAACCACGGGGGCATAGCGGAGTCGGCATGGAGGCACTCTTTATCGGCCAGACCTACATCGACATCACGTTCGTGACCGATCATTTCCCGACCGGCGACGAAAAGGCCGTGGCGAAGGAGTATGCCGTCAGCTTCGGCGGCAATGCCGTCTCGGCGGCGTTCTGCTGCGCCAAGCTCGGGATCGTGCCGGACCTTCTGACGTCGCTCGCCAATGATTGGCTGTCCCGCATGTTTCTCGACATGGCGGCGAAATACGGGATTTCGATCCATCCGCGGATGGTCCGGGAAGCGTCGCTGTCTTTCGTCATGCCGAACAACGGCAAGCGCGCGATCCTGCGCTGCCGCGATGACCACTATTTGCATCCGGTGCCGCCGCTCGACATCACGGGGTGTCGGGCTCTGCATCTCGACGGCCATCAGGCCGACGCCGCCATCTATTATGCCAAGCTGTGCCGCGAGCGCGGCATCCTGACCTCGCTCGATGGCGGCGGCATCCGCTCCAACACGCTCGAGCTGCTCGAATTCATCGATGTCGCCGTGTGCTCGGAGCGCCTGTGCGAGCAGCTCCGCGTCAGTCCCGAAGAGCTGTGCCAGCTGCTTCAGGAGAAGGGCTGCCGCATCGGCGGCGTCACCCTCGGCGAGCGGGGTCTCGTCTGGTACGACGAGAGCGGGATCATACGCACCATGCCGGCCCTGGCGGTGCCGCCCCATGAGGTGAAAGACACCAACGGCGCCGGCGACATCTTCCATGGCGCATACATCTATTCCTATCTCTCGGCGCCGGAACGGCCGTGGGTGGACCACTTCCTGTTCGCCCGCGCAGCCTCCGCGCACTCCGTGCGCTTCCTCGGAATCGAAAGCTCCCTGCCCACCCTCGACGACATCGAGAACGCGATGCGCCTCTACAAGGAGGCAGCCTAGCGAAGGGCCAGCCTGCCTGGTCCTCGCACCGGATCAGCAGTGCACCGCTTCCCGCTTTCGCGTTCGGCGCCGCACTGCATCCGGGGCAGGTATTCGCAACCTGCTATCCGAACAAACTCAAGGAGCCCTGCTTGCCCGACATCGACTGGGCTTCGACCGCGGACACGGCCGTCATGTTGACCACGCCGCGCGCCGTCACCGAGGGGGTGAGGATGTGGGCGGGGCGGGCCGCCCCCATGAGGATCGGGCCGACGGGGAGCGCGTCGCCGAACTCCTTGATCATCTGATAGGCGATGTTGGCGGCGTCGAGGTTCGGCATGATCAGCACGTTCGCCTCCCCCTTCAGCCGCGAATGCGGCAGCACCCGGCTGCGGTGCAGCGGGTTGAGAGCCGAGTCGCCGTGCATCTCGCCGTCGACTTCGAGCTCGGGATGGCTGGCCGTCAGGATCTGGCAGGCGCGCCGCATCTTGCGCGCGGACGCGCTGTCGTAGCTGCCGAAATCCGAGTGCGACAGGAGCGCGATCTTCGGCGTGAGCCCGAAGCGGCGCACATGGGCCGCCGCGAGCACGGCCATCTCGGCGATCTCCTCGGCCGTCGGGTCCGTCGCCACCTGCGTGTCGCTCAGGAAATAGACGCCGCGATTGGTGATGACGAGCGAGAGCGCCGCGAAGTCGCGCACGCCGGCGGCGAGCCCGATCACCTCGCGGATGTGGTAGAGGTGGCTCATATAGCGGCCCTCGACGCCGCACAGCATGGCGTCCGCTTCGCCCCGCCGCACCGCCAGGGCCGCGATCACCGTGGCGTTGGTGCGGACGATGGTGCGCGCCGCGTCGGGCGTGACGCCGCTGCGGCCCGCCGCCTCGATGTAGGTGCTGACATAATCGCGGAAGCGCGGATCGTCCTCCGGATTGATGAGATCGAAATCCCGTCCCGGACGCACGGAAAGGCCGAAGCGCGCAAGCCGCGACTCCACGACCGCCGGGCGGCCGACGAGCACCGGGCGCGCGAGATCCTCCTCGACGACGACCTGAACCGCGCGCAGAATGCGCTCGTCCTCGCCCTCCGCGTAGATGACGCGCTTGCGGCTCTCCTTGGCCTGCGCGAAGACCGGCTTCATGATCAGCCCCGAGCGGAAGACGAAGCGGTTCAGGCGCTCCTGATAGGCCGCAAAATCGCTGATGGGCCGCGTCGCGACGCCCGATTCGATCGCGGCGCGCGCCACCGCCGGCGCGATGCGCAGGATCAGTCGCGGATCGAAGGGGCTGGGGATCAACGATCCAGGGCCGAAGCAAGCCGCTTCACCGCCATAGGCGCGGGCGACGACGTCGGACGGCGGCTCGCGCGCGAGCGCGGCGATCGCCTCCACGGCGGCGAGCTTCATCGCCTCGTTGATGGTGGTGGCCCCCACATCCAGCGCGCCGCGAAAGATGTAGGGAAAGCACAGAACGTTGTTCACCTGATTGGGATAGTCGGAACGCCCGCTGCAGATCATGGCGTCGGGGCGAAGGGCCAGCGCCTCCTCCGGCATGATTTCCGGATACGGATTGGCGAGGGCCATGATCAGCGGGCGCTCCGCCATGGCCTTCACCATTTCGGGCTTGAGCACGCCGCCCGCGGACAGGCCGAGGAAAATGTCGGCGCCCTTGATCACCTCGGCGAGCGTGCGCTGGCTCGTCCTTTGCGCGTAGACGGCCTTCCAGCGGTCCATCAGGGCGGTGCGACCCTCGTAGACCAGCCCCTCGATGTCGGTGACCCAGATGTTTTCCCGCCGTGCGCCGAGCGAGACCAGAAGGTTGAGACAGGCGAGCGCCGCCGCCCCCGCGCCCGACGTGACGATCTTGACGTTTTCGATGGATTTTCCGGCGAGATGCAGGGCGTTGCGCACCGCCGCCGCCACGATGATCGCCGTGCCGTGCTGATCGTCGTGGAAGACGGGGATCTTCATCCGCTCCCTCAGCTTCGCCTCCACCTCGAAGCATTCGGGGGCCTTGATGTCCTCGAGGTTGATGCCGCCGAAGGTCGGCTCCAGCGCCGCCACCACGTCGACGAAATGGTCGATGTCGGTGGCCGCGACCTCGATGTCGAAGACGTCGATGCCGGCGAACTTCTTGAACAGCACCGCCTTGCCTTCCATCACCGGCTTGGAGGCGAGCGGACCGATATTGCCGAGCCCCAGCACCGCCGTGCCGTTCGTCACGACGGCGACGAGGTTGGCGCGGGCCGTCAGCCCGGCGGCTTCCTGCGGGTCGGCCGCAATCGCCTCGCAGGCGGCGGCGACTCCCGGTGTGTAGGCGAGCGCAAGGTCGCGCTGGTTGCCGAGCGGCTTCGTCGGCTGGATTTCCAGCTTTCCGGGTTTCGGCAGGCGATGATAGACGAGCGCGCTCGTCTTCAGGTCGTCGGAGATCGATTGCGGCATTGCACTCCTTCCCGCGCGGGAAGCCCGGCCGGAGAGTGCAGGGACAATCGGGCCGCGGCCCGCGCGGCCGACCGGCCGCGCGTCGAACCGCCTCCGCCCGCGCCGGTCGAATCGGCCGCGGTGCCCGCTGCCGGCGTTCACACGGTGAACGCGACCCCCTTCTGGGGAACGATCACCTTCGTCGCATGCCCCTGCATCTCGGCCACGAACTTGTCCGCATTAGGCTCGATGATCGGGAACGAGCCATAGTGGCAGGGGACGACGGCATCAAGCTTGAAGAAGCGCTTGACAGCAAAGGCGGCCGTCTGCGGGCTCATGGTGAAGCGGTCGCCGATCGGGACGAAGGCGATTTTCGGCTGGTGCAGTTCGGCGATGAGCCCCATGTCCGAGAAGACGTCCGTATCGCCCATGTGGTAGACGGTGGGCTCGCCCTCGGCCTTGATGATCACGCCGCAGGGATTGCCGAGATAGATCGGCATGCCGTCCTTGATGTCGCCGGAGGAGTGGTCGGCCCGCACCAGCGTCACGGTGAATCCGTCCTGGTCGGTCGTGCCGCCGGTGTTCATCGGATCGAACTTTTCGAGCCCCTTGCCGGCGAGCCACATGCACAGATCGTAGTTGGCGACCACGGGCGCGCCGGTCTGCTTTGAGATCTCCAGCGCATCGCCCACGTGGTCGCTGTGGCCATGCGTCAGCACGATGCGCGTCACGCCGCGAATGGCCGCCTGCCGGTCGGAGACGAAGGCCGGATTTCCCGTGAAGAACGGGTCGATCAGCACGGCGTGCTTTCCGAAATCGAGACGAAAGGCGGAATGGCCGAACCAGGTGATCTGCATGGCGGTTCTCGTTGCGGATGGGATACAGACAGGAAGATAGCCGCTGCCGAGACCCACGCAACGGCGGATCCGCGCCGGCCGCGGCGGAATTCCTGGCGAAATTCCTGATAGACTGGCGGCCGAGCCCCCCAAGAGCCCGCGCATGCCTGCACCCGTCGGCCCCCTCGTCGAAATCGCCCCCCTGCTGCCGGAGCGCGGTGCTCTGATCGGCCTCGATCTCGGCACCCGCACGATCGGGGTTGCCGCAAGCGATCCCGATCGCCGACTCGCCACGGGCGTCGAGACGATCGCCCGCAAATCCTTCTCGGCCGATGCCGCACGGCTGTTCGCCCTCGCCTCCGAGCGGCGCGCCGTCGGCTTCGTGCTCGGCCTGCCGATCAACATGCAGGGAACGGAAGGCCCGCGCGCGCAGTCGACGCGCGCCTTCGCGCGCAATCTCGCGCGGCTGACCGATCTGCCGATTGCCCTGTGGGACGAGCGTCTTTCGACCGCGGCCGTCGAGCGGGAGCTCATCGCCGCCGACGCGAGCCGCGCCCGGCGCGCAGCGGTCATCGACCAGCACGCGGCGGCCTACATTCTCCAAGGCGCGCTCGACCGCCTCGCGCGCCTCCGGACACCCTGAATGGAACGGGGCGGACGGCCGTCCGCCCCGGGCTCAATCCTAAAGCGCCTGTGGCGCGGCGCTCAGCAGCGGCCCCAATAGCCGTAGCCGCGGTCGCGGTCGGTGGAGACCCAGCAGCGGGCGCCGGGGGCCTGTTCGTATACGACGCCGGGCCCTCCGTAATAGCCGCTGGGCGCTCCGTAATACCCTCCGTAATACCCTCCGTAAGAGGGCTCGTAATAGGGCTGGCTTGCAGCCGCCGCAGCCGCCGCGCCGAAAATTGCTCCGGCCGCCAGTCCGGCCGCGATACCGGCGCCGCGCCCGCCGTGGCGGCGGCCTCCGTCATGCCCGCGCCAGCCCTGACGCCGCCCCTGCACCATGATGACGCCGCTCGGCGCCGCAGCCTTCACCTCCGGAGCGCTGGACGAAAGCGGCCCCGCCGCGGCCGGCCCGGCGATCAGCGCCGCACCGCCCAGAGCCGCCGCAACCGCACATCCGAACAGATACGTGGATGCCTTTTTCATGCTGTCCTCATGGCTGTCCTCGCCCGCCCCGGGGTTTATCGAGGAATCCAAGTGGAAACGGCTCCGCCGGGGAAAGGTTCCTGCCCCGTCGGTGAATGCGGCTCCCCGGCCGTTCCGTTGAGTGCGAAGGGATCCGGACGCGCGCGGGCCGACCGGCGGGCGCGAGCCTTTTCTCGCGCAATCTCGCCTCAGCGGAATCCGCCTGCGCTGCACGAGACGTAGCGCCCCCCGCCCTCGTCGTAGTAGCAGCCGTAGGGGCTGCGCCCCGCGACGAAGGGCACGCCGCGCCACGAGCGCCGCGCCGCCCGCCAATGGCGTACCTGGCGACGGTGATGGCGCCATTCGCGCCGATAGTGGACGTCGATGGTGGCGGCAGGCGTCGGGGCATGAATGCCGGTGTCGTTCACCGGAAGCGCGCCTGCGCGCGCCGGTGCAGGCGAAACGAACGGCAGCGCGAGCAGCCCGGCGAGAAGCAACCCCCTCCGCAGAAACGCATTCATGCTGGTCTCCTTCTCCCCGCGCGGCCGCGCCGGGATCATCATGGTGAACCGTTTGTTGCGAACGGCTCGCGCGCGCCATCGTTCCATCCCCCGCCGCGCGCGACACCGCGGAGACGGTTCCCAACCGGCCGCCTTCGTCCTCACGCCGGCAGCACGCGCTCGATCAGGCGCGTGACGACGCTGCCTTCGAGCGGAGCGGTTCCCCAGGTGCGGCCGCCGGACGGCCCAAGGCGCGCGCGGGCGAAGGCCTCGGCGATGCCGCTCGGAGCGCCTGTCGCGAGCGCGGCCGCGGCGGCGAGCAACGCGAGGCGCTCCACCGCGGACCGCGCATGCGCCTCGCGCTCCGGCGCGGCAAGGGTCCGCTCGATCGCCGCCAGTGTTTCGCCGACGCCCGGCAGGCCCGCGGCCTCCGCACCCAGCGCGGCGAGCACCGCGCGCGACTCCTCCGCCTCGCGCGCCAGCGCCCGCAGGACGTCGAGGCCCATGACATTGCCCGAGCCTTCCCAGATCGCGTTCACCGGCGCCTCGCGGAAGAGGCGCGCAAGGGCGCCCTCCTCGACGTAGCCGTTGCCGCCCAGGCACTCCATCGCCTCGTACACGAAGGCGGGCGCGGTCTTGCACACCCAGTACTTCACCACTGGCGTGAGGAGACGCGCCCGCGCAGCCTCCTGCGGATCGCGCGCCGCCCCATCGAACGAGCGGCAGAGCCGCAGCACGACGGCGACCGCCGCCTCGGCGTCGAGCGCAAGGTCGGCGAGCAAGAGCCGCATCATCGGCTGGTCGACGAGCTTGCGCTGAAATACCGTGCGATGGCGGGCATGGTGCACCGCCTGCGCGAGCGCCATGCGCATGATCCCGGCGGAAGAGATCGCGCAGTCCAGCCGCGTGAGCTGCACCATGCGGATGATGGTCGGCACGCCCCTGCCCTCCTCGCCGACGCGCCAGGCAAAGGCGTTGACGAACTCCACCTCGGACGAGGCGTTGGAGCGGTTGCCGAGTTTGTCCTTGAGGCGCTGGAAGCGCAGGCCGTTCACCTGCCCGTCCGGGCGGAAGCGCGGCATCAGCAAGCAGGTGAGACCGCCGGGCGCCTGCGCCAGCACCAGAAAGGCGTCGCACATGGGCGCGGACATGAACCACTTGTGTCCGTCGATGAGGTATCCGTCGCCGACGGGCGTGGCGCGGGTCGTGTTGGCGCGGACGTCGGTGCCGCCCTGCTTCTCGGTCATGCCCATGCCGAGCGTCATCCCGGCCTTCTCCCACCAGGGGCGGAAGCTCGGGTCGTAATGGCGGGAGAGGATTTTCGGCAGCAAACGGTCGCGCAGGGCGGGCTCGGCGGCGAGCGCCCCCAGCGCGGCGCGCGTCATGGTGACCGGGCACATATGCCCGTTCTCGACCTGCGCCACCATGTAGAAGCGCGCGGCGCGGGCGACCTCGGCGGGCGCCGGCGCGGGCGCGCCCTCCGCCGTCCAGGTCGAGGCGTGCAGCCCTTCCCCGATGCTCTCGGCCATGAAGCCGTGATAGGCCGGATGAAACTCGACCGTGTCGCGGCGGAATCCGCGCGCATCGTAGGTCTTGAGTCTCGGCGGATATTCGTTGGCGAGCCGCGCCGCCTCCGCCATGGCGGCCGAGCCCCAGCGCCGGCCGAACGCCGAGAGCGCCTCCGCCTCTCCGGCCGCGCCGTTCGCACGCACCGCATCCTGCAGCGCGGCGTCGCAGGCATAGAGATCGACGTCGACGAAGGGCGGCGACTGGTTGAACACCTCGTGGGTATCGGCCGGCGCGCGGACTGTCATGCGTTTCCCCTTGCCTGGGCGCATGCTAGCATGGCGCGACCCCGCCGGTTGAGCGGTTCGCTGTGGACCGGGCGGCGGCGGCCTTGCCGTTGCCGCCCGGGCCACCTATAGACACGGCTTCGATGAACGTCGCGACCAAGTCCTCATTCGTTCTCGGCCGTCGCCACCTGCTGGGAATCGAGGGCCTTTCATACGACGAGATCACGGGCCTGCTCGATCTCGCGGAAGAATTCGTCGAACTCAACCGGCAGATCGAGAAGAAGCGGACCTCCCTGCGCGGCCGCACGCTGATCAACCTCTTTTTCGAGGCTTCGACCCGCACGCAGTCGTCCTTCGAGATCGCGGGCAAGAGGCTCGGCGCCGACGTGATGAACATGGCGGTCAGCACCTCGTCCGTGAAGAAGGGCGAGACCCTTCTCGACACCGCGATGACGCTGAACGCGATGCACCCTGACCTGCTGGTGGTGCGGCACTATGCGTCCGGCGCGGTGGCGCTGCTCGCCAACAAGGTCGACTGCGCCGTGGTCAATGCCGGCGACGGCGCCCACGAGCACCCGACCCAGGCGCTGCTCGACGCGCTGACCATCCGCCGCAACAAGGGGCGCATCGAAGGCCTGTGCGTCGCCATCTGCGGGGACATTCTGCACTCGCGCGTGGCGCGCTCGAACATCCTTCTTCTCAACACGATGGGCGCGCGCGTGCGGGTGGTCGCACCGTCGACGCTGCTGCCGCCGGGCATCGAGCGCATGGGCGTCGAGGTCGCGCGCGACATGCGCGAGGGCCTCGCCGGCGCCGACATCGTGATGATGCTCCGCCTCCAGCGGGAGCGGATGAACGGCTCCTTCGTGCCGTCGGTGCAGGAGTATTTCCATTACTACGGCCTCGATCAGGCCAAGCTCCGCTACGCCAAGCCCGACGCGCTGGTGATGCATCCCGGCCCCATGAACCGCGGCGTCGAAATCGACTCGGCCGTCGCCGACGGCGCGCAGTCGCTGATCCGCGAGCAGGTCGAGATGGGCGTCGCCGTGCGCATGGCGGTGCTGGAAGCGCTGTCGCGCAGCCTGCCGAATGCGTGATGGCAAGCTTCGTGGACAACGTGCTGGGGTTCGCCCTGCGCCGGGTGCGCCTCCTGACCGTGCTGCTGCTCTTCGGCGCGCCGTGGCTGATCGTCACCTATGCCCCGTCCTGGGAAGCCACGATCGTCGCGCTGGCGGCGATGGCGGCTTTCGCCTGCCTCGGGGCGGCGGCCCGGCTCTGGTTCTCTCAGCGGCGCGTCAAACGCAACGGGACGTGAACGATGCACGGTGATCCGCGTCCGATCCTGCTCGCCAACGCACGGATCATCGATCCGTCGCGCGATCTCGACATGCACGGCGACCTGCTGATCTCGGACGGGATCGTGCGCGACGCCGAGCCCGGCATCCGCGCCTCCGGCGTGCCCGAGGAAACCGAGATCATCGACTGCGCCGGGCGCGTGGTCGCGCCGGGCCTCATCGACATGCGCGCCTTCGTCGGCGAGCCGGGCGCGGAGCACCGCGAGACGCTCGCCTCCGCGAGCCAGGCCGCCGCGGCCGGCGGCGTCACCACGATCGTGTGCCAGCCGGAAACTTCTCCGGTGATCGACGATCCGGCGATCGTCGACTTCGTGCTGCGCCGCGCGCGCGACACGGCGATCGTCCATGTCCATCCCATGGCCGCGCTGACCAAGGGCCTCAAGGGCCAGGAACTGGCCGAAATCGGCCTGTTAAAGGCGGCCGGCGCCGTCGCCTTCACGGACGGCGCGAAAAGCGTCGCCAACGCCCAAGTGATGCGCCGCGCCCTCACCTATGCGCGCGATTTCGACGCGCTCGTCGTCCATCACACCGAAGATCCGAACCTCGTCGGGGACGGCGTGATGAACGAAGGCGAGTTCTCCGCGCGCCTCGGCCTTGCGGGCATTCCGAAGGCGGCCGAGACCATCATGCTCGAGCGCGACATGCGCCTCGTCTCGATGGCCGGCGGCCGCTACCACGCGGCCTCCATCACCTGCGGCGAATCGCTCGACGTGCTGGCGCGCGCCAAGGACGCGGGCCTCGCCGTGACCGCCGCGGCCTCGATCAACCATCTGACGCTGAACGAGATGGACGTCGGCGCCTACCGGACGTTCTGCAAGGTCACGCCGCCCCTGCGCGCCGAGGAGGACCGTCAACGGCTCGTGGAGGCCCTGGCGTCCGGCCTGCTCGACGTCATCATGTCCGACCACAACCCGCAGGACGTCGAGACCAAGCGCCGCCCCTTCGCGGAAGCGGAGCCGGGCGCCGTGGGCCTCGAAACCATGCTCGTCGCCGCCCTTCGGCTCGTCCATGGGCAGCACGTGACCCTGACGACCCTGTTCAAGGCGATGTCCACACGCCCCGCCGAGCTGCTCGACATCCCGGGCGGAACCTTGAAGCCCGGCGCGCGCGCCGACGTCATCGTCGTCGATCTCGACATGCCGTGGGTGCTCGATCCCGCCGAGCTGAAGTCGAAATGCAAGAATACGCCGTTCGACGAAGCGCGCCTGCAGGGCCGTGTCGTGCGCACGATCGTGGCCGGGCGTACCGTGTACGAATACGTCTGACCACCGATCCGAGGTGACGGCGGCAAAGAGGCTGATCCGCGATGCTCCACCCGATCAATTGGTCGCTCGCGCTGCCCTACTATGCGGCCGCGCTCGCCTTCGGCTATGCGCTCGGGTCGATCCCCTTCGGCCTCCTGCTCACGCGCCTTGCCGGCGCGCCCGACCTCCGCTCGATCGGCTCGGGGAACATCGGGGCGACCAACGTCCTGCGCACGGGGCGCAAGGGACTCGCCGCCGCGACCCTGCTGGGCGACCTGCTCAAGGGCGTCGCCGCCGTCCTGATCATGAACCGCATCTGGGGCCACGACCACGCGGTGATCGCAGGCCTCGGGGCCTTCCTCGGCCATCTGTTTCCGGTGTGGCTGAAGTTCAGAGGCGGCAAGGGTGTGGCCACCTATCTCGGCGTCCTGCTTGCGCTCTCTTGGCCGGTCGCGCTCGCTTTCGCTGCGATCTGGATCGCCGTCGCCGCGCTGACCCGGTACTCGTCGCTTTCCGCGCTGCTCGCGACCGCGGCAACGCCCGCCGTGCTGTGGTTCAACGGCGATCGGCTGGAGGCGCAGTTCTTCGTGGTGCTGACCGTGCTCGTCTGGATCATGCACCGCGCGAACATCCGCCGCCTCATGACCGGCACGGAGAGCCGGATCGGAGAGAGCAGGAAGCCGACGTAGAAGTTTACCTTCGGACGAACCGCCCCGCCGGCAGACGGCTTCGCTTGCGACCGCCGCTCACATGGAAGCGGCTTCGCGCGTCGGCGCGCCGTAAGTGTTCGGGATCTTGTCTGCGAACACCTGCACGAAATGCGGGAGCGCGCCATCTTCGGGTGTTGAGGGCCGCAGGGCTTCGTCCATGTAACCTGCCGCATCCGGCGTCTCCAGCACCCGCCGCATGATCGCGCGGTAACGCCGCATCAGACGCATCCAGCGCCAAGCCGTAAGCGAGAACTCGAGTGCTCGCCGGGGATAGAAGACGAGCGGATTTTCGATCGGCAGCCCCTGGCGACGCTGCGTCCGCACCTTGCGGCGCACGAAGCCGAACTGCAGCGGATGCACGCCCTCGATGTGCGCCGCGCCGGAAAAGACCGTGAGCGCATCGACGATCTTGCGGGGATTGAGCCCGCTCGCCACCCCGCGGCGGAGCACGGTCTCCACGTGCTCGTCGGTGTAGTAGATCTTCCAGGCGTTCATGTAGACCCGCTCCCACTCCTCCTTGGACATGAGGGGATGGGCCGTGCAGACGTGCTCGAGATCGTACTTGTTCATGTCCGGGTCCATCGCGACCTGGCGCAGGAAGAGGTTCTTGTGGTCTTCGGAACCCGGCAGCGGCGTGAGGCAGAAGAATTCGAGGATGTCGACCGGCAGTTCCCGCTTGATGATCTCGATGTCGCGCGCGATCGACTCCGGCGTGTCGGTCGGGAAGCCGAGGATGTAGCCCGCCCAGGTCATGACCTTGGCGCGCCGCCACGCCTGCAGCATCTCGCGGTATTCCCAGATCTTGTTCTGGCGCTTCTTGGTTCCCATCAGCGACTCGGGGTTGATGTTCTCGAGTCCGATGAAGACCATGTTGCAGCCGGCGCGCGCCGCCTTCTCGATGAAGCCCGGAATGCGGTGGCACAGCGTGTCGACTTGCAACAGCAGCCGGATTTTGAACCCTTCCTGCTCGCGCAGACGGATGAGGCGGTCGAGGATCGGCTCCCAGTTCTTGTTGCGGGCGAAATTGTCGTCGGTGACGAAGAAACGCGTGATTCCCTGCGCCGCATTGGCGCGCACGATCGCCTCGACATCGTCGGGCGTCCGGTAGCGCGACTTGCGGCCCTGCACGTTGATGATGGTGCAGAACGAGCACTGGAACGGGCAGCCGCGCCCGGCGTCGAAACTTGCATAGTGGCCGGCGACGCGCGTCACGATTTCCCGCGGCAGGATGGGAAAGGCCGCAGCCTCCATGCCTGGCAGGTCCTTGAGATGGTTGTAGATCGGCTTCAGCGCGCCGGCGGCGACATCGCGCAGGAGTTCGGCCAAGCGCCCCTCGCCCTCGCCCGCGAACAGGCTGACGCCGAGTTCAAGCGCCTCCTTGAGATCGAACGGCAGCTCCGGCAGCATCGCGATGCAGCCGCTGACATGGAATCCGCCGATGACGACCGGGACGCCGCGGGCCCGAAACTGGCGCGCCAGATCAAGCGCGCGCGGAAACTGGTTCGACTGAACGCCGACCAGCCCGACAAACCCCTGACCGGCCGCACGAATGCGCCTTGCCGCCCCCTCGACGTCGATGATCGTGTTGCATTCGTCAAAGGCTTCGATGGCGATGTCGACGTCCGACCCGAGGACGCGCCGCTCCGCGCATTCCTTCAGCAGTCCGAAAACGCTCGCGAGACTGTTGGAGGGGATCGTCGAGCGCCGCCACTGGATGACGTAGCCGTCCTTGTCGTAATGCGAGGGCTTGATCAGGACGATCCGGAACGCACGCGCGTGCATGGGCGCATCCCTCCCGCTGCCCGGCGGCCCGGACAGCTTGCGCTTCGGCCCCAGCTTCAAGCACTAACCGATCGCTCAAACCTGCGCCAGCGCCTGTTCGCGGCGGACGGCGCGTTGTGGCGCGCTGTTGCTGCTTTACCGCAGCCGCGACGGCCGCTTTGCTAGCACCGCGGACACGGGACCTTCAGCGGTATCGGGATGCGCCTGACCGACGAGCAAAGGATCGACTGGCTCCGTCTGATCCGGAGCGAGAACATCGGGCCGCGTACATTTCGTGCCCTCCTCAATCACTGCGGCGGGGCGCGCGCGGCGCTCGAGGCGCTGCCGGAGCTCGCGCGGCGCGGAGGGGCAAAAAGGACCGTCGCGATCTGCTCGCGCGAGGACGCAGAACGCGAGCTCCAGGCTTGCGCGCGGCTCGGCATCTCCCTCGTCGCCCTCGGCGAGCCGGACTATCCGGCGCGGCTGCGGGATGTGGCCGATGCGCCGCCCCTGCTCGCCGTGCGCGGCCGGCTTGCGGTTCTGCAGGCGCCGGCCGTCGCGATCGTCGGCTCGCGCAACGCATCCGCGGCCGGCATCCGCTTCGCCGAGCTTTTGGCCCGTGGCCTCGCCGAAGCGGGACTGATCGTCGTCTCCGGGCTCGCCCGCGGCATCGACATCGCCGCCCACCGCGCGAGCGTAGCGGTGGGCACGATCGCCGTTCTCGCCGGGGGGCACGACCGTATTTATCCGCCCGAACATTCCGCCCTGCTGGAACAGATGCTCGAAGCCGGCGCCGCCGTCTCGGAAATGCCGCTCGGCTGGGAACCGCGCGGGCGCGACTTCCCGCGCCGCAACCGCCTTATTTCCGGGCTTTCTCTGGGCGTCGTGCTGGTCGAGGCGGCGCGGCGCTCCGGATCGCTGATCACGGCCCGGATGGCGCTCGAACAGGGACGCGAAGTGTTCGCGGTGCCGGGCTCCCCCCTCGATCCGCGCTGCGAGGGAACCAACGGCCTCCTCAAGCAGGGCGCGACCTTGGTGACCGGTGTCGAGGACGTCCTCGCAGTGGTGCGCCCGATGCTCGATCGTCCGCCGGAAAGCCCCGCCGCCGAACCGCCCGCCGACGAAGGCAGCGGTGGAGAACCCGCCGCCGACGAGCGCGCGCGGGTGATCGCGCTGCTCGGCCCGACACCGGTCGCCCTCGACGACCTCGTGCGGTTGTCGGGGGTCCGGGCGGCCATCGTCCGCGTCGTGCTGCTGGAGCTCGAGCTTGCCGGGCGGCTGGAACGCCACGGCAATGGGCTGGTGTCGTTGATCAGCTGACGGGGGACTGGTCCCCTCCGGACTGGGATCCGCGAAGAATGCTGCGCGCTTCGAGGCGCACCATATCGAGCAGATAGCCGAGCACATCGAGCCCGTGGCCGCGCGCGATCCGCGCGAGATCGGCCGTCATGTCCGCCACATAGGCCGCCACTTCCAGGCTGGTCCCGCCGACCCGGTCTTGCGTGCCGTCGCCCATGGCCTCCCCAGCTCCGCACCGCCAGCATCATGAGACAAGCTATATATACTAAAGCGATCATATTCTCAATTTATCGCCTTTTGGTTGTAGACACATCGACCCGATCCGGCGCCCGGCTCTGAAGACCGGCCTGCCGCTCGGCCATGCCCTGGATTTGACAGGGGGGGCGGGATTACCCATGTTCCGCGCGAGCCTTCAGAGCCTCCCTCGCGCGTGGCGAGGGGGCAGGACCCACACATCACCCATCCTTAAATGAACGTCGTCGTCGTCGAATCTCCGGCCAAAGCCAAGACGATCAACAAGTATCTTGGTCCGGATTACGAAGTGCTGGCCTCTTTCGGGCACGTGCGCGATCTGCCGGCCAAGGACGGCTCGGTCGATCCCGAGGCCGACTTCCGCATGGTCTGGGAGATCGACAGCCGCGCGCAGAAGCGAATCGCCGAGATCGCCCGGGCGGTCAAAGACGCCGACAAGCTCATCCTCGCGACCGACCCCGACCGCGAAGGCGAGGCCATCTCCTGGCACGTGCTCGAGGTTTTGCGGGCGAAGCGCGCGCTGAAGTCGCAGCGGGTGGAACGGGTCGTGTTCAACGCCATCACCCGGCAGGCGGTCACCGAGGCGATGAAGCATCCGCGCGGCATCGATACGGCCCTTGTCGACGCCTATCTCGCCCGCCGCGCGCTCGATTACCTGGTCGGCTTCACCCTTTCGCCGGTGCTCTGGCGCAAGCTTCCCGGCGCCCGCTCGGCCGGTCGGGTGCAGTCGGTGGCGCTGCGGCTCGTCTGCGACCGCGAGCTGGAGATCGAGCGTTTCGTTCCCCGGGAATACTGGTCGCTGATCGCGACGCTCGCGACCCCGCGCGGGGAGCTGTTCGAGGCGCGTCTCGTCGGCGCCGACGGCAAGCGCATCCAGCGGCTCGACATCGGCTCGGGAGACGAGGCGGAAGCGTTCAAGCGCGCCCTGGAGGAGGCGGCGTACTCGGTCGTCGCGGTCGAGGCCAAGCCGGCCAAGCGCAACCCGCCGCCCCCCTTCACCACGTCCACGCTGCAGCAGGAGGCCAGCCGCAAGCTCGGATTCGCGCCGGCCCAGACCATGCGCATCGCGCAGCGCCTCTACGAGGGGGTCGACATCGGCGGCGAGACGGTGGGCCTCATCACCTATATGCGAACCGACGGGGTGCAGATGGCCGACGAGGCCATCGCCGCCGCGCGCAAGCTGATCGGCGCGGATTACGGCAGCCGCTACGTCCCGGCCAGTCCGCGGCGCTACCAGACCAAGGTGAAGAACGCCCAGGAGGCGCACGAGGCCATTCGCCCGACCGAGTTCGCCCGCCGCCCGCGCGAGATCGCCCGGATGCTCGAACCCGACCTCGCCAAGCTCTACGAGCTCATCTGGCTGCGCGCGGTGGCAAGCCAAATGGAATCCGCCGAGATCGAGCGCACGACCGTCGACATCGTGGCCAAGGTGAACGGCCGCAAGCTCGATTTGCGCGCGACCGGCTCGGTGATCCAGTTCGACGGCTTCCTCACACTCTATCAGGAGAGCCGGGACGACGAGGACGAGGACGAAGAATCCCGCCGCCTCCCGGCCATGAGCGTGGGCGAGCCGCTGGAGAAGCGCGCGATTACGGCCAGTCAGCATTTCACCGAACCGCCGCCGCGCTATACCGAGGCGTCACTCGTCAAGCGCATGGAGGAGCTCGGCATCGGCCGCCCCTCCACCTATGCGTCGATCCTGCAGGTGCTGAAGGACCGCGGCTATGTGCGGCTCGACAAGCGCCGCCTCTATCCCGAGGACAAGGGACGGCTCGTCACCGCCTTTCTCGAAAGCTTCTTCACGCGCTACGTCGAGTACGACTTCACCGCCTCGCTCGAGGAGCAGCTTGACCGCGTCTCCAACAACGAAGTGGATTGGCGGCAGCTGCTCCGCGACTTCTGGCGCGACTTCACCGGTGCGGTCGACGAGATCAAGGACCTGCGCATCGGCGACGTGCTCAATGCGCTCGACGAGATCCTGGGGCCGCACATCTTTCCGCCCAAGGCGGACGGCAGCGACCCACGCCAGTGCCCGAACTGCGGAACAGGCCGGCTGTCGATCAAGATCGGCCGGTTCGGCGCCTTCGTCGGTTGCTCGAACTATCCCGAATGCCGCTACACGCGGACATTCTCAGCGTCCTCCTCCGATGGACTCGACGGCGGCGTGCGGCGGCTGGGGGAAGACCCGGAGACCGGGCTCGAAGTCACCGTCCGGTCGGGTCGGTTCGGCCCCTACATCCAGCTCGGCGAAGCCAGCAACGGCGAAAAGCCGAAGCGCGCGAGCCTCCCCAAGGGCATGAGCCCGGATGCGATCGACCTGCAGCAGGCGCTCGCGCTGCTCTCCTTGCCGCGCGAGGTCGGTCGCCACCCCGAAACCGGCGAGCCGATCGTCGCCGGCATCGGCCGTTACGGCCCCTATGTGCAGCACGGCAACACCTACGCCAACCTCGAGAGCGAGGACGATGTCCTCACCATTGGGCTCAACCGGGCGGTGGCGCTGCTCGCCGACAAGGCGAACAAGCGCGGCGGCCGCGCTCAGCGGCAGACCGCGGGACGGACATTGGGCGAGCATCCGCGCAAGGGCGGTCCGGTGGTGGTTAAAAGCGGGCGCTACGGCCCCTATATTACTCACGCCGGCGTCAACGTGACGCTGCCGGCCGACAAGTCCCCGGACACGATATCGCTGGAAGAAGCCGTGGCGCTCGTGGACGAGCGGGCGGAAAAGTCCGGCGGGACCGCGAAGCGGGCCGCGACCGGTCGCAAGGCGGCCGTCGCTCCGGCCGAGGCGCCCGCCGAGCCGAAAAAGACCGCCGCGCGGACCAAGGCTTCGGCCCCGCAAGCGGACAAGCCGGCCGCGGGGACGAGGAAAACGGCCGCCTCGGCCCGAACGACCGGAAGCAAGGCATCCGCCGGCAAGACGAAAAAAGCCGCGAAGCGATAGCATAAGGCGGGATTGTGCGCCAAGCGCAGGCTTCAGAGCAGACACCGATTTGACCAAGCACTCGACGATCTATCCGACGCTTCCTTCCAAGGATCAAATCCTCGCCTTCATCGGTGAACATCCCGGAAAGGTCGGCACCCGCGAGATCGCCCGCGCCTTCGGCCTGAAGAAGGCCGAGAGGGCCCTGCTGCGCCACATGCTCCGCGAGCTCGCCGACGAAGGACGGATCGAGCGCCGGCGCAAGAAGCTTCATCACGCCGGAAAGCTGCCTTCGGTGGTCGCCGCGGACATCGCCGAACGCGATTCCGACGGCGAGCTGCTGGCGATCCCGACGGAATGGGACTCGGACCTGCACGGCCCGGCCCCTCGGATCCGCGTGACGATCCCGCGGCAGGCGCGGCGGGGGGCGCCCCCCGGCATCGGCGACCGTGCTCTCCTGCGCGTGGAGGAAAGCGGCGAACCGCGGGACCCTGCGCCCTATGTGGGCCGACTCGTCAAGATCATCGGCCGCACGCGCCCGCGCGTGATCGGCGTGTTTCGCGCCCTGCCGGGCGGCGCAGGACGCCTCGCCCCCGCCGACAAGAAGCAGATCGGGCGTGAGCTTGCGATCCCGGCGGGCGCGACGCTCGACGCGCAGGACGGCGACGTGGTTGCGGTGGACGTGTCGCATGGCCGGCTCGGAATTCCCATGGCGCGTGTCAGGGAGAGGCTCGGTTCGCTCAAGAGCGAACGCGCCATCAGCCTGATCGCCATCCACGCCCACGGCATTCCCCACGAATTTTCGCGCGCGACGCTCGCGGAGGCGGATGCTGCGGTCCCCGCCGACCTTTCGGGACGCGAGGACTGGCGGGCGGTGCCTTTCGTCACGATCGATCCCGCGGACGCGAAGGACCACGACGACGCCGTCTACGCCGAACGGGACAGCGATCCGCGCAATCCCGGCGGCTTCGTCATCAGCGTCGCCATCGCCGATGTGGCGCATTACGTCCGGCCTGCGAGCGCGCTCGATCGCGAGGCGCTGGCGCGCGGGAACTCGGTCTACTTCCCGGACCGGGTGGTGCCGATGCTGCCCGAACGCATTTCCAACGATCTTTGCTCCCTGCGCCCGGGGGAGGACCGCGCCGCCCTCGCCGTGCGCATGATCATCGGGGCGGACGGACGCAAGCGCTCGCACACGTTCCATCGCGTGCTCATGCGCTCGCGCGCGCGGCTCAGCTACGAGCAGGTGCAGGCCGCGATCGACGGGCGACCGGACGAGGTGACGGGCCCTCTGCACAAACCGATCCTCGAGCCGCTTTATGCGGCCTATGGCGCGCTCAAGGCCGCGCGCGATGCGCGCGGTCCGCTCGACCTCGACCTTCCCGAACGCAAGATCGTGCTCAAGCCCGACGGCACGGTCGATCGCGTCGTCGTGCCGCAGCGCCTCGACGCGCACCGCCTGATCGAAGAGTTCATGATCCTCGCCAATGTCGCCGCGGCGGAAACGCTCGAAAGCGCCCGCGTGCCCTTCATCTACCGCGTGCACGACGAGCCGTCGCTCGAGAAGGTCGAGGCCTTGCGCCAGTTCCTCGCCACGCTGGAGATCCGCCTGCCGAAGGGGACGGCGCTCAGGCCCGCGCTTTTCAACCGCATTCTCGAGCGCGTGCGCGGCAGCGATGTGGAGAATCTGGTGAACGAGGTCGTTCTGCGCACCCAGGCGCAGGCGGAATACGCGGCCGAGAACTACGGGCATTTCGGGCTGGCGCTGCGCCGCTACGCCCATTTCACGTCGCCGATCCGCCGCTATGCCGATCTCGTCGTGCATCGGGCCCTGATCCGGGCGCTCAAGCTCGGCGACGGCGCCCTGCCGGACGGGGAGGATGCCCGCTCTCTGGGCGAGATCGCGGCGCGCATCTCGGCCGCCGAACGCCGCGCGATGAAGGCCGAGCGCGAGACCACCGATCGGCTGATCGCGCATTTCCTCGCGGATCGCGTCGGCGCAACCTTTGACGGCCACATTTCCGGCGTAACGCGGGCTGGCCTGTTCATAAAGCTCGACGAAACGGGGGCCGACGGCTTCGTTCCCGCCGGAACGCTCGGCAACGACTATTTCCGCTATGAAGAGGCCCACCACGCCCTCGTCGGCCAGATGAGCGGGGAGACCTATCGGCTCGGAGACAGGGCGAAGGTGCGTCTCGTCGAGGCGGCACCGGTCGCCGGCGCGCTGCGCTTTGAACTTTTGTCGGAGGGGCGGCGCGCGGCGCGGCCGCGCAGCTCTGCGCCCAGCGCAAAACACCGGCGCGCAGTTGCGCCATCCCGTGCAACCAGAAGACGTGCTAAAGGCCGGATGTAAGATCATGACCTGGACGGACACGACCACCCAAGCGCCGCCCCGCGACAAGCGTCAGGCCATTCTGCGAGGCTTGTGCAGCCGCTGCCCGCGGTGCGGCCGCGGCCATCTGTTCCGCGCCTTCCTGAAGGTCGCGGACCACTGCCCGCATTGCGGAGAGGCGCTGCATCACCAGCGGGCCGACGATGCGCCGGCCTATTTCGTCATTCTGATCGTCGGGCACCTCGTGGTGCCGCTTGCGCTTTCGGTCGAGGTGGCGCTCGCCCCGCCCTACTGGGTCCACGCCCTGCTGTGGGGGCCCTTGGCTACCGTGCTCGCGCTCGGCATGCTGCCGGCGATCAAAGGGGCGATCGTCGCCTGGCAGTGGGCGAACTACATGCACGGCTTCAATCCCCACGACACTTCCGAAATCCCGCTGAGCGCGCCCGCGAGGCCGTCCGGGCAGAAGCGATGAGCGACATCGCCGAGCGGTTGACCGAGGCCGAGCGCGAGCGGAGCCACCACGCCAATCTCCGCCCGCGCGACGCCGCGACCCTGATCGTCATCGACCGCTCGGGGCCGGCCCCGCGCGTGCTGATGGGCCGCCGCCATGCGGCGCACGCTTTCATGCCCGGCAAGTACGTCTTTCCGGGAGGCCGGGTGGAGCCTTACGACGGGCGCATGCCCGCGCTCGGCGCGCTCGCGCCGGAGCACGAGGCGCGCCTGCTCAAGCGCGTGAGCCGGGCGAGCCCGGCGCGGGCGCGCGCCATTGCGCTCGCAGCCATTCGCGAGACCTGCGAGGAGGTGGGCCTCCTGCTGGGCCGGCGCACGGACGAGGCGCCGAAGGCGCCCTCCCCCGCCTGGCGGCCTTTTGCCGACGCGCAGGTGGTCCCCGATCTTTCCCAGCTCCACTTCATCGCGCGCGCGATCACGCCGCCGCGCCGCAACCGGCGCTTCGACGCCCGCTTCTTCGCGGCCGACGCCGAAGCGATCGGGCACCGCATCGACGGCGTCGTCGGCCCCCATTCGGAGCTGGACGAGATCGTGTGGATCTCCATAACGGACGCGAAGCGGCTCGATCTGCCGACCATCACCCATGTCGTGCTGGAGGAGCTCGAACGCCGGATCGCGGAAGGGTTCGACCCGGCGCTTCCCGCCCCGTTCTTCCGCATGCTCCACGGCCGCTTCGTGCGCGAGCTGCTGTAGCGGCCCGCGCGGCCCGGCGTTGACTTTCGGGCCTCGGACGCTACCTTCCCGGCTCAATCAGCGATCCTTCAGCGACCAGGACCCATCGCCATGGCCAAAGCGACGACCATCAAGGTGAAGCTCGTCTCGAGCGCGGACACCGGCTACTACTACGTGACCAAGAAGAATTCGCGCACGATGACGGACAAGCTCACCAAGAAGAAGTACGACCCCATCGCCAAGAAGCACGTCGAATTCCGCGAAGCCAAGATCAAGTGATCGCGCCCCGCCGCGCCGGCGCGCGCGGCGGGTTCGGCGCTCCGCCGATCGTTTCGCTGCGAAAGGAGACGAGCCCGCAGCCGCAAGAGGCATGCGGGCTTTAACTTTTTGACGCCAGCCCCCGCAGCCGTCGCGACCGCCATCCCCGAAGGGCGGAAAGCTTCGCTTGCCAAGGGGAAGCGTAGGGCGGACGATTCCTCCGGGTCCGGTGTTCGGAAGGCGAATCGCCCGCCTCTGCGGGCGTGACGTCGGGCGAGCGGGTGCGTCATGACTTCGATGGATCGCCGCGCCTTTGTGGCCGGTGCGCTGCTAGCCTCGGGCCTGCCGTGGCGAGCGGGCGGCGAGAAAGCCGAGGCCGGCGCCCCGCAGGCGGGAAAAGCCGGTCCCGCCTTCTACCGCTTCCGTCTCGGCGACTACGAGCTGACGGCGCTCTATGACGGCATCTGGCACCGGCCGATCGACGGCCGCTTCGTGCGCAACGCGCCCTTCGCCGAGGTGCAGAAGGCGCTCGCCGAGAACTTCCTTTCCGTCGACAGGCTGTCGCTGCCTATCACCGCGCTGGTGGTGAACACGGGCGTGCGCCTGATCCTCATCGACACCGGCTCGGCCGGCCAGCTCGCGGCGACCGCGGGCTCGATGATGTCCAATCTCGTGGCGGCCGGCATCGACCCGAAGGCGATCGACACGATCCTCGTCTCGCACTTTCATCCCGACCACATCAACGGCATCAAGACGAAGGACGGTCGGATGGTCTTCCCCGACGCCGAGATCAAGGTCCCGGCGCCGGAATGGACATACTGGATGGACGAGGTCACGCCGACCACCGTGCCGGAGGCCGCGCGCGGCGTGCTCCTGAACGCGGGTCGCATCTTTGCCGACCTCCGCAAGGAGGTGACCCAATTCGCCCCCGGCAGCGAGGTCGCGCCGGGGATCACGTCGATTGCGGCCTACGGCCACACGCCGGGCCACGTCGCCTATGCGGTCGCGTCGGGCGACAGTTCCATGATGGTGCTCTGCGACACGACGAACCACCCGTGGCTGTTCGTGCGCCACCCCGACTGGCAGCCGATCTTCGACATGGATGGGCCCCTGGCGGCCGCGTTCCGCCGCCGCATGCTCGACCGCGTCGCCGCCGACCGCATGCTGGTGCAGGGCTATCACTTCCCGTTCCCGGCGATCGGCCACATCGCCAAGAGCGCCTCCGGCTACGAGTTCGTGCCGGTGCAGTGGCAACCCGCCCTTTAGACCGGACGCAGAGAGGCCGCGCTACAACTTCGACAGAGCGGCGACGTCCACAGCCTGCGCATAGGCGAGCTTGGCGTCCGCCGGCGCCGCGCCGTTAACGACGACCAGAAACTTGTTGGCGACCAGCATGTGGATGTCGCCGTCCTTGTTCTGGATCGCGCGCTGGCTGCCTACCCGGACGATCTTGCCCATTGTGCCGGCGAGCGCGGGATTCGTCAGGATCGGAGCAAGCTGCGCGATCATCGCGGAGTCGCCCGAAATCTCCACCTGGACGTTGTCGCCCTTGGCGCTGGTATAGGTGCGACTCGCGGTCGAAACGCCGAACACGTTGGAGCCCACCGCGCTGGGCGGCTCTTCGGCTTCCCAACCCGGAAGCGGCTTCGGCAGCAGCGTGGCAAAGCTCTCCGCGTTCTTCTGCCCGATCAGCTGGGACGCGAGATCGAGCGACTGCTTGGCGGCTCCGAGATCCCCGCTCTGATAGGCTTTGCGCGCCTGGTCTATGGCATCCGCTATGTCGTCGGCCCAGGCCGGCGCCGCACCGAACAGCGCCAGCGCGAGAGTGGCCGCCCCACGAGTCATCGCCCGCTCCTGAATCGTTGCCCGCACATGCTAGCAGGTTCCGCCTCGCCGCGTCCAACTCCAGCGCCGCGTTGACAAAGCCCGCCCGGCAATTTTCACTCGAGGCGGTGCAGGTGCGCCGACGCGAGTCGGCCAAGAGGGAATCCGGTGGGGTTCGCGTTGCGTTGGAACCCGATCCGGAGCTGCCCCCGCAACTGTGAGCGGCGAGCCCTTCTCCACGAGAGCCACTGGGGACCTTCCCTGGGAAGGCGGAGAAAGGGCGAGGACCCGCGAGCCAGGAGACCTGCCTGCACGAAGTCACCTTCCGTCGTGCGGGGCGCGCGAACGGAGCGGTTTTCCGCAGCGGTGACATGCGAAACCGTTGCGGAGGACCAGCCTGTGGTTGTTCCGATTCCTGTCCAGTTTGTCGGCGCAGCCACCGGCATGTGCCTCCGCGACTCGTTCCCATCGAACGTGACGGAGGCATGTCATGTCAGCCCGTGCGGCTGTTTCCATCCATCCCATCCTGTTGCGGCGGCGCGTTGCGCGACTTTTGGATTCGCCCCTCGCGGGTCCGAGCGGTCGCCGTGAAAACCTGACTCGCCGCCTGTTGCTGCTGCCCGCGGTGTGCGGCTTCGCGGCGCTTGCGGGCACGCGGGCGCTGGCGCAGGCCGTTCCCATCCCTGAGATCGTCGTGTCCGCCGATCAGGCGCCCACGGAGGCGAGCCGGGTCGGCGCCGCGGTGACGGTCGTCACCGGCGCAGAGCTGCGCGCCAAGGGCGTCCCCACGGTGGCCGAGGCTTTGCGCTTCGTCCCCGGCGTCCAGGTCGCGGCCTCGGGCGGACCCGGCACCGTGACGCAGGTGCGCATCCGCGGCGCGGAAGCCAATCACCTGATGGTCGTCATCGACGGAATCGAAGTGAACTCGCTCGGCGACGGCGGCTTCGACTTCGCCGATCTGTCGGTCGAGGACATCGAGCGCATCGAGGTGGTGCGCGGCCCGCAGTCCGGCCTCTATGGCGCCAACGCCCACGCCGGGGTGGTCTCGATCGTCACCCGGTCCGGGCGCGGACTCTCGCGGCCGCTCGCCGACGTCAAGATCGAAGGCGGATCGCGCGGCACCCGCACCGCGGGGGCGAATGCGCGTGGCGCCGCGGGATTGTTCTATGGCTCGGTGACGTTCAGCGATACGACGACGGCCGGCTACAACATCTCCCGCTTCGGCAGCGAACGTGACGGCAGCTACGCCTTGACTGTGACGGGCAAAGCCGGCGTGGACTTCACGCCCGACTTCAACGTCGAAGCCGTCGTCCGCCACACCAAGCGCGCCGCCGAGACCGACCCGCAGGATTTCAACTGCAATTTCGATCCGGTCACCTTCGCGTGTCCGCCCGCCAATCCGGCGACCTACGGCCTGGTGATCGACGGCAACGACCGCACCACCTACGGGAGCACGAGCGGCCGGGTCGGCGCGACGCTGACGCTGTTCGACGGCCACTGGACGCAGATCGCCAACGTGAAGGGCTTCGACGAAACCATTCGCGGCTTTTCAAACGGCGCGACCATCTTCGGCGCAAACGGCGAGCGTACTGGTCTCGATTACAAATCGATCCTGCGTTACGGCACGGACCTCTTCGGCGGCGAGGGCCACACGCTGACGCTGCTGCTCGACAATCGGCGGGAGCATTATGTGGCCGTCAACGAGCCGGCGCGCTACGTAAAAGAGCGGACGGGTCTCGCCGGCGAGTATCAGCTCGACCTGCCGACCCACACCAGCTTTTCGAGCGCCTTGCGTTACGACTGGAACTCGGCCTTCACCGATGTGTTCACATGGCGCTATGCGCTCTCCCAGCGCATTCCGGCGACCGGCACGCGCCTGCACGCGAGCATCGGCAAGGGGCTCACGGATCCTACCCCTTTCGAGCTGTTCGGCTCGACGTTCAATCTGCCCAATCCGGGCCTGCGCCCCGAGCACTCGGTCGGCTGGGACGCCGGCGTCGAGCAGAGCTTCTGGGACGGACGGCTGGTGACCGACGTCACCTATTTCGCCTCCGACTTCCGCGACAAGATCGAGCCGACCTTCGATCCCGCGCGCGGCGGCTTCGTCTATGTTAACGCTGCGGGGCTCGCGAAGCGCCGCGGCGTCGAGGCAAGTACAACTTGGGCCGTCTTCGACTGGCTCACCGTGAAGGCGACCTACACCTACACGGACGCGAGAGACAGCACCGGCGTGGAAGAAGTGCGGCGCCCGCCGAACGCGGCCTCGTTCGAGGCCACCGCCCGGTTCCTGGACAACCGCGCGAGAGCCACTGTCGGCGTCGTCTACAACGGGATCCGAAAGGACTTCTTCTTCGGGCCGACGGGCACGGTGCTGGTCGACCTGCCGGGCGTCACGGTGGTTCGCGCTATGCTCTCCTACGACGTAACGCCGTGGGCAACGGCCTATGTCCGCGCCGAGAACCTGTTCGACGCGCGCTACGAAGAGGCCCTTTCGTACCGTGCGCCAGGCTTTGCAGCCTATGCGGGGCTGCGCATGCGCTTCGGCGCGCTCGACTGAGCGCCCGGCGTCGCTGCAGCGACGCGACGCGTGCAGAGAAGCCACCGGCGCGGGCCAGCCGCAGCCCGAACAGGGCTCCGGCCCGCGTTCGGCGGCTGAGCGGACTTTTTCGGAATGCCCGCTCGTCGGCGGTGTTGATGCCCACACCCGTACGCGCCTGCCGCGCCTCTCGTTGCGGAACGCGCCCGTGGCGTGACCGCGCGGAGCGATGGGAGTAGCATGCTGCGGGAGGGAGGAACGCTCGATCGAGGAGGATTGGCCATGCGGACGCGTTCCCACCGGTCCGGTTTGCTGCTGGTGACGCTCTTGATCGGAATGGGGCTGACGCTCGGGCCGGCCTGGTCCGACGCGACGCCGAACCCGCCGCCTCCCGCGCCGGAAAAGCCCACGCTGCCGGACGGCAAGACCAAGGGCAAGAAGAGCAGGCAGAGCCAGCAGGATTTTCTCGACGGCTACCGGCAGGCTTACAACCTCGTGCAGGAGGGGCGCTACGAGGACGCGATCACCACCCTCCGCGCCCTGCACGAGGACGATCATCCGGACGTCGCGAACTATATCGGCTATGCCAGCCGCAAGCTCGGCCGCTATGACGACGCCAAGGAATGGTACGAGCGCGCGCTCCGCGCCGATCCGAAGCACGTGCGCACGTGGCAATACTACGGCCTGTGGCACCTCGAGCAGGGCAACCGCCTCAAGGCCGAGGAGCATCTGGCGACGATCCACGCGATCTGCGGCACGACATGCAAGGAATATGCATCGCTGCTGGAGGCGCTGAACGGCAACATCGTCTACTGAGTCACATGGCGCCGACGAATTTCCGGCGGCCTTCGTGAGGCCGGGTGAAGCGTTCTCACCTATCGTTGGCGCAGTCACGACGAGGCCGGGAAAGCGTTCGCGGGCCGCGCAGCGCGCGGTCGCGCGCGTTTACGCGCAAGGCGCAGGCCGCAATAAAGACGGAGGGCGCACAAGACCAAAGGGCCCGCGCGGGCCGGGCGGTCCGCCGCGCTCAGCCTTCGCCCTCCGCGGTCAGCCCTGGCCCTCCCCCTGCGATTCGGCGACGATCCAGCCGAGATAGGCCGGGTCGCCGCCTTCAACCGGCAGGAAGACGATGGCGGGCGTCGTATACGGGTGGCTCGCCTTGACGGCGGCGCGCACGTCTTCGGCCAGCGCGGCGCGCGTCTTGACGATCATGACGACCTCCTCGCCGCGTTCGACCTGTCCCTCCCACCGGTAATGGGAGATCATTCCCGGCAGGATGTTGACGCACGCGGCCAGACGCCGCTCCACCAGGCGCCGGCCCGCCTGCTCGGCCTCGACAACCGATGGATAGGTCGTATAGACGAAAACTGCGCGTTCCACTGCCGTCATCCTCAAACTTGCTGCCGCGCCCTGCATTTGCCGTCCGAGGCGGCCCCTTTGGTCCGAACCGCATGAGCCGCCAGCCCCGTCGCTACGGTCGCTTCGCCTTCGTCGCCAGCGCGACCCCGGATGCCCAGGAGGCGCGCCGGCGGCTGGTCGCCCGCTACGGGGACCTCGCGCCCGAGGAAGCGGACGTCATCGTCGCCCTCGGCGGCGACGGGCTGATGCTCCAGACCCTGCACCAGTTCATAGGCGCGGGGAAACCGATCTACGGCATGCACCGCGGCACCGTCGGTTTTCTCATGAACGAATACCACGAGGAAAACCTGCCGGAGCGGCTCGAGGCGGCCTGCACCACGGTGATTCACCCCCTCCTCATGCGCACGCTCGACGGCACCCTCCAGACGCGCGTGCATCGCGCGTTCAACGAGGTGTCGTTGTTTCGTCAGACGCATCAGATCGCGCGCCTGCGCATCTTCATCGACGGCAAGGTGCGCCTGAACGAGCTCGCCGCCGACGGCATCCTCGTGGCCACCCCGGCGGGCTCGACGGCCTACAACCTCTCGGTCCAGGGCCCGATCATTCCCATCAACGCCCCGCTTCTAGCGCTGACGCCGATCAGCCCGTTCCGCCCTCGCCGCTGGCGCGGCGCCCTGCTGCCAGACACGGCGCACATCACGATCGAAGTGCTGGAGGCCGAGAAGCGCCCCGTGGCGGCCGTGGCCGACCATGACGAGGTCCGCAATGTGCGCCGCGTCGACGTGGAGATGGATCACGCGGTGTCGATGCACCTGTTGTTCGACCCTGGGCACAGCCTCGATGAGCGAATCCTCAGCGAGCAGTTCGGCTACTGACCAGCCCTTGCGCCGATCACGCCAGACTCAGCCCCTTCGACCACTAAACTTTTCCTTAAGGCGCACCCGCTAGCGTGCGGTGCGGTCCAATGCAGGCTGCGACGGCCGCTTCCCGCGACCTTTCGCACGCTCATGGTTCGTATCGATTTCAACAGACTGCGGTTCCTCGTTATCGACGACAACGCCCATATGCGCCGCATCCTGCGGACGCTGCTGCACGGGTTCGGCACGCGCGAGGTCTACGAGGCGGAGGACGGCGCCGCCGGCCTTGAAGCCTTCACCCACTATTCGCCCGACATCGTCATCACCGATTGGGCGATGCCGATCTTCGATGGCCTCGAACTGACGCAGATGATCCGTCAGCCCGGCGCCAATGCGAATCCTTACGTGCCCATCATCATGCTGACCGGACACTCGGAGAAGAAGCGGGTAATTGCGGCGCGCGATACCGGCGTCACCGAGTTCCTCGCCAAGCCGATCTCCGCCAAGGCCCTTTATCATCGCATCCTCAACATCGTCGCCAATCCGCGGCCCTTCATCAAGACCGCGACCTATTTCGGGCCCGACCGCCGTCGCAACGTGCCGAGCAACTATGTTGGACCGGAGCGCCGCAAGGGCGGCAAGGCCGAGGTGATCCACGTCCAGCCGCTGCTCGCGAAGGCGGGTATCCCGTCCTGAACCGCCTGAGGTGTCCTGATGACGTCGCACCGGCGCTCGCCCTCCATTTCTCCTCGCGCAGACGGCCGGATCGGACCGCGATGCGGCGCAGGCGAGGGCGCAATGGCAACGGAGAACGGTATTGAGCTCGACCTCGAGGCCATTGCGCGGGCGGAAGCGGCGCTGGCCGCATTGTCGGAAGAGTTCACAGACTGGATGAAGGAGGATTGCGACCGCCTTGATGCGGCGCGCCTTCGCGTGCACCAAAAAGGTCTCGCTTCGGAGGCGCGGGACGAGCTTTTTCGCGCCGCGCACGACATCAAGGGGCAGGCCGCCACGTTCGGCTACCCGCTCGCTGCGGAGGCGGCGGACAGCCTCTGCCGGCTGCTTCTGAATGCCGCCGACCCCGCCCGCATTCCGCTCGTGCTGATCGATCAGCACGTCTATGGCGTGCGCGCCATCGTCCGCGAGAACGCGCGGGAGGAGGACAATGCGATCGCGAGAGCCCTCGTCCAGTCGCTGCGCAGGCTGACGGACGATTTCCTCGCGCACGAGGCGCCGCCCCCGCCCGAGCAGACCGATCCCGTGGCCGGTCCGCCGCTCGCGCCGAAACCATAGCTGCCGGCGCCCTCGTTCGCTGCCGGCCACGCAGCGCGTTGGCCACCGCTGCCCGCCACGGGAGCGGCGAGAGGTCAGGCGGCGGCGAGTTCGTCGCAGTACAGGCGCGCCTCGTCGCGCGCGGCTTCGAGGGCGAAGCGCCGCAGCAGGATCAGCAGCGGCTCGGCCCCTGCCCCGTCCTGACACTGGGTCAGCACCCGCTCGACCATCCGGCGCTTGAGCCGGCTCGCTCCGCCGATCTCCCCAGCGTAGCCGTGCTCGTTCAGCACCGCGATGGCCGCCGAGACCGCAGGAAAAACCGACGCCGGCAGGCCTGCCCGCTCGAACACGGCGCGCAGCCCCTTGCCCGTGCGGTCATAAACGAGCTGTGCGACACGCGCCGGCGGAAGCTCGGCCAATTCGCAAAGAGATTCCTCGAACAGCCTGATATTGCCCGACAAAAGCGCCCGCAGGATGAGCCCTGCGGTAAGCTGGCCGGTCTGCCGCAGATGGGCGACGAGCGGCCGGATTTCGGGCTGCGGAGCGGCGGCTGCAAGCGCGACGGTCGCCTTATCGCACGCCTCGCGCGCCACGCGGCGGGCCCTCTCCGCATCCAGCCAGGCCCGCGCCGACACGAAAGCGGCGAGCGTTTCGGAGAGTCGGCTCACAAGCGCCTGGCGGGTCGCGACGGAAAGGTCGTCGCGCGCCAACAGCGCCTCCCGGATCGCCGCCAGGTGGCCGTGGCGTTCGACGATGCGGTCGAGCGAGAACGGCGCGAGGCGGGCCGTAGGATTTTCCAGCACGATCAGACAGGATTCGGCCGAACCGACCTCCGCGATCGCCGCCGCGACCGAGCACGGCAGATTCGGCCGTTTCGCGATCGCCGCCTGAATCGCGGGCGCGCCCCCGCCCACCCAGTCGACGAGATCGGCGTCGAGCAGAAGCGGCGAGCGCGACAGCACGATCGTCGCGATCTCCGGCTGATCCGTCGCCAGGGCGAACACCACCGCGGGCGGCGCGTGCTCGCTGCTCGCCAGCGCCTCGGCGAGCGCGCGGCGCACCAGCGGCGAGGGATCGTCGAGCAGCAGGATCATGGCGCCCTCGGCCGCTGCCCGGTCGTCCGGCGAGAGGTCGGAATGGAGGTAGGCGCGGGCGAGCGCGGCCGTGGCGTCGGCGCGCGCTCCGGGCGGAGCGGTCCGCACCCATTGCAGGAAGTGCCGCACGATCATCGAGACACCGGAAGATGAACCTGGTTGGCCGGACGGATCGCCTGCTTCGCGATGCAGGGATCCTCGCGCGGCGCGCTTAACAAAGCGTTCACCATAAAGTCGGTCCGGCGACGGCGTCGGGACGCCGCCGCGCCGAAGACGTTTCGCTAGACGGAGCGGTTCGCGTCCCCGCGAATCTCCGGCCGCAGGAACTGGAACAGATTGAGCGGCCTTGCGGGGGCCGCGCCGGCGTGGGCGTCGCCGGCGGCGGGCGCGGGTTTCGCCGGAGCGGGGGACGGCGCATTCCTGGCGCCCCAGAGCTCGCTCACGACGAGCGAAACCGGCCCGCGCCGCCCCGTCTGGAAGAGATTGTGGAACACCGGCCCGTCGTCGGGCGCGAACGCCAAAGCGGTGGCCGGCGCCCGCCCGTTCCCGGCCGAAGAGACGGCGAAAGCGGCCGGCAGCGGCAGGATCGGTCCCATCGGGGCAGGAGCGCCGGCCGTCGCAACCTCCGCCCCTTCGGGGGGTGCGGGCCGCGTCCTGTCGTGCCTGCCGACGAGAAGAGCATAGACCTCCGCGGCCGAGCGCGCCCCACCCGCGCGGTCGTAGAAGATGCTGCGGTTCGCGCGCGCGGCTTCCGGAAAGAGGTCCGCCGCTTTCGTGTGAGGAGCCGCGAAGGCGGTGGTGATGAGCTGCCCGGCGCCGGCGGCCCCCAGAAAATGCGCGATGTACAGTTCCCCGTCCGTCGGCCTGCGGCCGAGCCGCGCCGTGAGAACCTCCGCATTGCGCTGCGTGAACGCCGCCGCCATGGCCGAGGCCGCCGCCGGATCGTTGCGCAGATTCAGGATCTCCTGCCGCAGCACGGGGTCGGGCACGACGTAGCGGCCCGACGCGGTCTGCACGATCGCGTCGGCATAGCGGCCGTAGCCCAGCGCCGGATCGGCGTTCTTGATCGTCTCGAGCCACGTCTGGTCGATGAACTGGAACAGCCCGGCGGCCGACGACGTGCTCGCCCGGGCGGCGGGATCGAGATTGGACTCGCGCAGCGCCGTCTTCAGGAGATATTCGAAGCTCGCCCCGGTCGCCCGTGCCGCATTGCGGATGGCGCTGGTGATCCGAGAGGCGATCTCGCTGGTGGCTTCGAGGAACATGGCAAGCGAGCATGCGGCGCAGCCGCGCCCGACGCGCCGCTCCCGACCGCTCGGACAACATCGGCCTTTATGGTAAACGAGAGCTTAAGAGTGCCCGGCCTCGGCCGGCAAACGGGAGTGAAAACCCATGAAGGACGCACAGGTGATGCGGCACCCGCGCGGAGGGCTCTATTTCGAGGACTTCGAGATCGGCGCTGTCATCGAGCACCGCCTCACCCGCACGGTGACGCAGATGGACAACATGTTGTTCTCCAACATGACGCTCAATCCGCAGCCCCTGCATATCGACCGTCACTTCTGCGAAACCGAGACCGAATGGGGCAAGCCGCTGATCAATTCGCTGTTCACGCTCGGGCTGATGATCGGCATTTCCGTGAACGACACCACCGTCGGCACGACCATCGCCAATCTCGGCATGACCGACGTGCGCTTCCCCCACCCGCTGTTCGACGGGGATACGGTGCATTGCACCACCGAGGTCCTGTCGAAGCGGGAGTCCCAGTCGCGGCCCGGCGCGGGAATCGTGGAACTGCATCACCGCGCCTACAATCAGCACGGCAAGCTGGTCGCCGAATGCCGCCGCCAGGCGTTCATGCGGATGCGACCGGCCTGAGGCGATACGGCAGCCCGGCACCCATGCGCTCGCTTCTCTTCGTTCCGGGCGACAGCCCGCGCAAGCTCGACCGCGGCCTCGGCAGCGGGGCGGACGCCTTGATCGTCGACCTCGAGGACTCGGTGAGCCTGGACCGTAAGCCCCAGGCGCGCGCGACGACCCGCGATTTCCTCAAGCAGATGGCGGGCGCCGCCCAGAGGCCTCGCCTGCTCGTGCGCGTGAACGCCCTCGACACCGCGCTTATCGACGCCGACCTCGACGCGATCGTTCCGGGCAGGCCCGATGCGATTCTGCTGCCCAAGGCGGAAGGCGGCGCGTCCGTCGCCCATCTCGACGCCAAGCTCGCGGCGCGGGAGGCACTCCACGGACTCCCCGACGGCCACATCCGCATCATCGCCCTTGCGACCGAAACCGCCGCCGCCCTGTTCCAGGGCGCGACCTATCGCGGCGCGAGCGCCCGGCTCGAGGCGCTGACCTGGGGCGCGGAAGACTTGTCCGCCGCGCTCGGGGCCGAGGCGAACCGCGAGGCGGACGGGCGCTTCACCGCACCCTACGTGTTCGCGCGCACGCTCTGCCTCGTCGCCGCCGCAGCCGCCGGCGTGCCGGCGATCGACACCGTCTATGTGGATTTCCGCGACGAGTCGGGCCTGCGCCGCGAGGCGGAGGAGGCGCGGCGGGACGGATTTGCCGGCAAGCTTGCGATCCACCCGGCGCAGGTTCCGCTGATCAACGAGGTCTTCACGCCGAGCCCCGAGGCGATCGCGCAGGCGCGGGCCATTGTCGAGGCGTTCGCGGCGCAGCCCGGCGCCGGCGTCACAGCGATCGACGGGGTGATGTACGACCGCCCCCACCTCGCGCGCGCCGAACGGCTGCTCGCGCGCCTCCGCTCGTGACGGAGCCGCGGCGCGCTCTCACTCCGCCGCGATCATGGGCGCCTTGGCGTCGTTGCCGGAGCCCTCGCCCTTGCGCGCGCGCTCGAGACGCCGCTCCTGATCGACATAGGCGTGCGCGGCGTCGCCCTTGAACAGCTCCAGCGTCTCCGTCTCGTCGTCGACGGGCGTGAGCGCAAGGTCGGTGTATTCGTAGCGCCTCGGATCCTTCTTGATGCCGAGATAGATGCGGCGCAGTTGCAGATAGAGCTTCCCCCACCGGTAATTCTTGACCAGGGTTTCGAGCCAGTACCGCGGATAGAACGTCCAGACGGGCTCGATCGGCAGCGTCGGCCGCCGGTCGCGGCGGAACTTGAGCCGGACGAAACCGCCTTCGAGGGGATGAACGTTTTCGATGTCGATGCAGCCCTTGAACCAGGTGAGCAGGAAGGCGGTATTGCCGCCGCTCGCGCGCGTCGCCACCGCGCGGCGCAGCACCGTCTCCATGTGCTCCATGGTGTAATAGGTCTTCCACGCCATTTTGTAGGCGTACGCCCACTCCTCGCGCGACATGCGCGGATGATCCGCCGTGATGTGGTAGAGATCGTACCGGTTGAGGTCGGCGTCCATCGGCACGCGGGCGCGAAACAGCTTCTGATGGTCCTCCGACCCCGGCAGCGGCGTGAGATAAAAGAACTCGAGCAGGTCGATCGGCAGCTCGCGCTTGATGATCTCGACGTCGTGGAGGATCGACTCCACGGTGTCGCCGGGAAAGCCGAGAATGTAGCCCGCATAGACGACGATTCCGGCCTGCTTCCACGCGAGCAGCATCTTGCGGTACTCGGTGATCTTGTTCTGCTTCTTCTTGGCCGCCGCCAGGTTGGCGGGATTGATGTTCTCGAGGCCGATGAAGACGCGCCGCACGCCGGCCCGCCGGCACTTGTCGATGAAGTTCGGCAGCCGGTGGCAGAGCGTGTCCACCTGGATGATGATGCTGAACTGAAGCCCCTCCACCTCGCGCAAGCGGATCAAACGGTCGAGGATGATCTCCCAATCCTTGTTGCGCGCGAAATTGTCGTCCGTGATGAAGAAGCGGCGCAGCCCCTGGGCGAGATTCTCCCGCACGATCTTCTCGATGTCGTCCGGCGAGCGGCGGCGCGACTTGCGGCCCTGCACGTTGATGATGGTGCAGAACGAGCACTGGTAGGGGCAGCCGCGCCCGGCGTCGAAGCTCGTCACCGCGCCCGCGGTGCGCTTGACGCGCACCGCCGAAAGGATGGGCACCGGCGCGCCCTCGATCGCCGGCAGGTCGTTCATGAAATTGTAGAGCGGCTTGAGCGTGCCGGCCCAGGCGTCCCGCAGCACCTCGTGGAGACGTCCCTCCGCTTCTCCGGCGAAGACCGAGACGCCCATCGCCTGCGCCTCCTTGAGGGCGGCATCCTCGCCGTCGATCATCGCGATCACGCCGGACATGTGGAAGCCGCCGATGCCGACCTGAATGCCGCGGCGGCGCAGCGGGCGCGCAATGTCGAGCGCGCGCGGAACCTGGTTCGACTGCACGCCGATGAGCATCACCATGCCGCCATCGGCGGCCTCGATCAGGCGCGCGAGCCGCTCAGGGCGAATGCGGGTGTTGGTCTCGTCGAAGGGGTGAATGTCGATATCGACATCCTCGCCCAACACCTTCTCTTCGGCGCACTGCCGCGCGATGCCGTAAACGCAGGCGAGCGAGTTTGAAGGGATGGCCGAGCGCAGCCACTGAATGGGATAGCCTTCGTCGCAGTAATGCGTCGGCTTGACGAGAACGAGACAAAAGCGTCTCCGCCGGTTCTGTTGAGGCACCCCGCAACCCTCCCCAGTTTGACAGGGCCTCGGCTCCCGTCGGTTGCAACGGAAGGGTAGCGGAAAGCGCGACCGCCTTCTACCGGAAGCTGCAGCCGCGTGCCCAAATCAAGCGGCTGTGACAATTTTGTCGGCCGCGGCGAACGCTACGATGTTTTGAGACGGGGACAGAAGCGAGGTTTCTCAGAGGCGAGGTTTGTCGAAAGGCCGGGTTTGTTTGTCAGAAGAACAGTTTGTTTGTCAGAAGAACAGTTTGTCAGGCGCCATAAATTTGTCAGCCGCCATATACGACATCGGGGTCGAAGGCGCGCTCGCCCGGATCGAAAACAAGCTCTTTCCCCGCCGCCTCGGCGCCAAGAGGCACCCGGCGGTAGAAGCACGAGCGTCGGCCGGTGTGGCAGGCGCCGGCGCCGACCTGCGTCACCTTGATCCACACGGCATCCTGGTCGCAGTCGACCCGCATCTCGACCACGCGCTGGATGTGGCCGGAGGTCTCTCCCTTGCGCCACAGCGCGCGGCGGGAGCGGCTGTAATACCAGGCTTCGCCGCTGGCGATCGTTTTCGCCAGCGCCTCGGCGTTCATGTGCGCGACCATCAAAACCTCGCCTGTCGCGACGTCGGTCGCGACGCAGGTCACCAGGCCGTCGGCGTCAAACTTCGGGGTCAGTGCGCGGCCCTGCTCCAGCTCGGAGGCTGAACCGGGAGGCATGAAGGTCGTGGTGTTGTCGGACACGGCCCTATCGCTCCTGCGCGGCCAGCCGGCCGCCGCCGGCTTTACCGCTGAGGCTCACGGACGAGGGCGAGAAAGCGCGCCTGCGCGGCAGGGTCGTCGCGGAAGACGCCGGTGAAGTGCGTGGTGATGGTCGACGTGCCCGGCTTCTGAATGCCGCGCACGGACATGCACATGTGCTCGGCCTCCAGCATGACGGCGACGCCGCGCGGCTTCAGGATCTCGTCGATCGCGCGCGCGATCTGAGAGGTCAAATGCTCCTGCGTCTGCAGGCGGCGCGCATAGACCTCGACGAGGCGCGCGAGCTTCGACAGGCCCACCACTTCGGTCACCGGCATGTAGGCGAGGTGCGCCTTGCCGAAGAACGGCATCATGTGGTGTTCGCAATGGGAGTGGAACGCGATGTTGCGGACCAGCACCGGCTCCTGGTAGCCGCCGATCTCGGTGAAGGTGCGGCCGAGCACCTCGAGCGGGCACTCGCGGTAGCCGCCGAAAATCTCCTCGAAGGCCCTGACGACCCGCTTCGGCGTCTCGACGAGGCCCTCGCGGTTCGGATCGTCGCCGGCATAGGCGATCAGGGTGCGGACGGCCGCCTCGGCCTCCTCGCGCGACGGCCGGGGAACGGCCGGCGCCGGGGCGGCTCGCACGCTGTCCGACAGATCGGACGCGTGAGCTCTGACGAATGGCTTGATGATGGCGTCCATAACGGTCTCTCCGTTCGACCGGCGCTCCGTTTGC
Source organism: Variibacter sp. (assembly GCA_019689555.1). GTDB lineage: Bacteria > Pseudomonadota > Alphaproteobacteria > Rhizobiales > Xanthobacteraceae > JADGHE01. The sequence goes on along the minus strand of JADGHE010000005.1, from coordinate 33,834 downwards.
GCGCCGGGAGTGTCACCGGGGGGCCGCGTCTTCGCCTCCGAAATGCGCTGGCCGGAGACTACGGACGCCGCATTCCCTTATCTGCTCGCTCGGAACAGGCAATTAGGCTTCGCCCGACCCACACGGAGCCTATATATTGTTCGCCGGAGTTGGCCGCAATCAACCCGCCCTGCGCGCCGGGCTTGACCGCTAGATTTGCAATGCTCAACGACGTCTACAACACCCGTATCCTGGAGCTCGCGGGGAACATACCGCGCCTCGGACGCTTGTCCTCGCCGGACGCCACGGCGACGGCGCATTCCAAGCTCTGCGGATCGACGGTGACGGTCGACCTCAAGATGGAGGGCGACACGGTCACGGACTTCGCCCACGAGGTGAAGGCCTGCGCCCTGGGCCAGGCCTCGTCCTCGATCATGGCGCGGCACATCATCGGCTCGCGGGCCGACGAGCTGCGGGAGCTGCGCGAAACCGTGCGCCGCATGCTCAAGGAGAACGGCCCCCCGCCCGGGGGCAAGTGGGAGGACATCAAGGTGCTGGAGCCGGTGCGCGACTACAAGGCGCGCCATGCCTCCACCCTTCTCACCTTCGACGCCGTGGTTTCGGCCATCGACCAGATCGAGGCCAAGCGCAGAGCCAAAGTCGCCGCGCAATAGATCCGCGAAGACGGCGCCGCAGGAAGGCCGTGCAGCAAGCCCGCGCCGCAAGCCCGGCGTCGGGTTCCGGATAAAAGCCCTGCCGGCACGGCAGGCGCCGCGACGTCTATTTGGCGCAGGCGGCCGCCAAGTGCTGAAACGCCTCGGCGAAGCCCGTACCGCCGACCTGGGTGCTGGTACGCAGGCCGTCGCTCGCGCGGGTAGCGACCACGAGCGCGCTTCCCGATTCCTTTCGCAGCGCCTCCACGAAGGTGCTGCTAACGCGACCGGCCGCGCGCGTGTCGAGCGCGTTCGTCTCCGCGTTCGGCGAGGAGGAGGCGATGTCCAGCACGGCCCGCTCGTCTCCGAGCTGCACGACCACGTCCTGCACCCAGTTTTCCTTTTCGGTGCCCTGCGCCCGCGATTCCAGATAGGCGAGCCGGTAGGCTCCGCCCGGGGCGCAGCTCACGCTCAGTTCGAACTGGCCGATCTCCTCCCCTTCGACGGTCAGGGGATGCCGCCGCACGACCTCGCGCTGCTCGCCCGTTCCGAGCACGGTCCAGCCCCGCTCCGGGGCGGCGGCCGTCAGGCTCCTCCCGCCGATGACCGGGCGGGTCACGCCGGACGTGGGCAGCTCGCCCGCTTCGACCGTCTGCAGGCCCACGCGGCGCAATTCGCTCTGGCTCAAAGCCCGCAGCCGCTCCCACGGCGGGATCCGCATGGCGAGCTCGAAGAGCTCGATCCCGCCCCCCATCTCGACGGTGTAGCGGGCGATGCGGCCCGCATCGCGCTGGACGCGAACCAGCTCTTCCGCGGTATAGGATTCCGCGCTGGCATCGTAGCGCTTGTCGCCCGGCCAGATCTGATGGACCAGCACCCGCGCCTCGGGCGGCACGATGCGCTTGACGCCGCCGAGCAAGACGAAGACGCACATCGAGGCGCACTCGCCGCGGGGCGAGAAGCGCCCCCGCTGCTCCTCGCTCGCCGGCGTGTCGAGTTTGATGATGCGCCCGACGGTCGTGGTCATCCCGAGCGCGCGGACCTTGCGGCCGAGTTCCAGGCTCGCGAGCACCGAGCCCCCGCCCGAGTCCAGGACGAGCGTCGCGCCGCGCGGGCTCTTCACCTCGGTGAAGAACTCGAAATCCCGCACGGTCTCCTTGGTGATGGGCCCCCTGGCGACGACCCATTCGCGGCAGGCGTCGCCGCAGACATCGGCCGGGCCTTCCCGCACCCACTCGAAGCGCATGGACGGCGGCTCGTCGGCGAGCGCCGGCATTGCAAAGAGGACCCAAGGCAGGCAAATTAGCAGCGCCGCCCGCATCAGGCGCTTCATTCGTCTCTCCAGCCCCAGAACGGAACGCGGGCCGCCATCGTTGCGCGGCTGCCGCAGGCAACATAATTTATTCCCCCCGGAAACGGAACCGTTTCCGATCCGTCCGGGTTAACTTTTTTCGTCCGGCGCGGACCGGGCGCCCAGCGCCGCCCGAGCGGTTGCGACATGACACCCAGCCCGATCGCGGCCCTCCGCCGCCCCGCGGCCGCACGAACGGCGGCCCCATGCGCCTCTACTGCCCGCGGGATTGCCCGCGGATTTCCGAGAGCCGGGCGGAGGCCGCGGCCCCGATGACGCTCAGGTTGTGGCCGCGTTGCCTTGCGCGCGCCCCTCGCTTCGCCGGGCAGGCGATGGTGAGGCTGTACCGGTATACGCTGTCGCCCCTCGTCGGCTTTCACTGCCGGCACCTGCCGACCTGCTCCGATTATGCAGACCAGGCCCTCGCCCGCTTCGGCCTGTGGGCGGGCGGATGGATGACCCTTGCGCGCCTTATGCGCTGCCATCCGTGGGGCACATCGGGGCTCGACTTCGTGCCCGACGCGTTGCCCGCGGACTCGCGCTGGTATATGCCGTGGCGCTACGGCCGCTGGCGCGGAACGAACGCCGGCGGCACTGATGCCGCAGGGCCCGGAACCAGCACGGCGGGCTGAAGCGGAATGTCATCGAGGCTTACCTGCGCTCGTTCGCAGGAGTGAGCAACGGGAGTGGATTTTTTATGGTCACGCTGACCTTTCCCGACGGCGCGCGCCGGGAGTTCCCCGACAACATCACCGGTCTCGAAGTCGCAAAGAGCATCTCGCCCTCGCTCGCCAAGCGCTCGGTCGCGATGGTGCTCGACGGCGAGCTGCGGGACCTCGCCGACCCCATCCGCAAGGACGCCCGGATCGAGTTCCTCACGCGCGAGGACCCGCGTGCGCTCGAGCTGATCCGCCACGACTGCGCCCACGTGCTCGCCGAGGCCGTCCAGTCCCTCTGGCCCGGCACCCAGGTCACGATCGGACCGGTGATCGAGAACGGCTTCTACTACGACTTCTTCCGGAACGAGCCCTTCACGCCCGAGGATCTGCCGCTCATCGAGAAGAAGATGCGCGAGATCATCGCCCGCGACCGGCCCTTCACCAAGGAAGTGTGGTCGCGCGAGGAAGCCAAGCGCAAGTTCGCCGAGATGGGCGAGCGCTTCAAGGTCGAGCTGGTCGACGCGATCCCGGAGGACCAGGAGATCAGGATCTACCGGCAGGGCGAGTGGTTCGACCTCTGCCGCGGCCCGCACATGACGTCGACGGGCAAGATCGGCAACGCCTTCAAGCTGATGAAGGTGGCCGGCGCCTATTGGCGCGGAGATTCGAACCGTGAAATGCTCTCGCGCATCTACGGCACCGCCTTCGCGAAGCAGGAGGAGCTGGACGCCTACCTCAAGCAGATCGAGGAGGCCGAGAAGCGCGACCACCGCCGGCTCGGCCGCGAAATGGACCTCTTCCATTTCCAGGAAGAGGCGCCCGGATCGGTCTTCTGGCACGCCAAGGGATGGACGCTGTTCCAGACCCTCGAGAACTACATCCGCCGCCGGCAGACCGCGGCCGGCTACATCGAGGTGAACTCGCCGCAGCTCATGGACTCGTCGCTGTGGGTCGCCACCGGGCACATGCAGACCTACCGCGAGAACATGTTCCTCACGGAGCAGCGGGAGGATGACGCGCGCCGCTACGTGGTCAAGCCGATGAACTGCCCCGGCCACGTGCAGATCTTCAAGAACGGCTTGAAGTCTTACCGCGATCTGCCCCTCAAGATTGCCGAATTCGGCAAGGTGCATCGCTTCGAGCCGTCCGGGGCCCTGCATGGGCTGATGCGCGTGCGCGCCTTCACGCAGGACGACGCGCACGTGTTCGTCACCGAGGATCAGATCGCCGCCGAATGCCTGGCGATGAACGACCTCATCCTCTCGATCTACGAGGACTTCGGCTTTTCCGACGTGCGCATCAAGTTTTCGGACCGGCCCGAGAAGCGCATCGGCGACGACGCGGTGTGGGACAAGTCCGAAGCGGCGTTGATGCGGGCGCTCGAGGCCTCGGGCCGTCCCTGGACGCTCAACAAGGGCGAAGGCGCGTTCTACGGGCCCAAGCTCGAATACGTGCTGCGCGACGCCATCGGGCGCGACTGGCAGTGCGGCACCGTGCAGGTCGATCTCAACCTGCCGGGCCGGCTCGGCGCTTTCTACATCGACGAGCATTCCGAGAAGGTGACGCCGGTGATGCTGCACCGGGCAATGTTCGGCTCGCTCGAGCGCTTCACCGGCATCCTCATCGAGCATTACGCCGGGCACTTCCCCCTCTGGCTCGCCCCCGTTCAGGCGGTGGTCTGCACGATCGTGTCGGATGCCGACGGCTATGCGCGGGAGGCGATCGCGCAGGCGCGGGCGCGCGGGCTCAGGGTCGAGGGAGACCTGCGCAACGAGAAGATCAATTACAAGGTGCGCGAGCACTCGCTCGCCAAGGTGCCGGTGCTGCTCGTCGTCGGCAAGAAGGAGGCGGCCGAACGCACCGTCTCCATCCGCCGCCTCGGCCGCGAGGGGCAGACCGTGATGCCGCTCGAGGCCGCGCTCGCGATGCTCGCCGACGAGGCCATCCCCCCGGACGTCAAGCGCGAGATGCGCGCGGCGGCGTGAGCGAGGCCGGCGCGCCGCGGGGCTTGGCCTGGGTGACGTCGCGCAGGAAGCGCCCCGCGGCCTGCATGAACCGCTGCGGTCGCCGGCCCCTTACCGCTGCGACGGCGGCGCCCCTTCGAGCGGCAATCGGCTCACATGATCCCCCTTCCCCGCAGATAGCCCGCCTGCGGCAGGGCATCCCGGCCCTGCATCAGATCGTAGAGCCAGCGGCGCACCTCGCGCGGGGTCGCGAAGAAGCCCTGCGCGCCCGCGAGCTCCCGGCCGACCGAGAACCCCATGCCGCCGAATTCCGGCAGCACCGCGAACGCGCTCTCGTCGGTGACGTCGTCGCCGACGAAGATCGGGCGGCGCCCCTTGAAGGGCGGATGCCGCATCAGCTCCCGAATGGCGACGCCCTTGTTGAAGCCGCGCGGCTTGATCTCGAACACGGCTTTTCCGGGCAGGACCTCGGCCGTCTTCTCCGGCCAGTCGGCGCAGACGCGCGCGATGCGCTCGCGCACCGTGCGCTCGGCTTCGGGCGCGAGCCGGTAGTGCAGCGCCACCGAGTAATCCTTCTCCTCGGCGATGACGCCCGGCGTGTCGCCGGCGATGGCGATGAGCCGCCGCTTGAGCTCGGGGTCGAGCGGCGGGGTGCGGCTGCGCACGACGAGGCCGTTCGGCGTCAGCCGGCTTTCTGCGCCGTGGCCGCCGATGCACGCGAGCCGCAATGGATCGAACAGCCGATCGAGATCGGAGAGCGGCCGGCCGCTCACCAGACCGAGCGCACCGGACAGGCGGTCGCGCAGCCGCGACAGCGTGTGCTTGAGGGCCGGCGGCACGCGGACCTCCTGAGGCGTCGGCGCAATTTCGATCAACGTTCCGTCGACGTCGAGCAGAACGGCGATGCTGCTGGGATCGAGAGGGCCGACCGGTCTCGGGCCGGGTTCATAGGTTCGTCGCTCGAGAGTCATTCGTCCGGTCTGCTGCGCGGTTATCCTCACGGTCAACGCGCGAGCAGTTCGATTTCGCGGTCAAACCCCGGTTCGACTTTGAATTCGCGGTTGTAGACCTTCCCCTCGTTCCGCGCGATGGCCACGTATTCGCCCTCGGCCAGCACGACGGTCGGGAAAGCGCCGATCGATTCCTTGATGACGTCGCCGCCGGGCGTGAGCACGGACCATGCCGTGTTGGCGAGCGCTTCTCCGCCCGGCTCGCTGACGAGCTTCAGCGTGATCACGGCGGCCCGATGATTGATCCTGGCGTCGGTGAGCTTGCCGCTCTGGACCCGGAAGTCGTAGCGCATCACGGCGTTCCCGTCGCCGTAGCTCGACACGACGTGGTAGGTGCCTTCCGGCAGCAGCACGATGCTGCCGGTCGGAATGTCGGACGCGATCGGCTTCTGGTCCCCGCCGTCGAACTGGCTCCCGGCATAGATCTCGAACGAAATCTGCCCCGCGGGGATGGGCGTGTCGCCGACGCGCCCCTCGAAGCGGACGCCGCCCGCCGGCAGATCGAACACTTCCCGCACCGTGTCCGTCTGCACCTGCACGTGTTTGGCGGCGCTCGCGAACCCGAGAGCGACGTGCACGATGTAGCCGCCGGGCGGCAAGACGAAAGTCGGCGCCGGCGCGGTCTCTTCCTTGATCAAGCGGAACGCGCCCGCCTGATCCGGCTTGTCGGCGTAGACGCGCCAGTGCAGCCTCGCGGGGATGGGGGCGCCGTCGCGCCCGAAGCGGGCGGAAACGGCGATGCCGCCGAGCGCGGGAGGGACGATGCCGGCCCCGCCTGTCCGCGCCGCCGGCGCGCGCGCCCCCGGATTGGGCGCAGGCGGCGCGATGGAGCGTGGCACACCGTCCGGCGAGGCGAGGCTCGCGCCGGGTGTCGAAAGCTCGCCGCTCGGAGGCAGCGATCCGGGCTGGGCGAACAAGGGCTGCGCCGAGGCGGCGGCCGCCGGCGCGAGAAGGCCGCCGGCAAGCGCAACGGCGGTGACCCATCGGCCCCATTTCTGGCCGCTTCCAATGTCGGCTGGCACGGAAGGCATTGGGCTGCCTTCTGGGCCGGAATCGCGGCGAATTCAAGCCCGGACCGCCTGCGTTTGTCACCCTCGCAAGGCTGTGGTAGGCGCTCCCGGCCGCTTCCTGGAATGCCCATCCTGGAATGCCCATGCCCGACGCCCTCGAACTGCTGAAGACGCGCCGCTCCGTCAAAGTCGCCGACCTCATCGCGCCCGGCCCGTCGCCGGCCGAGCTCGACACGTTGTTGCGCATCGCGTCGCGGGTGCCGGACCACGGCAAGCTCGCGCCGTGGCGGTTCATCGTCTTCGAGGGGACGGCGCGACTTGAGGCGGGCGACATCATTGCTTCGGTCTATCGTTCGGACCATCCGGCCGACGATCCCGCGCGGGTCGAAATCGAGCGCCATCGCCTCGCCCGGGCGCCGCTCGTCATCGCGGTGGTGAGCCGCGCAGGCCCGCATGTGAAGATTCCCGAATGGGAGCAGACGCTTTCGGCCGGCGCCGCAGCCATGTGTCTGGAGCTCGCGGCCCACGCCCTCGGCTACGCCGCCAACTGGACCACGGAATGGTACGCCTACGACCGGCGGGTGCTCGATCGTCTGGGGCTCGCGCCGCACGAGCGCATCGCGGGCTTCATCCACATCGGCACGCCCGCAAAGCCGCCGGAGGAACGCCCCCGGCCCCCGCTCGAGACCATCGTGACGCGCTTCGGGGGCTGACACGCACCTTGAGCGCCGCAGCCGCCACGCCCTTCGATAGATAAATCGCCAGATGATCGCTTGAACCGGATCGCTCGAACCGCCGTCGTTTCCGGCTGAAGGCCTTTCGCTCCGGCCGGGCGCCGTCGGACTTGCCGTCGCAGGGAGGTCTCCACGCCCATGTTCTATGAAGTCGCCAAGAACGACCACGGTCTTCCATACGATCCCATCAAGGCGATCGTGGCGCCGCGCCCCATCGGCTGGATCACCTCGATGAGCGCGAAGGGCGAGATCAATCTGGCGCCCTACTCGTTCTTCAACGCCTTTTCGACGCGCCCGCCGATCGTCGGCTTCTCGAGCGAGGGCCGCAAAGACTCGGTCGCTTTCGTCGAGGAGACGCAAGAATTCGTCTGCAGCCTCGCGACCTACGATCTGCGCGAGGCCATGAACGCGACCTCGGCCGCCGTCGCGCGCGGCGTCAACGAGATGGAGCTCGCGGGACTCGCCCCCGCCCCTTCCCGCCTGGTGAAGCCGCCGCGGGTTGCGGCCTCGCCCTGCGCGCTCGAATGCCGCTGGCTCAAGACGGTCGCGCTGACGGATCTCGAGGGCAACGACATCGACAGATACCTCGTGCTCGGCGCCGTGGTCGCGGTTCACATCGACGACCGCTTCATCAAGAACGGCCGGGTCGATACGGCCGCCATGCGTCCCATCGCGCGGTGCGGATACAATGATTACGCGGTGGTGGATTCGCTCTTCGCCATTGTGCGGCCAAAATAGTGCCGCGCTCGGCGCGCCATAGTCGCGCCCGAAGATCGAGCCTTTCCACCTTTCACGGTGAGGTCGGCCATCCGGTACGGCAATCAGCGGAGGACCCGAGGTGTTCGACTTCCTGTTGGGCCGCGGCAGAAATGACGATCGCGCCGCCGCGGCCGACGGGCCTGCCGAAGCCCCGTCGGCGCGGCGCCCCGCCATCGGCCTCGCGCTGGGCGGCGGAGCGGCGCGCGGATTTGCCCATATCGGCATTCTGCGCCGGCTCATCGCCAAGGGTTTCGTGCCCGACGTCATCGCGGGAACGTCCATCGGCGCCGTCGCCGGCGCTCTCTATGCGACCGGGCATCTCGACGCCTTCGAGCAATGGGCGCGCGGGCTCACGCGCCGCAACGTCTTCGGCTATCTCGATTTCAGCCTGTCGGGCTCGGGGCTCATTCGTGGCGACCGGTTGGCCGAGCGGCTCGGCGCGCAGCTCGGAGAGGTCAGGATCGACGAGCTTCCCGTCCGCTACGCCGCGATCGCGACCGAGATCGGCACGGGCCACGAGATATGGCTCACGCGCGGCCGCCTGGTCGATGCCCTGCGCGCGGCCTATGCGCTGCCCGGGATCTTTACGCCGGTCTTGATCGGGCACCGCTGGCTCGTCGACGGCGCGCTGGTCAATCCCGTGCCGGTCTCGGCGGCGCGCGCACTCGGGGCGCGGCTGGTCATCGCCGTCAACCTCAATGCCGACCTGTTCGGCCGCGGCACGACCATCGCGAGCCACGGCCCGGAGGACGACGACGAGGCCTGGCTCGCCACGCTGCGCAGCCGTCACGGGGTGAACAGCGTGTCCGGCGCGGCGAGCCTCGTGAAGCGCCAGCTCATCGGCACCGCCGATCGGCCGGGCATCTCCACCGTCATGATGGAAGCCTTCAACATCATGCAGGACCGCATCACCCGCTCGCGGCTCGCGGGCGATCCGCCCGACATCATGATCAACCCGCCGCTCGGGCGCATCGGCCTGTTCGACTTCCATCGCGCGGCCGAGGCGATCGATATCGGCGCGGAAGCGGCTGATCGGCACCTTCAGCCGATCGAGGAGGCTCTCGCGGCGCTGTCCTGAGCGGTCGCTTCTTTCGCCGAACGCCGAAGGGGCGCTCAGGCGGAAAGGATGTATTCGCGCAGCGCGTTCGATTCGGCTTCGATCTCGTTGAGCCGATATTTCACGACGTCGCCGATCGACACGATGCCGATCAGCCGATCGTTCTCGACCACCGGCACGTGACGGAACTTGCCGTTGGTCATGCGTTCCATCAGATCGCCGACGGTGTCGGTTTCTCGACAAGTCACGACGCGGCGCGTCATCGCCTCTTCGACGGGGATGTGCAGCGCGTCCGCTCCGCGTGCGGCCAGCGTGCGCACGATGTCGCGCTCGGAGAGCATGCCGACGACGGCCCCGTCGGCGTCGGTCACCACGACGGCGCCGATGCGGCGCTCGGTGAGCACTTTCGCGGCCTCGGCCAATGTCGCCGTCGGCGGAATGGTGTGGACCGAATGACCCTTCGTCTTCAGGATCGCTTTGACGGTCATAGGCTTCCCTCCGTTCGCGGCTGCGGCGCTCGTTCGCGGCGCGCCGGTATCCGCGCGAATCGGCTGTCGTCAGCCGCGCGCCCGCCCCCCCGACGCACCGGCCTCCGTGGCCGCCCCTGCAAACAGCCGCCATTGAATCATTGGACGCCCGTGTGGCGATCGCAAGGTCTGCGTCCGCCGCACCCGTTCAGCGGGGCGCCGCCTCCGCCCCGGCATCATCCTGGCGCGCGCCGGTGTGTCCGGCGACCGGATCGAACCACGGAAACAGCAAAAGGCCCGCGAGAAACCCGCCGATATGGGCTTCCCAGGCGATGCTCAGCTCGCCGTCGGAGAGCGAGATCGAGCCGAGGCCGAAGAGCATGTTCAGTCCGAACCACACGGCGAGGAACGCCAGCACCCGCCCGTCGCGCAACGTGACGCTCAGCGGCGCGGCCGGCTGCGAATAGGAGCCCTCCCGGTCGCCGCGCAGAGCACCGAGCGGCCCTCCCGCCTGGAAGATGAAGCGGATCGCCGCCGCCATGAAGCCCGAGATCGCGGCGGAGGCACCGACCATCGGCCAGAATTCCCCCATGTGGGTGAGCAGGTGGGCCCCGGCTCCGGCCGCCGCCGTGATGGCGAAGAAGGCGAGAAAGCGCCACGCGCCGAACCGTCGCGCCACCGCGCTGCCGAAGGCGAGCAGCCACACGGCATTGAGGCTGAGATGGGTCAGGTCGCCGTGGATCAGCGCATAGGTGAAGAAAGTCCAGATGTCGGCGCCCCAGCCGCCGGGCACCAGACCCTGCGTGAGCTGGCTCGGATCGTAACGCGCGGGAATGAAGGCGAAGAGCAGGAGGAACTGAATGTCGGCGCGGGGGCCGAGCAGCAGGGCGCGCACGAGATGCACGAGTCCAAGCGCCCCAATCGTCGCGGCGACGACGGGCGGAACATTGAACATCGGCTCGCGGGAAGAGGCCAAATGGGCACCCGGACAGGCGTGTGGAGGGTTCACATAGGCGCAGGCGCGCCGCGCGGCAAGCCGATCGTGTGCCCATTCCCCGGACCGACGGCGGGGAGCCGCGGCCTCAGTTCATTACGCAGGTTCGCTGTGAATTTTAACGATTCGTTAACCTTGGCAAAAGGTTGACGGTGAACGGCCCTCGCATCGGTGCCATTCGGCATGGCGTCAGCTCCTCTGGCGGCGGCGCTTTCGGCTCCGTCCCGAAGCGGGACGACGGTCCGGAGCGCGCTGCAACGGGGATCCGATGAAGCACCGTTCGAGCCAGATCTTGTTCGCCCACTGGGAGGAGAAGCGGGGCAGGAAGGCGTTGCCCGAGCGCAGCGCCATCGATCCCGGCGCCATTCGGACAGGTCTCGGCGACATCTTCATTCTCGCGTTCAATCGGTCGCGCGGCCATCCGTTTCGCCTGGCCGGAACGCGCGTCTGCGCGCTCGTGGGCGCCGAGCTCAAGGATCGGCCGTTCATGGCGCTGTGGCAGGAGGCCCAGCGGGCGGAGCTGCTGCGTCTCATCGACCTCATCGCCGACGAATCGATCGGCATCGTCGCCGGCGCTTCGGGGAAGACGGCCGACGGTTCCTCGATCGACCTCGAGCTCCTGCTGCTGCCGCTGCAGCATTGGGGCCGCACGCACACGCGCCTGATCGGCTCGCTCGCGCCGCTGAGCGTGCCGTATTGGTTCGGGACCCAGCCGATCGGGCCGCTCGCCATCGGCGACTACCGCTATGTGGGCATGCGGATCGTGGCAGCGCCGCCCACGCTCGCCCTTCCGCTCGGCGAAGCCCGGGTCCGGCGCGGCCTCGTCGTTTATGACGGAGGGCAGCGGTGAATTTGCGACGGTTGGCATAACAACCCCTTAACCGTGCCCGCCTAGTCTTACGGGACCCCCGCATGCGGTCGCGGAAGGCCAACCGGAGAAATGTCGGTCCCGCAAAGAACAGCGATTGCACCGACGCTCAGCGAAGAGCGCCGGCGCTTTCAGCGCGTCCGAGTGAACCTGCTCGGCCGCTTCATGCTGTCGGATCGCCGCGAGTTCCCCTGCCAGGTGACGGACATGTCGCCCGGCGGCATGGCCTTGATCGCTCCGGTGAGCGGCCGCCCCGGTGAGCGGGTCATCGCCTATATCGATCACATCGGGCGCCTCGAAGGTGTCGTCGCGCGCGCGTTTCCGAACGGTTTCGCGATGACGATCGCCGCGACGCCGCGCAAGCGCGACAAGCTCGCGGCGCAGCTCACCTGGCTCGCCAACCGGGACATTTTGGGATTGCCGGAGGACCGCCGCCACGAGCGCGTGGTGCCCCGCAACGCGAGGTCCACGATGACCCTCGCGAACGGCGCGACCATCCCGTGTCTGATTCTCGACATGTCGCTCTCGGGCGCGGCCGTCGCCTGCGACACCAAACCCCCGGTCGGCGCGCTGATCACGCTCGGCCGCACGCAGGCGCGCGTCATTCGCCACCGGGAGGACGGCTTTGCGGTCGAGTTCACCCGCCTCCTGCACCCGGATTTTCTCGAAGAGAACGTGACCGGCCGCTGAACGCGCCGGCAGCCGCGCCGCGCGGGACAAGACCCGCGCTCCACCTCGACAGACCCGGCAGAGAGGGCCCGAAACGAGCCGCGGCGCCTCCGTCGCCACGCACCCGCCTTGCCACCTGCCGCGGCGCGCGCAGCCAGGACGCGCGCGCCGATCGTTCGAATTTTAGGCAAATTCTCCGAGAATTCGCGTAAACATCGACTATACTTGTCGGACAATGCTGCTTCACAACTTAGCGTGGAAGAAAAATGTCTATGAGATACGTCCCCCACGACGGGAATGGGGGCACGTATGTATCGGTTTGTCGATAAAATACTTGCGTTTGGGCTCGTTGCGTTCGCGGCCGCCGGCACCGCGCCGGCCCTTTGCGCGGAGCGCGTCCTGTTCGCTGCGGAACGTCAGGTGACTCGTCCGCCGGTGGGCTGGGTCGAGTTTTGCGCCGAGAACCCCGGCGAATGCGCGCCGGACCCGGCGCCGGGAAGCGACGTCGCGGAGGACGGTCGCAGCTGGCGCGAGCTTGTGCGCATCAACAAGCTCGTCAACGACAGCGTGAGGCCCATGACCGATCTCGAACACTACGGAGTCGTCGAGAAGTGGTCGTTTCCTGACGACGGCTACGGCGACTGTGAAGACTATGTGCTTCTCAAGCGGCAGCTGCTGACCGAGGCCGGCTGGCCGCGGAGCGCGCTGCTCATCACGGTCGTGCGGGACCAGAAGGGCGACGGCCATGCGGTGCTGACCGTGCGGACCGACAAGGGCGATTTCATCCTCGACAATCAGGAGTCCGAGATCAGGCTCTGGTCGGAGACGCCCTATCGTTTCGTCAAGCGGCAGTCGCAGAACGATCCCAACGTGTGGGTCTCGCTCGGCGACGCGCGGCCGGCGGTTGCGACCGCAACCTCCCGTTAGCGCCAGGAGTTACGCGCACCCGGTCAGTCCCTGCCCCTTCCCGTCCCCCGACCGGGTTCGTGAGCGGCCGGCCTCCCCCCAAGGCCGGCCGCACGCTTTTTTGGCAAGACCTTCCTGTGTCGGCGCCGCGCCGTTGCGCCTGCGAGCGCCCGGCGTTTCGCCACCGAACACACGTTCAAGGTCGGCGCGCAGGCGCGCTTAGCCGATGCGCTTGAGGCCGGCGGCGTAGCGTTTCGCGTTGGCGACGTAGATCTGGAAGCCCTGGGCGATCATGGCGAAGGCGCGCTGATCGAGCGGGCGCACGACGCGCGCGGGCGCGCCGACGATCAGGCTTCCGTCCGGAAATTCCTTGCCTTCGGTCACGAGCGCGCCGGCGCCGACGATCGAGTTCTTGCCGATGCGCGCGCCGTTGAGCACGATCGCGCCCATGCCGATCAGGCTGTCGTCGGCGATCGTGCATCCGTGCAGGATGACGTTGTGGCCGATGGTGCAGCGCGCGCCCACGGTGAGCGGAAACCCCATGTCCGTGTGCAGGACGCACCCGTCCTGAATGTTCGAGCCTTCCCCGATTTCGATCCACTCGTTGTCGCCGCGCAGCACGCTGCCGAACCAGACGCTGGCCTCCGCCTTCAGCCGCACCCGCCCGATCACCGCCGCGTTCTCGGCGATGAAGTAGCGTCCGTCGCCTGGCAGTTCGGGCGCCTGGCCGTCGAGTTCGTAGATCGCCATGACCTCTCCTCGCTGTTGGGGAGCGGCGACCTATGCCACGAGCGGGCGCGCTTGGCGAGGCCGGGCGGCGCGGCCGACGGCTCCGGCGCCGCCTGAATCGGCGCACCCCTGCAGCGGCTCGCGCCAATCGAGATCCGGCCGGAGCCCGTGCGGCTCAAGCAAGCAGCCGCACGAGCTCCAGCCACCCGGCCGCCACCACCGTCCCCGACATCAAACTCCAGAACCCGGCAAGCGCAGTCGCAATCGCAATCAGCGGCGCCCCCCGCTTCCTTCCTCTCGCGAGCGAGCTGCGCATGATGAGGAACGGCGCGGCGAACACCAGTAGCGGCACGGCCGCGAGCGCCGCAGCGGTCGCGCGCTGCGTGATCAGCCAGAAGCTGAGGGGGCGCTGCGTCAGCGCCTGATAGCCGCTCGCGAGAAGGCCCGCGACCGCAAAGCCGATCGCCAGCGACAGGAAGCATTGCAACGATTCCGGCGCCATGCCGCGTCCCCGTGAGGAGGCCCCTGATCGTGGCGGAAAGGCCGGGGCGAGCGCCAGCGGATCCTTAATGCACGGTAAACGCGCCGCGGGGCGGGCAGGCACCGCTTGCGCCGTGGCCCAGTCTCCCTGACATACTCCCCCCCGATTCGCGACTGCTCCCAACCCTGCGATGAGACGAAGCAACAGCGCCGTGCGCGCACGCCGCAACGAGAGCGCCGCCGGTCTCACCGTGACGTTGGTGGTCTTGGCGGCGCTGGGATTGGCCGCTCTCGGCTATGTGGGCTTCGTGCTGTGGCCGCGCTGGCCCGCGCCGACGCGCGCCATGGACGCCCCCTCGCTGCCGATCAAGGTCGGCGGCGTGATCTTCAACGTGCCGCCCGCGGCCATCCGCACCGCCGCCCAGCGCAGCGCGGGCGCCCAGCCGCGGCTCGATCTCGTGTTCCAGTGGCCGGACTTGAGCCCTCCCCAGCCGGGCGCCAAACCGCCGCTTTCGGACGATCTCAAGCCGAACCAGCTGTTCATCACCATCACCGGCCCACAGGGCACCCTGCCGCTTTCGGAGCGCATCCGCACGATCTATCCGCGCTACACGAGCGATGCGGCCTTCACGGGGCCGGCGGGGCTTGCGGGCGTGTCCTTCCGCGACGGCACGCCCTACCAGGGCGAGGACCTCTTCTTCGACCCGGAGAATGCGGAGCGATTCGCGGCGCGCTGCACGCGCCCGAGCGGCCCGATGGCCGGGACGTGCCTGCTCGAACGTCACGTCGGGGAGGCCGAGGTGACCGTGCGGTTCCTGCGGGAGTGGCTGCCGGATTGGCGGGCCCTCGTAGAGAACACCGACCGGCTGCTGGCCCGGCTCAAGGCGCCCGTCGCGAACTGACGACAGCGCCTTCCATTCGAGGTGGCTTCCGGGGGCGCGCTATTCGAGGTCGCTTCCGAGGATCGCCATTTCGAAATTGTACGAGCGCTCGCCGTCCTCGTCATCGACGAACAGCACGCCGATGAACTCCTCGCCGATGTAAACTTCGGCGGAATCGTCCTTCTTTGGCCGCGGTACGACGCGGATGCGTGGATTGCCGAACAGTCGCTTCAGGTAGGCGTCGAGCTTTTTGATCTCGGCGAGGTCCACAACGGTTCTCCCTCATGTCACGCGGCGCAAATCCAGGACCGCTCGGGCCACGTTCCTCCCGCCCCCGCCCGCGCGGACGGCGGCGCAGGTCCGCGAGGCATTGCCTACATCATGGCCGCAGCCGCGTCACTCGCCGATGTCCTGCAGCATCTGATTCATGCTGCGCGCGGGCTCGGGGCATCCGGCCGTCCCCACCACCTTCGCGGGCACTCCGGCCACGGTGGTCTGGGGCGGAACCGGCTTGAGCACGACGGAGCCCGCCGCGATGCGCGCGCAGCACCCGACCTCGATATTGCCGAGGATCTTGGCGCCGGCCCCGATCATGACGCCGCGACGGATCTTCGGGTGGCGATCGCCGTCGGTCTTGCCGGTGCCGCCGAGCGTTACGTCCTGCAGCATGGAGACGTCGTCCTCGATCACCGCCGTCTCGCCGACGACGAGCCCCGTCGCATGGTCGAGGAAGATACCGCGGCCCATCCGCACCGCGGGATGGATGTCGGTCTGAAACACGGCCGACGACCGGCTCTGCAGGTAATAGGCGAAGTCCTTGCGCCCCTGCTCCCACAGCCAGTGCGCGAGCCGGTGCGTCTGGATGGCGTGGAAGCCCTTGAAATAGAGCAGCGGTTCGAGCAGGCGATCCGCCGCCGGGTCGCGGTCCACCGTCGCGACGATGTCGGCGCGGAAGGCGTCGCCGATCGCCGGGTCGTCTTCGATCGCGTCCGAAAAGGCCTGCCGGATCAGTTCTCCCGGAAAGTCCGCATGATCGAGCCGCTGGGCGATGCGATGCACCACCGCCGCTTCGAGCGTGTCGTGGTGCAAAATGCACGCATAGATGAAGCTCGCAAGTTCCGGCTCGCGGCGGACAACTTCCTCGGCCTCCTTTCGGATCCGCCCCCAAACGGGATCGACCGTGTCGAGCGCGTGTTTGAGCACTGTCTGATGCTGAGCCATGGTCAGACTCTCCGGTCGTTCGCCACCGCAGTTGCGGCGCAGTCTAGCACACGCGGCGCCGCCCGGTCATGGCCGCCCGCCCCGCCGCGACGGCCCCTCATGGACGCTCCCGGAGGAAGGCGAGAACCCCCTCCTTGAAGACCCGGTCGCCCACGGCGCGCATGTGGTCGCGATGGGGGATGTCGAGCGCCCGCGCATTCGGGAGGAGCGCGGCGAGCTCGTGCGCCGAACCCGCGACGTCGTCGCGCGTGCCGACCGCGATCAGCGCCGGCACGCGGATGGCCGCCGCCTGCTCCGGGGTGAGTACCTGGCGCGAGCCGCGAATGCAGGCCGCGAGCGCCCGCAGGTCCCCCTTGTTCTGCTCGGCGAAGGTGCGAAACACGCGCCCAAGCGGGTCCTGCACGGCCGCCATCGAAGGCGCCTCGAGCGCGAACGCGATCTCCTCCGGCAATCCCACGCCGTCGACGAGACGGATGCCGAGGCCGCCGATCACCGCCGCGCGCACGCGCGCAGGCTCGGCGAGGGCGAGGAACGCGGTGATGCGCGCCCCCATCGAATAGCCCATGACATCGGCCCGGGCGATGCCGAGATGGTCGAGCAGCGCGCGCGCGTCCTCCGCCATCTTTATCGTGTGATACTCCGCGGGATCGTAGAGCTTCGTGGAGGCTCCGTGGCCGCGGTTGTCGACGGCGATGACGCGGCGGCCGGCGCGCGTCAGCGTCGCCACCCAGCCGGGCTGGACCCAGTTCACTTCCTTGGTCGAGGCGAAACCGTGGATGAGCAGGATCGGCTCGCCTTCGCCTTCGTCCAGATAGGCGATCTCGACCGGTCCGTTACGAAACGAGGGCATGCGAGAAAAGCGGGATGGCGGGTTTCTGACTGTCGGCGCGGGCCGGCCGGTAGCCGCGGAACCCGAGATACGCACCGCAATCCGGCCGCGCCCGTGCGGCGTAAACGCCATTCGGCCGGAGCGCAAGCCCAGGGCGCGCCGGATGGCGCGCGAAGCTGCGTCCCCACCCATCGGCTCACCCCAATGACGCGCAGCCATCTAGGCATTCTCGCCCCTCCTCGCTATGGTGCGGCGCAACGTTTTCCGGTCGCATTTCAACCGGTGGGATTCTTCGATGGCCGACCATGCCGTTCCCCATTTCCACAACGATCCCGGCGTGCCGGTGATCGAGATCGGCGCCAAGGAATTCATGTGCGTCGGGGCGACGCCGCCGTTCGATCATCCGCACATCTTCTGCGACATGGGCGACGAGAACGAGATCATCTGCCCCTATTGCTCGACGCTGTATCGCTACGATCCCTCGCTGCGGCCGCACGAGGCGCGGCCGCCCGAATGCGCGCTGCGCGAGCCCGCCGGCGTCATGAGCCCGACGGGCGCCTGAGCGCTGTCGTCTCGAGCGGACGGGAGCGGCGGGACAGGAGGCGACCGGCGGAGGCATGGGCCCGTGACATCGCCGAGCACCATCCTCGTCGCCGGCGCAGGAATCGGAGGACTTGCCGCGGCGCTGGCGCTCGCGCGGGCCGGCTTTCGGGTCGTCGTGTTCGAGGCCGCGCCCGCACTGAGCGAAGCGGGCGCCGGCATCCAGCTCTCCCCCAACGCAACGCGCGTCCTTTCCGCGCTCGGGGTCGTGGAGGCGCTGCGCGCCTGCGCCGTAGCGCCCGCCGCGATCCGCGTTCTCAACGCGCGCTCGGGCCGCGAGATTGTGCGCATTCCGCTCGGACGGGCCGTGGAGGCGCGCTACGGCGCCCCTTACTGGGTGGTGCATCGGGCCGACCTGCAGCGCGCCCTGCTCGAAGCGGCCGCGGCGCGGCCGGAGATCGTGCTGCGGCTGGGGTTCACCATCGTCGATCATGCCGTGGGGGAGCACGGCGTCACGGTGGTCGGCAAGACCCAGAGCGGCGTCCTGGTCGAGGAGCAGGGCCATGCGCTCGTCGGCGCGGACGGGCTGTGGTCCACAGTCCGCGCCCGCCTCGGCCGGGATTCGGCCCCGCGCTTCCGGGGGCGCGCCGCCTGGCGGGCGCTGATCCCCGCCGGCGACGCCGATCCCGCCTGGCGCAGGCCCCTGACCCAGCTCTGGCTCGGTCCCGACGCGCACCTCGTGCATTATCCGGTGCGGGCGGGAGACGCGGTCAACATCGTCGCCATCGTGAAGGACGATCGGGCCGCGCGCGGCTGGGCCGCGCCGGGCGATCGCGACGCCCTCCTCGCCCGCTTTCGACGATGGTCGGCAAAGGCGCGCGCGATCCTCGAAGCGCCCGCGCGCTGGCAGATCTGGTCGCTGCACGACCTGCCTCCCCGGCCGCGCCCCGGCCGCGGCCCGGTGACCCTGCTCGGCGATGCCGCGCACGCGATGCTGCCTTTCCTGGCCCAGGGCGGCGCCATGGCGATCGAGGATGCCGCCGTGCTCGCCGACTGCGCTGCGCACCGGCCGGACGATCTCGCCGCAGCCTTCCGCACCTACGAGCAACTGCGCCAGGTCCGCACGATGCGGGCGGCACAGGAGTCCGCGCGCATGGGCGCGATCTATCATCTCGGCGGAGCTCTTGCCGCAGCACGGGACTTCGTCATGCGGCGGGCGGGCGGCGAGCGGCTCGCCGCGCGGCAGGATTGGCTCTATCGCTGGCCTGGATGACGGGGCCGCCCGCGCCGCTGCGCGGCGCGACGGGTCCCTTCGGGCTTGTCCTCGCCGCGGGGATGGGCAAGGCTTTCAAAAATCGAAGAGGCGACGGGCGACGCGGCGCCTCGCGCCACGGGGGAACGCCGATGTTCGAGTGCACGATCGCCGGAAGCCTGCCGAAGCCGGCATGGCTCGCCGAGCCCAACAGGCTGTGGCCGCAATGGCGCTGCACGGGCGAGGAGCTCGCCGCCGCCAAGGCCGACGCCACGCTGCTCGCCCTCAAGGAACAGGAGGACGCCGGCATCGACGTGGTGACGGACGGCGAGATGTCGCGCCAGCACTTCGTGCACGGCTTCCTCGAGCGGGTCGAAGGCGTGGACTTCGCCCGCAAGGTTGAGATGGGCATCCGCAACGACCGCTATAGGGCGATGGTGCCCACCGTCACCGGCCCCCTGCGCCTGAAGGGTCGCGTTCACGCGGCGGAGGCGCAGCTCGCCCGCGCGCACACCCGGCGCAGACTCAAGTTCACCCTGCCCGGCCCGATGACCATCGTCGACACCCTCGCGGATCGCTACTACGGCGACCGCGTGAAGCTCGCGATGACCTTCGCCGCGCTTCTGAACGAGGAGGCGCGCGCCCTCGAGGCCGACGGCGTCGACGTGATCCAATTCGACGAGCCCGCGTTCAACGTCTACATGGACGCCGTGAGGGACTGGGGCATCGAAGCGCTGCATCGCGCCGCGGAGGGCCTCGCCTGCACCACCGCCGTGCACATCTGCTACGGCTACGGCATTCAGGCGAATATCGCCTGGAAGGCGACGCTCGGCGGCGAGTGGCGGCAGTACGAGCAGATTTTTCCCGCGCTGGCGGCGAGCCGCATCCATCAGGTCTCGGTCGAGTGCCGCAACGCGCGCGTGCCCCTCGGCCTGCTCGGCCTGCTCTCCGGCAAGGACGTGCTGCTCGGCGTCATCGACGTCGCGACGGAGGCGGTGGAAACGCCCGAGGACATTGTGGAGACGATCGCGGCCGCGACGAAATACGTTCCCAAGGAGCGCATCTTCCCCTGCACCAATTGCGGCATGGCGCCGATGCGCCGCGACGTCGCGCAGGCCAAGCTGCGGGCGCTCGGTCAGGGCGCGGCGCTGGCGCGGCAAATGCTGCGCTGACTTTGCCCGGACGGACCAACCGTCGTGAGCGTGCGAACATCATGAACGTGCAAGCCGGCAGAGCCCGTTCGGGCGCGTCGCTTTCTTCGCCCTGTTTTCGCGAGGAGCATGCGCTTTTGCGCGCACAGGTGCGGCGTTTCGTCGAAACGGACATGCGCTTTTGCGCGCACAGGTGCGGCGTTTCGTCGAAACGGAGGTGAAGCCGCACGCGCTCGCCTGGGAGGAGCAGGGCTCGGTGCCGCGCGCCGTGCTGCGGCGCATGGGCGAGCTCGGCTTCTCGGCACCCACTATCCCGCGGAATACGGCGGCTCGGAGATGGATGCGCTGGGCTCGGTGGTGCTCGCCGAGGAGCTCGGCCGCTCGACTTTCGGCGGCTTCGCGATCACCGTGCTGGTGCACACGGACATGGCCTCGGTGCACATCGCCAACGGCGGCACGCGGGCGCAGCGCGACCGCTACATGCCCGAGATCGTCGCCGGCCGCGCCATCACCGCGGTCGCGATCACGGAGCCGGACGCCGGCTCCGACGTGAAGGCGCTGCGCACCTTCGCGCGCCGCGAGGGCGGCGCCTACGTGCTCAACGGCCGCAAGATATTCATCACCAACGGCGTGCACGCCGACCTCTATTGCGTGGCCGCCAAAACGCGCCGCGACGCAAGGCCCACTCCCTCTCCTGTTTCTGGTGGAGAAGGGGCGCGCGGCCTGCCCGCGTTCAAAGACTTAAGAGCCCGACACGCCGAAGCCCGGTGCGAGGCGGGGCTTCGGCGCACGAAAGCTTTGCTGAAGCGTCGATTTCACGACCACCGCTGACGGGCGTACCAGTCGTCGATTTCCTTCCGCACCTGATCCTTGCCGAAGCCGTAACGCTCCTGAATCTTGCCTTCGAGCTGCTCGCGGCGGCCGGCGATCATGTCGAGATCGTCGTCCGTCAGCTCGCCCCATTGCTCCTTGATCCTGCCTTTGAGTTGCTTCCAGTTGCCTTGCACCCGGTTCCAGTCCATGGCCAGCGCTCCTCGAGAGGATTTGGTTGTGGGAAAAACGCATTGGCCGGCTTGCCGGTTCCGCCTGCGCCTCGGCACCGCGGCCGCTTCGCCATTTCGTGAGACGGCGCGCGGTCGCGCTTTGTGACAGGCTTTGTGAAACACGGCGCCTGGTGAGCGCGAACTGCGAAGAAGGCGATTGAGACCGCGCAAGAATGCGCCCCCGCAGCGACTCGCGCGGCCTGCGATCCGCCGATCTCTGCAGCGGGCGCCGCCGACATCGAGCGTTCGCCGCGTGCAGTTTCGGGGAAGCGGGACGGCGCGCGTCAAAGACCGCGACGGAGCCGATGCCGCCCGCCCGTGCCGCGGCGGGGCGCTCGCGGGCTCAGAACGAATAGCCGATGCGCAGGCCGTAATTGTTGAGGCCCTGATTTCCGCCCGGGCCTTGATTTGCGCCGCAATGAATGCCGAACGCGGTCCTGCCGTTCGAGAGATGCTCGAAGGTGGCGATGACGCTCCACTGCTGCGTCAGGCGATAGCCGATCGAGGCGCCCGCGTGAAACAGCGTCGGACAGCCGAGCCCCGCTTGCGTGGGCGTGGGCGTGAGCGAACCGTTGTGGACGGCCGGCCCGACATAGCCCTCGATAAACACCCGGTCCCAGACCGGGATGGTCCACAGAAGGCCGGCATAGGCGAAGCTCGTCCGGCTCCCCAGGTTCACCGAGCCGCCGACATGGACGCGGGGAATGAGAAAGGTCCAGGGTCCGGTCGCACCGAACGAAAGCCGCGGGGAGACCACCTCGCCGTTGATGTCGACCGTGCCCTGCTCGACGCTGCCGACGCCATGGGCGAAGACGCCGAGCCGCGCCTCGAAACTGTCGGCCGGATCCGTGGCCACGGGCGCAAGCGGCGCAAGGCCCGGCGCCCGCCCCTGCAGATCCGCACCGCCGGCCGCGCCGGCCCACATCATGCTTGCGGCCACAGCCGCCAGTGCCGCCGATTTTCCTTGAACCATCCGGGTCTTCACCGTCCAGCACCCCGACTTGTCGCGGCGAAGTAAGCAAGAAGCCGCCGGCCCGGCAACAGAAATCGACGCCTCCGGGCTGCCGCGGCGCCGGAGCGTGGCCGAAACGGCACGGTGCCAGCCGTCCCTGCCCCCTTCGCTCCGCCGCTCGTCTCCGCCGAATCGGACGGGCCGAGGCCCAGGGCGCGGGAAGCGGGTTTCGAGCGCCGCAGGCGGCTTGCCCGGGCCGTGGGAGGCCGGTCCGGCGGTCAGGGGGCGGACGGCGCCCGCGGCCGGATTTCGATCATGCCCGCGCGCTCGAGTCGGGCCAGGAAGTCGCCGACCTCCGCGCCGCAGACTTCGCGCGTCACGTCGAACGCCTCGACCAGGCGGTCGAGAAGCGCCCCGAAGGAGATCGGCTCGCGGAGCGCGACCCAGATGTCTCTGGCCGTGTCGGCCAGGCCGTAGATCTCGCCGGACTCGGCGTGCATCAGGATCACCTCGTCGTCGAGCGGCGTTTCGAGATGGTTCTCCTTGCGGACGATGATGCTGTCCATTCCGACCGTCGTCATGAGCCTTCACCCCCTTCGGCGACCTCGGCCATGTGCGCCTCGAGCAGCGCCAAGCCCTCCTCGAAGCGCGCCATGGTCCGGGGACGAGAGAACCGGAAAATTTTGAGCCGCCTTGCGAGCGCGGCGACCTGCACGAACACCTCCGCGGGGGGCCGGATCAGGTTCAGCCATTCGCTCCGATAAATGCTGGCCAGAAGGTCGCGCAACCGCGCACCGCCCTGGACCCTGGCGATGGCGGGCGCTGCGCCCGCATCGCTCAAGAGGTAGAGCGCGGCCATTTCGAAGGGGCCGTCGGCCGCGGGCGTCGGCAGGGGCACGTAATACTTCTCCAGATCGCCAAGGACGCGCGGGCCGCGCGCGTAGCCGAGCGCTTCCGCCGCGTCGCGCCACAGCTTCAAGTCCTTCGGCATCGGGTTGACGCGCGGCGCACCGTCCGCCGCATCGAAGACGCAGACATCGTCGCAGACATGGGCGTGGCCTCGTCGGGCGAGCGCGGCCGCGAGCGTGGATTTCCCCGCCCCGGACGGCCCCGCAAAGCCGAACGTCCTGCCCTTGCAGGCGACGGCGCTGCAGTGAAGCGGCACGAGACGACGCTGATGGCAGAGCGCGCCCCAAACCGATCCCGTCAGGTAAACCCGGACTTCGTCGTCCGTGGCTCCCGGCCCGCGCGCGATGGCGATGTCCCGTCCGGCCTGGATGCGAAACGACAAACAGGGCCCCGGCCGAAACAGGAAATCCTCCTCGCCCGCGGCAATCAGCGCATTTTGAAAACGCGGATCGCGCGGCGCGCCGACCTCGTCGCAAAACCGCACGACGACGTCCGCCGGTTCGCGAACAGTCTTCTCGATCGGAGCGAGATTGGGGAATTCGAACTCCGACCATACATGGAGCCCGCCGATGCGATAGCCGATCACACTGCGCTCCGCCTTTCGTTAACCAGCGCGTTACTCTTCGGAAAACACCGCACAAACCCTTGCAACGATAGCCGCGCGGCGCTTAGCTTTCGTCGATGCCGCCGCACACCCTCGCCGCTCCGACGCACGTTCTCGCTTTCGCGGGCCGCCTGATCCTTTCCTCGAAAAGCACGGTTGTCGCGGTCCTGAACGCGAAGGCTTCGCACCCCGCGTTCGGAACCCAACCTCGCGCGCAGCGATGTGCGCATCGGTTCAATGCCGCGGATGCGACGGAAAACACGGCCGAGAGCGCAAGGGAGGGATGAGTGGACGCGCGGACCGATGCCCGGCCTGACTTCTCCGCCACGGATGCGCTTGCGCTCGGCGGCGCCGTCGGCGCCCTGATCCTGGTTCTGCGTGATCCGCCCGCGCGCGAGGCCCTTCGCAGCCACACGCGCGACTTCGATCGCGAGGAGTGGCAGCGCCTCGCCGCGTTGGCGATCACGCGCCATCGCGTCGGTCCGCTCGTCGGGCGCACCCTGGCGACGACGATTCCTGAACGCGTGCCGGCCGACGTCGCGGCCGAGTTCAAGGCCGAGGCGCGCCGCGCGGGCATGCACGCTCTCGTCCTCAAGGCCGAGAGCGCGCGCGTGGTGTCGGCCCTCAACCGGCACGGCATCGAGCCCGTTCTCTTCAAGGGATGGTGCCTCGAGGAGGCCCTCGGCCGCCCCATCGGGGAGCGCGTCGCCAAGGACATCGATATTCTCGTCGCGCCGGGCGAGCTGAAGACCGCCTCCGAAGTTCTGCGCGCGCTCGGCTACGCCATTGCCGAGCCGGCGATCCCGCGATCCGACACGGGCCTCGCCGCCTTTCTCGCCGTTAACAAGCAGTTCGAGTTCTACAATGCGCGGCTCAACGTGCAGATCGAGCTTCACGTCCGCCCGTTTCAGGTTCCCGGGCTGCTGCCGGCGCAATCGTTGTGCACCGAGAGCCGCATCTTGCATGGCGGCGCGCGGGCTGCGCGCTATCGTGTCCTCGCGCGCGAGTCCTGCTTCCTGTTCCTGGCCCTGCACGGCTACATGCACGGCTGGGAGCGCGCCAAATGGCTCGTCGACCTGCCCCCGCTTCTGCGCAGCCTCGTGCCCGACGAGTGGACGCGAATTTCCGCTCTTGCGAGGCAGCTCGGCGTCGAACGAGCTGTCGGCGTGGGGCTCGTGCTTGCGCGCGATCTGCTCGGCGCCGCAATTCCGCCCGCAGCCACGCATTTTCTCGAGGCGGCGCAGAACGCCTCCGTTACGCGCATCTGCCGGCGCCGTCTCCTCGCCCCGCACGACGCCTACGAGCGGCCGGGCCTCCGGCTCGGGCTCGAGTCCGACCTCGTGATGATGACCGCTTCGCGACGCCCGCGCGCGATCGCCTCCGCCCTCGGTATCAGACTGGTCCAGACGACCGACATCGCCGCGTGGAGCATTCCCGACCTGCCGCGCTGGCTCTATTACGCGCTCGCGGCGCTGCATCTCCTCCGGCGCGCCGGGCGCCGGCTGCGTCGCGACATCCTGCATCGCGGCTTCCGCACGGGCTGACGCGTCCGCCCCTCGCCCCGCGCTGCGGCGAGCCTTCTCCACCTGTTCAAATCCCCTGCTCGAGCGCCGGATCGTTGGCGCCATTGACCCAGCGCACGAAATGGCCTGCGGCGAGCGTCATCGGCACAATGACCGGCAGGAAGAAGCTGCGGTCGTCGAAGCGCGAAATCACCGTGCGCTCGGGCCAATCGTCGAGCAGGCGGCGCAGCCGGGGGATGTCGATCATGCGCGCGGTGTTGGGATCCGCCTCTAGCCGATCGAGATCCTTCTTGATGCGCGGCAGATCGCGCGTCATCCGGCAATGCCAGTCGACCGTCTGCCGTCCCTTGCGGGGATTGCGCAGCACCGACTCGGGCAGGCGCCCCTTCATCATGCGCTTGATGAGCCAGCGCCTCACGCCGTTGCGCCGGAACTGCTCCTCCGGCACGCCGAGCGACCATTCGACCAGGCGCCGGTCGCACATCGGATCGCGCATCTCGATGCCGTGCAGCGCGCGCAGCCCTTGCGCCGCGTCGCCCAGTTCGAGAATCGCGCCGTCGGTCAGCACGCCGCGCCGCAGCGCCCGCAGGTCGCTCGGCAGCTTGCCGAAGAAGTTGAACCCGAAGTGCGCTGCGCGTTCCGCAATGTGCATGCGCTCGGCGTAAGCCGGGTTGATCGCCGAAAAGCGGCGCCAACGCGGCCCCCGAACGTGAGGATCGAGCAGCCTCGAGCGCAAGGCGAACAGCCAGTCCGGCCCCAGCGGATGCAGCAGGTCCCGCCAGATGTTGAGCGCGACGTCGACCGGTGTCCGCGCCCCTGCCGTCAGCTCCCGCGCGAGCGCGCGAAAACGCCGCTGTCGCCAGAGCTCGATACATGCGCCCATGCCGCTCCAGCTCAGCGTGACGTTTCCGACCGCGCCGCACAGCAGCACGCAAATTCCCTGACTCCGCGCTCGGGCGTGAATGTCGTGCACCCAGCACATATTGAGGGCGTTGCGCGGCGTCACCTCGGCGGCACGGATGAATTCGTCCAGCAGGTGGTAGTGACCGAGGCCCTCGGCGCGCACGAAGTGAACCTCGAGGCCGGGATGCATCGCGGCGATCGCCTGCACGTAGGGCGTCTCGTCGCCGTAGCTGAACTCCGGAGCCAGGCCGTCCCATCCGGGCTCGGGCACCCAGGTGAAGACCGGCAGAGTTTCGCCCGCGCTTTGAAGATGGGACAGCGCCGTGATCGCCACCGCCGGCGAGTCGAGGCCGCCGCTCATCAGCGCACCGACGCGGCCGGCGCTGCGGAGCTGCGCCTTGGTGGCGCGCGCCAACAGCTCGCGCGCAGCCTCCACGTAATCATCGTCCCGCGGCAGCCGCACCTCCGGCAGATTCTCCGCAGACCAGTAGCGCCGGATTTCCAGTTTCCTGCCGTCGGCGATCAGCAGATGAGCCGGCGCAAGCCGCTGGACATCCTTGAAAAAACTTCGCGAAACGTCGCTGTAGAGATGCACCAGGGCGTCGGCAATCTTCTGCTCGTCGAGCGCGCGCGGCACTCCGCCCGCGGCGAACACGCCTTTCGGCGCCGAGGCGAGGACAAGCCGCGTCGGCGACGCATGGAAGCTGAGGGTGCGGAGCCCGAACGGGTCGCGCGCGGCCACAAGCTGCCGCTCCGCCTTGTCCCATATGATAACCGCAAATTCTCCGATCCATCGCTCGGGGGCGGAGAGCCTCCACTTTTCCCAGCAGCGCATGGCGATCGCCGAGTCGCTGAGCAGCGCAAGATCGGGCGCCCCGATGCCGAGCTGTTCGGCGAGTTCCTCCCGATTGTCCAAACGCCCGTCGAACACCATCATGAAACGGCCGCCGCCTCCGCCGAGCGGCTGCTGCTCGAAGCGCGACTCCGGCGTGTTGCTGAAATGCGTGTAGGCGAAGGCGATGGAGCCGGCGGTGCTGATGGCTTGGCGTTCGGGACCATAGATCGCGAGCGCGCGCGCCATGCGCGTGATCTCGTCGCGGCCCGCCGGCCGCCCGTCGCGGTGAAATACGGCGCCGATGCCGCTCATGTGCCGACAACCCCCATATTGGCCAATGGCAAAAGGCGGACATAGGAACGGAAAACTTCTGCCGAACGATTCGCAAAACCGAGCACGAGCCCGCCGCGACGCTGCAAGGAAAGCCGCGGCGAGCCCGCGCGCGACACGTGCAAAACCGCGCGCCGCGGTTGGCACCGGGCTTTTCGACGCGTTATGGTGATGCTCGTGCGCGCGGGGCCCCGGCCGCTAAAAGCTTCGCGAGCTGATTTTGCGAAAGGCGCGACAAAGGTTTTGCCATGCTTTTTGCTCGGGTTGTCCGGTTTCTCGCTCTGCCTTTCGCGCGCAAGCTCGCGCTTTGTGAAGCCGTCCTTCTGCTCGTTGCGGCGCAGGCGATGGTCAAAATCGTTCCCTATCGGCGCTGGGCGCCGCTGCTCGGGCCGATCCGGGGAGAGGCCGAGCCCGACACCGCGCGCGAAGATCGGGAGGAGCCGCAACTCGTCGCCTGGGCGGTTGCGCAGGCGGCGCGCCTCCTGCCCTGGGACGCCGTATGCCTGCCGCGGGCCATGGCCGCGAAATGGATGCTGGCGCGGCGCAACGTCGCGAGCACTCTTTGTGTCGGCATCCGCCGCACCGCCGCGACTGAAGGCGGCGCCGAACTCCATGCATGGCTGAGCGTCGCCGGCCGCGCGCTCGTCGGCGGCGAGATCGCCGATCAATTCACGGTCATCGCGCGCTACGGCCCTGCCGGCGGCCTGCCGCGGACCGAGCGGGGCATCGGCCGCAGCGCAAGCGGTTGAAAAGGCGCGTCCGAGCGACATCAAACGCATCTGCCGTGCCTGTCCGGCCGCTTCTTGCAAAACCTGGGAGAAAAGGAGCTCGTCCACCCGGCGAGAGCGGCGGCTGACCGGGCGCCGGCCCCGTGCGGAGAGAGGGGCGGTCCCCGCACGGGGCCTGCTTGCGCCCCACACGCCCGACGCAGGCGGGCGGGGCCCGCCGGGACGCTCCTACGACAGGAGGACCACCAGCTCCGTGCCGACGAGAAGGCCGGTTTCGGCTGCGGACACCGTCTTCAGTTCGGCGAGAACCGGAGACCTCCAGGGGCGTCGAACCCGACCACAACCTTCGGTTTCGGCTGCGTGCGGCTCACCGGACAAGGAAGGGCCATTGCGCGCCATTATTACAACCTCCGCATGGTGTTAAACGGCGTTTACCGCATAAGTAGAACATACAACGCGGACATGCGCAACCATAAGGAGCAATTGCAAACACCAAACGCATTGCGAGCAAAATGGGGGTGCAATGCGCGCTCGGGTTGCGAGCGCACGGGGCGGTGAGACTGTGGGCACGCACTCGGCCGCGGCCCGCTCAATCGTCGGCCGCTGCCGTGAACCGGAAAAACTGCGTTGTCAGGGGATTGCGGC
The DNA here is from genome assembly GCA_019689555.1 of Variibacter sp. Classification (GTDB taxonomy): domain Bacteria; phylum Pseudomonadota; class Alphaproteobacteria; order Rhizobiales; family Xanthobacteraceae; genus JADGHE01. The sequence goes on along the minus strand of JADGHE010000005.1, from coordinate 5,199 downwards.
GTTTACGACGCCTGTCCGGCACTGGTGCGGACGGCGGGACTCGAACCCGCACGGGGAAACCCCCAACGGATTTTAAGTCCGTTGCGTCTACCGTTCCGCCACGTCCGCAGGCCCGGCGCATCTGTACCACGCCGCCTGGCGAGGCGACAAAGCGGCGCAGCCTGCGCGCGGACGGAACAGCGCGCGGAATTGCCGCGAATCGCTGCGCCTGGCGGCGTGCGTCACGGCCCCCCGCCGGTTCGGATCGGCGGCAGAAAGGCGAGGCCCGTGTCCCAGGGGAAATAGATCCACGTGTCCTGCGACACCTCGGTGATGAAGGTGTCGACCATCGGACGCCCCATAGGCTTGGCATAGACGGTGGCGAAGTGCGCGCGCGGCAGCATCTGACGGACGATGCGCGCGGTGCGGCCGGTGTCGACGAGATCGTCCACGATGAGCACGCCCTCCCCCTCCCCGCCGCCGACCGCCACCACGTCGTGCGCAATGCCTTTGAGCACGGTGAGGTCCGTCGGTTCGGTGTGCTGGTAGCTCGCGACGCACACCGTTTCGATCACGCGGATGTCGAGTTCGCGCGCGACAATCGCCGCCGGAACGAGCCCCCCGCGCGTGATGCACACGATGGCGCGGAAGGGACCGGCATCGCTGAGACGCCACGCCAAAGCGCGCGCGTCGCGGTGGAACTGGTCCCACGAGACCGGGAAAGCCTTCTCGGGTTGCGGGTGCGGCTGCTGTGTCTGGCGCGGCTGGTGCGGCTGCATGGCGGTCTGCCTTTCGAAGCGCATCACGGGATCCGTCGCTTTCGCCGTGCAGCCGTCGCCTGGGCCCGTGACCACGGGATCACGCCGGCCGCTGAGCGCGCACCTGCGCCAGCATCGCCTCGACCGCCTGGGCGGCCGCCGCGAGCAGGGAGGGGTCGCGCGAACGGATCACGATGTTGGTGTTCGGCCCGCGGGCCTCGTCGAAGAACGGGTAGCTGCCGATCGAGACGCCGGGATACTGCTTGGCGATCTCTCCGAGCGGGGTGCCGATGTCTCCCTCGCGCGCGTCCGCGCGGATCGAATGGGACAGCACCTTGACCCCCGTCTTCAAGGTCGGCGCCACCTCGTCGAGCATCGCCTGCATGACGTTCGGAATGCCAGCCATGACGAAGACATTACCGATGCGAAAGCCCGGCGCGCCCGACACCTTGTTGTGGATCAGCTCCCCGCCCTCGGGAATGCGCGCCATCCGCAGGCGCGCTTCGTTGAGCGGGGCGGTGCCGAACCGCTGCTGCAGGAGCGCGACCGCGCGCGGATCGACCCGCAGCGGCACGCCGAACGCCTTGGCGACGGCATCGGCGGTGATGTCGTCATGCGTCGGCCCGATGCCGCCGGTCGTGAACACATAGGTGTAGCGGACCCGCATGGCGTCGAGAGCGTCGACGATCTCCTCCTCGACGTCCGGCACGATTCGCGCTTCCCGCAGGTCGATGCCGATATTCGTCAAATACTCCGCGATGTAGCCGATGTTCTTGTCCTTCGTGCGTCCCGAAAGAATCTCGTCGCCGATCACCAGAAGGCCGGCGGTGACGATTTCGGGCGTGGCGTCGATTTGGGCCTGCATGGACATCCCCCAGTGTCGTCGGGCTCGTCTAACGCGCCCGCTGCCGCCGCTCAAGCGTCTCGGCGCGCGCGGCAGGCGACCCTGCCGGCGCTGTCCGCGAGGCCTGCACGGCCTGTCGAGAAACGGCCGAGCCGGAGAATTGCGCCGGCCGGCCACGCCCGGCGTCGGCGCCGCGGCCGGGCGGGCGCGCCGTCTTCGATCACATTGCGGACCGCGTCCATCCCGCCTCCTGACGACGAGTCGGCGCGCGCGAGGCCGCTTTACGCACGATTAACGCAACCATCGAAAATCGCCGCCCGCACTCGAGCATCGGTCAGGTCCATGCCCCCAGCAAGCATTTTACAAACTTTTGGTTCTACGGTTTCGGCGGGCAATGCCGGAAAGGGGATATGTCGGCGCGGCGGCACTTGCTGAGGGGAGGTTCGGGAGAGGAGCGCCCCGCAATGGATGGCCTTCCCTTTCCGTGCCGCCCCCGCCGTGGCACCGTCGCGCCGATCTGGCTCGTCGTCGGGCTCGCCATCGTCTGCATCGCGCTGGCCGTCGTGTCGTCGGCCCATCGCGCGGATCTGGTGGCCCTCGAGCGCGAGCAGACCTTGATCTCGCATGCGCTCGCCGACCGGCAGAACCGTCTGCTGCGGGAGGCCGAATACATCGCCGCCGCGGATGAGGCGCTGCAACGGCTGTGGCTCGAGCCGGATGCGGACTGGATCCATCAGCAGATCGGCATGCGCCTTCAGGGGCCCCTCAGCGGCGCCTTGGTGCTGGTGGTCGACCCCGCGAGCGGACGCGTGCGGCGCCTGGCCGGCGACGCCGCCCTGCCCGCTGACCAAATCGCGGCCGCGCTGCGGGAGATCGCGTCGCTTCTCGCCCCGATCACGCCCGAGGCGTCGAGCAGCCCTCCCCTCACGATGCGCGGCACCTTGCACGAACCGCCGCCCGCGCGGAGCGCCGCCAGGATGCAACGCTTCGCAGGCGAGCCCGCCTTCGTCGCCGCCGCGGCGCTGAACGCCGACGGCCGCGGCGACGTTCGCTCGTCTCCGATCCTGGTCATCGTCAAGCTCATCTCCAGCGGCTTCCTGCGCGAAGTGGGCGAGCAGCTCGAACTTCCCGATCTGCGACTCGTCGACGAGACAGCGACCGATCCGGCCAGCAACTTCTTCGCTCCCAAGAACCAAGCCGGCGAGACGATCGCGCGTTTTGCGTGGACTCCCAACCGGCCGGGCGCGGCGATCATCTGGGACACCCTGCCCTTCGTCGGCATCGCGCTCGGCTTCTTCGTCGCGCTCGCCGGCTTCGTGCTGCGCTACGCCCGCCGCACGACGGCCACCATCGCCGCCGGCGAGGATCGGCTGCGCTACATGGCGATGCACGATCCCTTGTCCGGCCTGCCCAACCGCATGCTGTTCGGCGAGCGCCTCGACGCCCTGATCGGGGACGTCAGGCAGGGCCACGCCACGGCGGCCCTGCTCTCCATCGACCTCGATCATTTCAAGGACGTCAACGACACGCTGGGCCACCACGTCGGGGACGCGCTGATCGGCGCCGTCGCCCAGCGGCTGCGCGGCGCGGTGCGCGGCGAGGACCTCGTCGCCCGCCTCGGCGGGGACGAATTCGCCGTGCTGACGCGGGGCCCAACCGACCAGCGGCACCTGCAGGAGATCGCCGAGCGCATCATCGCGGTCGTGAGCGCCCCTTATGCCGTCGCGGGCCACACGCTCGTCATCGGCGCGAGCATCGGCATCGTCGTCGTCGACCGCGACTCGCGCGACAGCGCCGACATCATGCGCTTCGCCGACATGGCGCTGTACCGCGCGAAGAACGAAGGCCGCAACCGGGCCTGCATCTATGACGCGGCGATGAACGCCGACCTCACGCAGCGCAAACAGCTCGAACGCGATTTGCGCAGCGCGATCGAACGCAACGGCCTCGCCATCGCCTATCAGCCGCAGCTCAGCCCCGACGGCGAACGGATCATCGGCGTGGAGGCGCTGTGCCGCTGGCCCGATCCCGTCCGCGGCCTCGTCCCGCCCTCGACGTTCATCGCGGTGGCGGAGCAGAGCGAGCTCATCATTCCGCTCGGCGAATGGGTGCTGCGGCGCGCCTGCATGGACGGCCGCATCTGGCCGGACGTGACGGTCGCCGTCAACGTCTCGCCCCTGCAGTTCCGGCGGCCCGATTTCGTCGAGGTCGTACAGCGGATCCTGGAGCAGACGGGCTTCGACCCGCGGCGACTGGAGCTCGAGCTCACCGAAAGCACGCTCCTCGGCAATGTCGAAGGAGCGGAAAGCGCGATGCGTCGACTCAAGACTCTCGGCGTGAAGTTCGCGCTCGACGACTTCGGCACCGGCTATTCGAGCCTGCTCTACCTGCGCACCTTTCCCTTCGACAAGCTCAAAATCGACCGCAGCTTCGTCAACAACATCGAGAGCGCCGCCGACGCGGCGGCCATCGTGCATGCGATCATCAGCCTCGGCCGCGGCCTCGGCATGAAGGTGACCGCCGAGGGCGTGGAGAACGCCAATCAGCAGCTCTTTCTGCGCGCGGCCGGCGTGCACGCGATGCAGGGCTATCTGTTCGGGCATCCGGTCGAAGCCACCGAAATTGCCCGGCGGCTCGCCACGCAGGCCCCCGCAACGGAACCCGAGCGGCAGCGCCGCCTCGTCGCCGGCTGACCTTCGCGCGCCGCCGTTCCGGACTCTCCCCGCCTCGCGCCGCGCTTGCGCGCTGCGGCGAAAGCGCCATCATCGCGTCCGTCATCAACGCGAATGCCGCCCGATCGCGAGAACAGGCGGCGAAGAGGAGTGACGCATGGCTGCGCTGCAGAAGGTGGCTTTGGTAACGGGCGCGGGGACCGGCGTGGGCAAGGCGGTTGCGCTCGCGCTGGCGAAGGAGGGCTATGCGGTCGCGCTCGCGGGCCGTCGCAGGGAAAAACTCGAGGAGACGGCGCGGGAGGCCGCGCCCGCAAAGACGCTCGTTGTGCCGACCGACGTGCGCAAGCCCGAGGAGATCAAGGCGCTGTTCGCCAAGGTGAAGGAGACCTTCGGCCGCCTCGACGTCCTGTTCAACAACGCCGGCATCGGCGCGCCCGCGGTGCCGCTCGAGGATCTCGAATTCGAGAAGTGGCAGGCCGTGGTGGAGACCAACCTCACCGCGCCGTTCCTGTGCACGCAGGAGGCTATCAAGATCATGAAGAACCAGACGCCGCGCGGCGGCCGCATCATCAACAACGGCTCGATTTCGGCGCATGCGCCGCGCCCCTATTCGGTGGCCTACACCGCCACCAAGCATGCGATCACGGGGCTCACCAAATCGACTTCGCTCGACTGCCGCCAGTACGACATCGCCTGCGGGCAGATCGACATCGGAAACGCCGCGACGCCCCTCACCGAACGCATGGCAGAGGGCGAGGGCGTGCCGCAAGCGAACGGGACCTACATGATCGAGCCGCGCATGGACGCCGAGCATGTCGGCCGGGCGGTCGCCTACATGGCGAGCCTGCCGCTCGACGCGAACGTCCTGTTCATGACCGTGATGGCGACCAAGATGCCCTTCGTCGGGCGGGGCTGAAGCGAAGCGACCCCCGTTTCTTGGCCGGTC